>CAKSKU010000004.1 GCA_934465295.1 uncultured Oscillospiraceae bacterium
TGAATAATTTTACATAATAAATATAAATGCCGTCAGAGCGATTGCTTTGACGGCATTTGTCTGTCAAAAAATATATTGCATTTATGCAGATCAACGAAAAATAATTTTATACTAACACTAAGCACCAGTTAGTATTTGGAAGAAGCCAAGCTAATAATCTCTCATATATAGGGTTTCGGCGCAGATTTTTGCCTGTATTTTATTGGTGTTTAGTATTATGACTTGTTGCAGAAAGAAGAACTGCCATTCATATCCCGTCGGTGCTAAACGCTCGTCGCTTTGCTCCTCACGTTTATTTGCCGAGGATAGTTGTTCCGAACATAAAGAATAAGCGCAATTCACATTTTATAAGTTTACAGACCGATTTATCACGTTCTGTTTTACTTTTTGAAATGTGAATTGCGCCCTTTTGATTTATAGATATTCCGCTATTGCAGCAAGCTTTGTGCTGTTAGTTTAAGGTGTTTCGCTTCTGCGGAAGCGACCAAGGGCTTTGCCCTCTGGACACCCACCACCATTTGAACAAAGCGAAATTCTTTCAGAATTAACGTAAACTTTAGTTGGTATTTTTCTAACATACTTTTTCAATAACCATAAATGCCGTCAGAGCGATTTGCTTTGACGGCATTATTTTTTATAATTTTACATTAGCGGCGCCATTATGCGGAGCGCACTTCCCAGAAACTTCGTGAAAACATTGAATTTTTTGCAGTCATCAAGCGTAATGCGCTGACATTTCTGCAGGGTGAGGCAAAAATCCTCCTCTGTCTCACGAACCGAACCTGTGCCGTAGGTGTAAGCCGCACATTCAAAGTGCAGGAACAAACTGCGGTAGTCGAGATTTATCGAGCCGACAACAGCACGGATATCATCGCTGACAAACACCTTTGCGTGAACAAATCCGGGCGTGTATTCGTATATCTTCACGCCCGCTTCGATAAGCTCTGCATAATAGGTGTGCGCAAGCCAGAAAGCATACTTTTTATCGGGGATATGCGGCATTATTATCGCAACGTCCACTCCCCTTTTCGCCGCATAGCACAATGCGGTCTTCATTTCATCGTCAATGATAAGATACGGCGTCATAATATGGACGTATTTCTTCGCACGGTAAAGGATATCGAGATAAACGCTCAATCCGACATTCTCACGGTCAAGCGGACTGTCGCTGTACGGGATAACATATCCGGGCTTCGCTTCGTCCCTGAGCTCAGGAAAATCGGAAACGATATAATCGCCGAAATCGTCCCATTTCTGCTCGGTCATATTCCAGTTTTGCAGAAACATCATCGTGAAGCTTTTTACAGCCTCGCCTTTGAGCATAATGCCCGTGTCTTTCCACTGTCCGAAACGCTTTACCTTATTGATATATTCATCGGCGAGGTTAATTCCGCCCGTAAAAGCGGTCTTTCCGTCAATAACTACTATCTTTCGGTGGTCACGGTTGTTCTGAACTGTCGAAAGTACGGGAACTATCGGCGAAAAGACCTTGCACTTTATGCCGAGAGCCTGCATTTTCTTCGGGTAGTTCACTGGAAGAAGCATTATCGTGCAGGTGCCGTCATACATAAAGCGGACTTCAACGCCCTCTTTGACCTTTTGTTTGAGTATTTCAAGTATCGAGTCCCACATATAGCCCTCGTCAACGATGAAATACTCCATAAATATGAACTTTTCCGCCGCAAGAAGCTCCCTTTTGAGTGCTTCAAACTTGTCCTCACCGAATGGAAAAAACTTTGTCGCTGTATTTTTGTAAACGGGGAAAAAAGCGTGGTTCTTCATATATTCGGCAAAGCGGACTTCCGCCTCGTCAATATCGGCAAGCTCATGCACAACATCGTCATTCTGCGGAAGATATCGGTTCGTTTCCTTTATAACATCCGAAAGCCGCTTGCGGACAAGACGTGTTCCGATCTCGAGCCTGACGTAAGTGTACATAAGCGTTCCGAAAACCGGAAGCGTCAGCACAGGTATTATCCATGCCATTTTGAAGCTTGTGTTGGACTTGTCGCTGATGATATATATCATCGCAAGCGTCGAGATGATGAGATTCAGTGCATAGAAATACTCCATCGAGTTTTTCATCGTGTTCACGCACAGCCAGAAGAAAACTATCTGGATTATTACAAACAGAAAAACTATCATCGTTCTGCCGAAGACAAGCCTGCACAGCTTTTTTATTTTGGAAAGCATCATTTTTTTCTTATTCAAAGTTTTGTCTCCTTTTATCTGTCCGTTCGGACTGAATGACCCCATTCCCCCGATTATGTATCACATAAATTTATCGAAAGTATATTCCGAAAGCTTTTTATCTACCATCTGCGAAATCTCGGCAAAGACACGCTGATAGCCGCATCTGCCTGCCATTCCTCTGCTGCATTCGTAGTTGTCCGTAAGGCACTTGCTTATCGCATATTTGCCATCGATAGCTTCAACAACGTCTTTCATCGAGATCTCATTCGGTTTTTTCGCAAGCTCATATCCGCCCTGCGTGCCCTTGAATGAGACAACAATGCCTGCCGCAACGAGTTTTCGCAGAATTTTCAGTGCAAAACGGAGCGAAACAACAGTCCTTTCGGAGATCGAGTTCGCATCTAGCCGCTTACCCGCTTCGCAAAGACAGCCAACTATGCGGACTGCATAATCCGCTTCCAAAGTCATATTCATAAACCAAACCTCACTAAACTAAGATCAATCGAGAAAATCCTTAACTTTTCTGCTTCTGCTCGGGTGACGGAGCTTACGCAGAGCCTTGGCTTCGATCTGTCTGATACGCTCACGGGTAACGTTGAACTCCTTGCCGACTTCTTCAAGCGTTCTTGAACGTCCATCCTCAAGTCCGAAACGCAGACGGAGGACTTTTTCCTCACGCTCGGTAAGCGTTGAAAGAACTTCGCCGAGCTGCTCTTTGAGAAGAATGAGCGAAGCCGCATCAGCAGGCGCAGGAGCGTCATCATCGGGGATAAAGTCACCGAGGTGGCTGTCCTCCTCCTCGCCGATAGGTGTTTCGAGCGAAACAGGATCCTGTGCGATACGCATTATCTCACGGACACGCTCAGGTTCCATATCAAGCTCCGCAGCGATCTCCTCGGGAGTAGCATCGTGACCGTTCTTGTGGAGAAGCATACTCGAAACCTTTTTTACCTTTGTGATAGTCTCGACCATATGCACAGGGATACGGATAGTCCTTGCCTGATCGGCGATAGCACGGGTGATAGCCTGACGTATCCACCATGTTGCGTAGGTCGAGAACTTGAATCCCTTTGTGTAATCGAATTTTTCAACAGCCTTGATAAGACCGAGGTTGCCCTCCTGAATAAGGTCGAGGAACTGCATACCTCTGCCGACATAGCGCTTCGCAATGGAAACGACAAGACGGAGGTTAGCTTCGGAAAGACGCTTCTTCGCCTTTTTGTCGCCCTTTGCCATTCTTTCGGCAAGCTCGATTTCTTCCTCTGCGGAAAGAAGCGGAACTCGTCCTATTTCTTTAAGATAAATTTTTACGGGGTCGTCAATAGCGATGCCCTCGGTCGAGAGCGAAAGCTCCAGATCGTCCTCGCCGAGAGGGATATCCTCGTCAAAGTTTTCGAGCGAGAAGTCATCGATGATCTCGATATTGTTATTTGAACAGCTTTCGTAAAAGCTTTCCATCTGGTCAACGTCATATTCGAGGTCTTCGAGAACGTCCGTGATCTCCTTTGTGGAAAGCTTGCCGCTTGATTTGCCCTGCTCAATAAGGCTTTCAATAGTTCTTTTTTCTGCCATAATATAAACTTCCTCCTATACAAAATGCCAAAAATTGCATCGTATGTTTTTCACTTTTTCTATTTCGACTTTTTCAGACTTTCAAAGTACCGCAGGAACTCTTCATTCGACATCGCCGCAACGTCAATATTCTTTTCTGCATAGCTTTTAAGAATATTTATGTAATCATCGAGAGTTTCCCGAGTGATATCGACCTGCTGATTTGCGACAATTATCGAATATACTTTTCCCATTTCGTCAGCGGAAAATTCACTTTGAAGCAGTGAAATGTCAAATTCCACCGAATCATTTATCTTTTCTGTTAATTTTTCAAAAACGATCCTGTTGAAATCTGTCACAAAATCTGCGCTTGTTATCCTGCTTTCAACGTATTTAAGCTCATCGGGATTGGACGAAAGATAGGCTATCAAGCCGCATTCCGCCTTGTATTCCCTCGGGTGGGCAACGCTGTCGGGGTTTTCGCGCCGCTGCTTTCCGAAGGTTCGTATCTCACGGTTTTCGTCCTCACGGGAGCGGTTTATCTTTTTCTTTATAAGCCCGTTGACCTGATAGAGTATCGTCTCGCTCTTAACATCGCACTGTTTTGCGAGCTTTCCGATGTAAACCTCACGCTCGATCGGCGAAGTGATGTCCGAAAAAAGCGAAATGCATCGTTTCAGATATGTCACCTTGTCATTTTCGCTTTCAAGGTCAAGCCCTGCGGCGCATTTGCTCATTTCAAAATCGATAGCACCGTCCGAACGTTCAAGAAGCTGCTTAAAGCGCACAGAACCGAACTTTTTTATGTATTCATCGGGGTCTTTTGCGCCCTCCATTCTGATTATGCGGGCATCAAGACCTGCTTCGGAAAGAAGATTTATCGCCCTGTGCGTTGCCGCCTGCCCCGGGCCGTCCGAATCGTAGGCAATTATGACTTCATCGGCATACTGCTTTATCAGACGGGCCTGCTCGGGAGTCAGCGCCGTTCCGAGCGTTGCAACAACGTTCTCAAAGCCGCCCTGATTTATTGCGATAACGTCCATATAACCCTCGGCAAGTATCAGCTTGCGCTCGGTCGATTTTTTCGCAAAATTCAGTGAGAAAAGGTTTCGGCTCTTCTTGAAAACGGGCGTATCGGACGAGTTCAAATACTTCGGACCGCTTCCGTCGATTATTCTTCCGCCGAATGCGATAACATTTCCCCTAAGGTCGATTATCGGGAACATAACTCTGTCACGGAACGAGTCAAAAACTGCGCCCTTTGAGCTTCGTGTACAAAGATTTGCCAGCACAAGCTCATCGTCCGAGAAGCCTTTGTTACGCATAAAGTAGTGCAGACCGTGCCAGTCGTCCTGCGCATAACCAAGTCCGTACTTTATGATAGTATCCCTTGAAAGCTGACGTTCGGCGAAGTATCTCCGTCCCTTTTCGCCCTGTGGCGACTTTGCGAGTATCTCAAAGAAATACCGTGCCGCCGTTCGGTTGATCTCGAGCACACGAGCCTTCACACGGGCAAAGTCATTGCTGTCTCCGTCATCGGGCATCTGCATTCCTGCTCTGTCGGCAAGGAATTTCACCGCTTCGATGTAGGAAAGGTTCTCTATCTTCATTATGAACGTAATGACATCGCCGCCTGCGCCGCAGCCGAAGCAGTGGAAATACTGCCCCGTCGTGTTGACGCTGCACGACGGCGACTTTTCCGAATGGAACGGGCAAAGGCACACTGCACCGTGTCCGCTCCTTTTAAGCTGAACATAGCTGCTCATAACGTTATCTATCGGATTATTCTGTTTTAGGTCTAAAATAAAACTCTCGGGTAATGCCATATAATCTCTCCGCGAATATGCTCCGTTAAATCGGGATTTGCAGGAAGCTCCTGCGGGCAATTTGCGCAGCACACTTTCATCGAAATAGGTTTCAGCTGCAAATATAATTTTTATATTTTTACAATTTATCTTCGTTCAGATAAGTGCCGTGAAGCAAACTGTCAAAACGCTTTTCCGCAATTACAGTCTTGCATCACGCCAGCCCTTTGGAATGTAAAGATCCTCATAAACTGCGATAGCGTAGCTGTCCGTCATTCCTGCGATATAGTCCGTGACCGCTCTGTCCGAGCCTTTCATCTCACGGATACGCTTGTATTCATCGGGGAGCTTGTCGGGATTTTTGAGGAAATAGCCGTAAAGCTTCTCAATAAGCATCATCGCCTTTGACTCCTCAGATTTTGCTATCGAGTTGCGGTAAACATTGTCGAACATAAAGTTGCTGAGAATATCGAGTGCCTTGTGAATTTCCTCCGACATCATGATATTCTCCGCACCGTTATTGATTATCGAGGAGATGAGCGTTGTGATGCGCTCGCTCTTGGAGTGACCGAGAACCGCCGTTGCATCTTTCGGCAGATCGTTTTCGGTGATAATGCCTGCACGGATAGAATCGTCGATATCGTGATTGATGTATGCGATCTTGTCGGCAAGGCGGACAATGTAGCCCTCTCTCGTCTTTGCGATCTTGTTCGTGTGGCAGACGATGCCGTTCTTTACTTCATAGGTAAGATTAAGTCCCCTGCCCTCTTTTTCTATGTAGTCAACAACACGGACAGACTGCTCATAATGAGTAAATCCATTCGGGCATATCTCATTCAGAATACGCTCGCCAGCGTGACCGAACGGCGTATGACCAAGGTCGTGACCGAGTGCAACAGCTTCGGTGAGGTCGCTGTTAAGGCGAAGCGCAGTCGAGATCGTCCTCGCTATCTGCGAAACTTCAAGAGTATGCGTAAGGCGTGTTCGGTAGTGATCGCCCACAGGATCAAGGAATACCTGCGTTTTATGTTTAAGTCTGCGGAAGGAATTGCAGTGCAGAATTCTGTCTCTGTCACGCTGAAATTCAGTTCGTATCGGGCATTTCGGCTCGGGTCTTGCCCTTTTTCCCGAATTTCGCGAAAGGCAGGCATACTCGCAAAGCGTACCAAGCTCCATAACCTCGCTCTGCTCACGGATCGTCATAACATTTTTCCTCCCTTGACATATTATCATAGCTTTTGCTTTTAATAACAATATAATATACAATTTACGCCCTCAAAAACCCTTTTTCTAAATTAATTTTCAGCATTTTGAACGAATTGTCATGTGAATTTTCAATCAAATTTGTAAAATAATCAAATAAAGCAATACAGAACATGGCGTAAACTGCCCGGAATGAATTTCCTTATCAGGCGAAGTTCTCGAATACCTCATCACCCTGCTCAACGGAGATACGTCCGTTCGATGCATCGATAAGCTTTTCACGCAAAGGCTCGGCGAAGGCTTTCTTCACCAGCAGCGAGACCGTAACGTCCGCACCGAAGTCCGTGTCAAGTATCTTCACCTCAAAATCGGGCAGAAGATAGGTTATCTTGCTGTAAAGATCGTAATCCATTTTTATCTTCACGGGATAAGAACTGCACATTATGAGCCGTTCCGCCGCATCAACGGCTATCTTCGCCGAGTGCGAGTACGCACGGACAAGACCGCCCCCACCGAGCAGAATTCCCCCGAAATATCTTGTCACAACGCAGCAAACATCGGTCAGCCCCTCCTTTTGAAGAACATCAAGCACGGGAACTCCTGCCGTCCCCTGCGGCTCGCCGTCATCGGAATAGCGTGAAGTGTTGCCCTCACGCAGAATGTAGGCATAAACATTGTGCGTCGCTTTGCGGTGTTCGGCACGAATTTTATTGATAAATTCAACAGCTTCATCGTTCGTCTTTGTAGGCGAGATATAGCCGATGAACTCCGATTTTTTCTCGATAAAGCTGTCCTGCGCAAACGCACGTATAGTTGAATAGTCCTCCAAAGCACGCCCCTCCTTTTGTAAATATAAAAAAACAGCCTGCGAATAAATAACGCAGGCTGTGATTGTTTCAGAATTACTTATCCATACCGAAACGCTTCTTAAATTTGTCAATACGTCCGCCTGTGTCAACAAGCTTCTGCTTACCTGTGTAGAAAGGATGGCACTTGGAGCAGATTTCGACCTTGATATCCTTCTTAGTGGACTTGGTCTTGATAACGTTGCCGCAAGCACAGGTAATAGTGGTCTCCTCGTAATTAGGATGGATACCCTCTCTCATTCGTAACACCTCATCTCTCTAAATATTATATGATCAGCATAGCAGCCCATCACATAACACGGACAGTAGTGCTATTTTTCAATCACTTACGAGAAAATATTATAGCACATTATGTTCGGATTGTCAAGGGTTTTGCAAAAATTCTATCAAAAAAAGCACTGCACAGCCGATCGTGTGCAGTGCTTAATACTAATTTTTAATCAAAGTGTAGACAAAAAATCGGCGCAAAAGCCATATAAACCTGTTTTCAACAGCTACAAGCTTTTGCTTGATTTTTTGTACACTTTCAGTTTAAAAATTAGTATAAGGTCCCTCGTCAGACCATTATTCCTTTTCCATATACTCTTTTGAAGCACGGATGAAGTCAGCGAAAAGCTTCTGCGGCTTGTTCGGACGGGACTTGAACTCGGGGTGGAACTGTACGCCGACAAACCACGGGTGATCCTTGACCTCTACGATCTCGACAAGGCGTTCATCGGGAGACTGACCTGCGATAACAAGTCCTGCATCGGAGAGCTTTGAACGGAATGCGTTGTTGAACTCCCATCTGTGACGGTGGCGCTCATAGATAAGCGGCTCGCCGTAAACTCTTGCGGAAGTTGTTCCCTCTGTGAGCTTGCATGGGTAAAGTCCGAGACGCATTGTGCCACCCTTATTGGTAACGTCCTTCTGGTCTTCCATGATATCGATAACGGGGTAAGGTGTTTCGCCGAACTCTGTGGAGTTTGCGCCCGAAAGCCCGAGGACATTTCTTGCATATTCGATAACAGCCATCTGCATACCGAGGCAGATACCGAACAGCGGAACTTTATTTTCACGGGCATAGCGGATAGATTCGATCATACCCTCGATACCACGGTCGCCGAAACCGCCGGGAACGATGATGCCGTCGCATTTTGAGAGCATTTCAGCTGCATTTTCTCTTGTAACTTCTTCGGAATTTATCCACTCAATATCGATCTGCGCATCGTTCACGATACCGCCGTGACGAAGTGCTTCCGCAACAGAGAGGTACGCATCGTGGAGAACGACATACTTTCCGACAAGTCCGATAGTAACTGTCTTGTGTGCGCTCTTTGCACGGTTGACCATTTCTGTCCACTCGGTAAGGTCGGGCTTCTGCACGGGAAGTCCGAGGTGGTGGCAAACGCTGTCTGCGAGTCCCTCTTTTTCGAGCCAGAGCGGAACTTCATAAAGTGACGGAGCGGTGAGGTTCTGGATAACGTCCTCGGGACGAACGTTACAGAAAAGTGCTATCTTCTTGCGCATATCCTCGGGAATTTCCTTTTCGGAACGGCAGACGATAATGTTCGGCTGGATTCCGATTGAAAGCAGTTCCTTTGTGGAGTGCTGTGTAGGCTTGGACTTGAGTTCCTCCGAGCCTGCAATATAAGGAACGAGAGTAACGTGGATATAAACTGCGTTTTCTCTGCCGACTTCGGTAACTACCTGACGGATAGCTTCGAGGAACGGTGTGGATTCGATGTCGCCGACAGTACCGCCGATCTCGGTGATAACGATGTCGGTATCTTTTTCCTTGCCGACACGGTAAACTCTTTCCTTGATCTCATTTGTGATGTGCGGAATGACCTGAACAGTTCCGCCGAGATAGTCGCCTCTGCGCTCCTTGTTGAGAACAGTCCAGTATATCTTACCTGTTGTAACGTTGGAGTTCACCGATAGGTTCTCATCGATGAAACGCTCATAGTGTCCAAGGTCGAGGTCGGTCTCAGCGCCGTCATCGGTAACGAAAACTTCACCGTGCTGATATGGTGACATTGTGCCAGGGTCGAGATTTATATAAGGGTCAAACTTCTGAATTGTAACACGGTAGCCTCTTTCTTTAAGCAGACGGCCAAGTGATGCAGCGGTAATTCCCTTTCCGAGTCCCGAAACAACGCCGCCCGTAACGAATATGTACTTAATCGGCATAATCAAACAATCCTTTCTTCAAAAAAACATACATTACTTCTATTATACCTTTTTTAAAATGAAATTGCAAGCATATTTTCAATATTCGGCACATTTCATATATTTTCAGCATATTGCGGACGTTCTGTAAATGAAAGACGGCAAAAAGCAGGTTTTCGATGCAATTTCCGCATAAATAAGTGTATGTAATACTAATTTTTAATCAAAGTGTAGACAAAAAATCGGCGCAAAATCCATATATTCGAGATTTTGCTTGATTTTTTGTACACTTTCAGTTTAAAAATAAGTATAACCGCTCTGCCGAAGTTATTTTTCCGACAGAGCGAAGGATTTACTTTTCCTTTGACTTAAAAATGCAAGCCATTATCAGTGCAAATACCATAGCTGCGGTTATCCCACCTGCTGCGCCCGTAAGTCCCCCCGTAAAAATGCCGAGGAAGCCTTTTTCATCGACCGCTTTTTGTACGCCCTGAACGAGTACGTTTCCAAAGCCCGTCAGCGGAACGCTTGCGCCTGCGCCTGCGAAGTCAACGAGCGGCTGATACCAGCCGAGTGCACCGAGAATAACCCCTGCGACGACATAAGCCGTCAGAATTCTCGCAGGCGTGAGCTTTGTATAGTCGATAAGCACCTCGCCCACCGCACAGAAAAGTCCGCCGATGACGAACGCCCAAACATATTCCATTATCATAAAGCTTTGTCCCCCTTAAGCTCGTCCTCAATCATGAGCAGACGGTTGTATTTCGCCGTGCGTTCGCTTCGGCAGGGCGCTCCCGTACTTGCACCGCTCAGATCGCCTCCCGAACCGATCATCTCACTGCCAATAACAGGCTTTGTTATAATATCCATAGTAAAATTTCCTTTCAGATTTTTATGAATATTATAAACCAAAGTTTGAAAGGCTATACATTAATAATATCAACCACGAATAAAATAAAGGAAAAATTATTCGTCAAAAAAGGCTTGCAGCTTCTCTGCAAATCTGCCGATATGCAAGCCGTCAACAAACGAATGATGAGCCTGCACCGAGATCGGGATAAGAATTTTTCCGTCTTTTTCATAGTATTTTCCCCAGTCCAAAAGCGGAGTTGCGTTATCTTTCTTTCCCGAATTTGTGTGCGAAATATGTGTATATGTTACCCACGGCATTGGAGAGCATTGAAAAACATCATTTCCCAACGGTCCTGTAAAATACTCCGTTTGTCCAGCCGCCATTTCTGCCGCCAACAAGCAGTATTCAGTCATATCATCTTTCATAGGGACGTTGACGACCTTAAACAGCTCTGTTTCCTTGTTTAAATATGTAAAAGCAGTATCGATCCTGTCAAAAAGAACGACCTTTCCATCAACAAAACGATAACGAAACGCTTCGATTTCATTTGCACACCGGCAAACTGCATACACCATTGCAAGCGTAAATGACAGACCCTGCTCCTTTACTTTGCGTTTAAATTTTGTAATGTCTGCTTCAAATGTTACACAGAATGACGGCTCAATACTGTTTCGGAAAACATTACAATGCATCGCCCTGTCCCATGTTTTTTCATCTATCACCTTATATGAGTTAGCCATTTTCCAACCTCCGATAAAATTTATAAAGGCACTTTCGAAAAAATCAAAAGTGCCTTTTCTGTTCTCATATAATTCTTTCAGCCGCCGCCAAAAGCTCGTTTTTCTCATTGCGGACTTTTCCGTCAATATGCATCGAAAGCAGCTCGTCAAGGACTTCGCCTATCCTGCTTCCCTGCGCACCTAGAGCGGCAATGTCCGTTCCCTTTATGTCAAGCTGGGAAATGCTTATGCACTCCTTGTTTTCAAGAATGTGCTCGGCTTTCACCTGCATAGCTTCAAGTATCTGAACACGTTCAAAGCATATGCTCTGCTTTGCACGGCTGTCCGACTTCATCAGCTCGATAAGCTTGAAGAAATACTGCGGTCCTATCGTTGCAAGAAGCTTTTTAACGACCTTATCATCGTCGATCGGCGTAACATAGTGGAATCTTATCAGCTGGATCACGCATTTTATCGTATCGGACGAGAAGTTCATTCTGCGCATTATCTTTTCAGCCATTTCCGCACTTTCGACTTCATGTCCCGGGAAATGTCCGCTGCCTTCCTCATCGAAAACGCAGCACTTCGGCTTGGCGATATCGTGGAAGAACAGTGCAAGACGCACTTCACGGTCGGGAATTGAATTCTCAACTGCGACAGCCGTATGCTTCCAGACGTCATAGATATGGTATCTGCTGTGCTGGTCGAAGCCTACGCATGGCAGTATCTCGGGGAAAAGCGTACCGAACACATCTGCGAACGAAACAAGGATATTCGCAGGTGCGCTTCCCATAATGAGAAGCTCGAACTCCTTTGCCAGACGTTCAGCCGAAATATTCAGCAGCATATTTTTCATTTCGTGTATCGCATTCGCCGTCGGCAGGTCTATCTCAAAGCCAAGCTCGGAAGCAAAACGCAGCGCACGGATAATTCTCAGCGCATCTTCGTCAAAGCGTATGCACGGGTTTCCGACACTTCGGATCACCTGCCTGAACAGATCTTTCTGACCGCCGTAGTTATCGACAATGCCTATTTTGGCATTGTATGCCATTGCGTTTATCGTAAAATCACGCCTTGAAAGATCAACGGCAAGGCTCTTTGCATACTCAACGGACTGCGGTCTGCGGTGGTCGAGATATTCACCGTCAACACGGAAAGTTGTTACCTCAACATAATCATCGCCCGAAACTACCGTCACTGTGCCGTGTTTAAGTCCGGTCTCGATAACATTGAACTCGGAAAGGCAGGCTTTTACCTCCTCAGGCTGTGCGGAAGTCGTAACATCATAGTCGCGCGGATCTTTTCCGAGAATGGAATCTCGGACACAGCCGCCGACGATATAAGCTTCATATCCGCCTTTTTCGAGCGTATCCAATATTTTTTTTACATTTTCAGGAATATAGATATCCATTTATTTCTCCAAGTAATTTCCAACGAATTTTTAAGCAATTGCAACAAATAATAATATCGTGCCGAAAAGGCAAATCAAACAAAAGGAGATCTTTTATCATGCCTAAGAATCCAAGTATCCACTGCGACGTATCTTCCTGCAAATTCAATATGTGCAATGAAAATTACTGCACACTCGAATCCATCAAGGTCGGAACACACGAACCCGACCCCAAAGTTCCCGAATGCGTGGACTGCGAATCCTTCGTCAAGAAGTGCTGTAACTAATGTATTAAAAAACAGCTGATACGGGGAAAATTCCCCGTATTACATATCAGTCAGCGATAAATTCAAATCTTGGTTTGCGAACGCCGTGATCGTCAACATCTTCAAGGAACATATCGAGCGGTCTTGCCCATACATCAGGCTTACCGTCAAGCGACATATAAACTGCTATCGGAGTGCATACCTCGTGATCCTTTGCAACATTGAGAAGAACGTAGTTGCCGCCCTTGAAATGCTTGTAGTGTCCGCCGATAACAGGTGTTCTTCCGTCGGGAACACCGAGCGACTTAACGCCGTTGCCCTTGTCGGCAGCAGGAGTTACGCAGGCTGTCTTGACTTCCTCGGCTGTCGGAGCAGGCTCGGCAGGCTTCTCCGGAGCAGCTTCTGTCGGCTTCGGCTCTTCCTTGGGAGCTTCGGCAGGTGCTTCTTCCTTTACGGGAGTAAGCTCACTGTCAACGAGTATCATCGAGCAGTTTCTCGGAACGGTAACTTCGGCATTGCCGTTATTTACGGTGAACTGTCTGCCCGAAAGTCTGTCTGCGAGCTTTGAATACTTTGTATTGAATCGGAAAGTATAGTCGCCATCGCTGATATTGAGTGCGATGTAAACTATATCGCCGTCTT
This sequence comes from uncultured Oscillospiraceae bacterium, assembly GCA_934465295.1. Classification (GTDB taxonomy): domain Bacteria; phylum Bacillota; class Clostridia; order Oscillospirales; family Ruminococcaceae; genus UMGS363. The sequence goes on from CAKSKU010000004.1 coordinate 13,640, forward strand.
TTTCACGCTTGAAAAGGAACGTCTGATTTTTAAGTTCCATTTTTGCATAAGAACCCGTCTGAACGGTCGGAATGCTCATACGGATAGCGCCGAGCGCAGAAATATGCTTCAAAAGCTTCTCATTCTGTTCGGGCATATCAAGCTCTATGCACGGACGGAGCGGAAGATCGGCGTCCTCACCCTGTCCCTTTACGCCCTTGATGCCAAATTCACTTCCGTAATAAACAGACGGAACGCCGTACATCATATACATCATAGTGTAACAGCACTCGATATGGTCGGGGTTGCGAAGCACTGATGCAAGACGTGGAACATCGTGGTTGTCAAGGAAATTATACATATATATCTGACCATACTGACCGAGCTGATACTCGATAGAATGGGCAATTTCAAAGTAGTTTCTGTCGTTGTGCGAAGAATAGATGCCCTTGTAGCACTGATAATTTGTTACGCAGTCGAACATCTCGGGGTTTGCCCAGTGAGCGTAATTGCCGTGGATAATTTCGCCCATAAGCCAGAAATCGGGCTTCATGCTTCTCGTGAAATTATGTACACGCTTAATAAAATCATCGGTAAGACAGTCGGCAGCGTCAAAGCGGATACCGTCAATGTCCCACTCCTCTATCCAGTATTTCACAGCTGAAAGAAGATAGTCCACTACCTCGCTGTTGTGAAGATTGAGCTTTACAAGGTCGTAGCAGTTGTTCCAGCCCTCGTACCAGAAGCCGTCGTTGTAAGCGGAATTTCCGCCGAAGTTAAGACCGCAGAACCAATCCTTGTAGCGTGAGCCGCCCTTGTTCCGTCGAACGTCCATAAACTGAACGTTGTCTCTTCCAACGTGGTTGAAAACGCCGTCAAGTACAACTTTTATGCCGTTTTTATGCAAAGCATCGCAAACATCTTTGAAATCCCGGTTTGTTCCGAGTCGACGGTCGATTACTTTGTAGTCGATAGTATCATAACCGTGCTTTACCGATTCAAATACAGGTCCGAAGTAAACGACATTGAAGTTCATCTCTTTAAGATGAGGGATCCAGTCGATGACCTTGCGAATTCTCGGTACAGGAGTTTCGGCGGATTCGGCACGTGTTTTTTCGCAGCCGCAGAATCCGAGCGGATAAATATGGTAAACATTGCTTTTTTCTATCCAATGTGACATTACGTACACCCCATTTCATAATCTGTTTATATTATACCATATACTATATATTTTGTCCAGTATTTTTTAGCAAAAAGCTTCAAAAGAGATGCGCCGAACTGACTTTTCCAAAAAAAGTTGAAATCACCGCTTTTTTATGCTATAATAACAGCAGAATATACTCAGAAAGAAGGAATACCATATGACACAGGAAAAAATCGACCGTATAAATGAGCTTGCACGCAAGTCGAGGACTCCCGAGGGTCTGACCGAAGCCGAAAAAGCCGAGCAGACCGCTCTGCGAAACGAATTCCGTGCCGATTTCAAGGCGAATCTTGAATCGCAGCTGAAAAATATCGAAATTGTTGACAATATTGAGGAAGCCCAAAATAAGCTTGAAGCCGAGAGCAAAGGAGAAAGCCAAGAATGACGAACAGCGTTCCCACCCCCTGCTACATCACCGACGAAGCCCTGCTCCGCCGCAATCTTGAAATTCTCAAAGGCGTTTCCGACCGCTGCGGCTGCAAAATAATCCTTGCGCAGAAGGCATTTTCGATGTACTGCACCTATCCGCTTATCCGTCAGTACCTCTGCGGAACGACTGCGAGCGGACTTTACGAAGCACGGCTCGGCTATGAGGAAATGGGCGGCGAAGTCCACGTTTTCAACCCCGCCTACCGTGAAAGCGACTTCCGTGAGATAGTAAAAATTTGCGACCATATCGTTTTCAACAACGTTGCGCAGTTTGAAAAGTTCTATCCTATCGTTAAGGAAAGCGGCAGGAAAATTCACTGCGCTATCCGAGTGAACCCCGAATATTCCGAGCAGGAGACCGAGATATATGACCCATGCGCACCGAATTCACGGCTTGGCTCGGTCGTTTCCGCACTGCCCGAAAAGCTCCCCGAGGGTATCGACGGTCTGCATTTCCATACGATGTGTGAGCAGAACTCCGACGTCCTCGTCCGTACATATAAGGTTTTTGAGGAGAAGTTCGGCAAGTATTTTCCGCAGCTCACATGGCTCAACTTCGGCGGTGGACATCACATCACCCGTGATAACTATGACCGTGATGCGCTTTGTGACCTTATTTCAGATATAAAGTCACGCTTTCCGCTTGAAATTTACCTTGAACCGGGTGAAGCTATTGCCCTCAACGCAGGTTTTCTCGTTACGGAAGTTCTCGATGTTTTTCAAAATGGTATGAACATTGCAATTCTTGACACTTCCGCAGAATGTCATATGCCCGATGTGCTTGAAATGCCCTACCGTCCGAATATTCAAGGCTCGGGAAAAGCAGGTGAAAAGTCTTATACCTACCGTCTTGGCGGACCTACATGCCTTGCAGGAGATATAATCGGCGATTACAGCTTTGACTCTCCGCTCAAAGTCGGCGACAGGCTTGTTTTCGAAGATATGGCGATCTACTCGATGGTCAAGAACAACACTTTCAACGGGATTCCCCTCCCGACTATAATCTACCGCCGTGAAAACGGTGAGGATCAGATAATCAAATCCTTCTCTTACGAGGATTTCAAGTCAAGGCTTTGATATTTCGCAATTAAAAAACCGCTGTTAATTATTTTGGCAGCGGTTTTGTTTTTGACAGACATATACAAAAATGCTCCGCAAGTTTCCCTGCGGAGCATGATTTTTTATTTTTCAGTTGCCGGACTTCAATTAGTCATCAATTACAACGAGGAGATAAGAACCGCCCTTTGTGAGGTTGAGGTTTACACGGCCTGTTGAAGCAACTGTACCGGTAGCTTCCTTCTTGAGGGAGCCGGAAGCTGTAAGACGGTAAGCCTTAACTGTGCAGCCGGATCTCTTTGTGGAGAACTTAACTGTAACAGTCTCTGTGCCGTCGATAGCACCGTCTTCACCGATTCTGACCTGAGCTGTGCTTACAGTACCCTTGTTAACCTTCTTAGCCTTCTTAACGAGAGATGACTTAACATCCTTAACATTGTATGTTACGGAAACATCAAGGTCAGAAGCTGTGCTTACCTTGCCCGGCTTAACTGTAACCTTAGAACCGTTATCGTTAGCGAATACGAGAGTAACGTTCTTAGCCTTAGCAGCAGCGAGGATAGCGGAAGGAACTACTGTACCATCGTTCATGTTGATGGTGTATGTTGCACCGGACTTAGCTCTGCTTGTAATGTAAGCAGAGATATTTGTCCAGCCTGCATACTTGGAAGCACCGCTGATAGCAGGTGAACCTGCAGGAACGGAAGAAGTTGTGTTGTTATTGTTATTGTTCTTGTTTCCGTTGTTGAAGAAGTAGCTGTAATAAGGATCATCGCTTGTGCTGGATGTTGCTTCCTTAACAACATAAGAATATGATGAAGAAGAGGTGGAGTATGTACCTGTTGTGGAATCGAAGTAGATAGCAGAGCCGTTTGCGGAAGAGTTTACCGAAGAATAATTGGAATTCTTGGATGTGCCTGTGTATCCGCCGCCGTAGAGAGATGCAGCAGAGGAAGATGTGTACCAGCTGCCGTTCTTACCGAGGTAGGAAACTTCGCTCGGATTTCTGTAAGAAGAAGAGGAAGGATACCATGTTGTTGTATCGGTAGTTGTTGTATCATTCTTGGTGGTGTCCTTGTTGGATTTGTTTCCGTCAGGAGTTGTGTTACCGCCGCTGTTTGTGTTGTAGTTGATGATCTCGTAGTTGAGCCAGTTATTACCGTTGATGCAAAGACCGTTAGCATTTTCAGCGACATAAGTGCCGACAAGCTGAATCTCGCCCTTGAATGCATAAGAGTTTGCGCTGACATATGTGGTAGGAACCGCATAGTACTTAGCACCTGCAAGCTCATTTCCATTATATGATGCTGTTACGGTAACACCTGCAAAAGATGTGCCGAATACTACAGCGTATGACTCCTCACCAAATCCATCAGTATCAATTCTAAAGTTGGAGGCTGTGAATGTGCTTCTAAATTCACTCTTGATCTTTGCAGCGGATGTGTTTACTGCACTCTTTGCAGCTGTACGCCATGCAGAAGCATTGCTTGTTGCAACAGACTTTTCTGTTCCCTCAAGAGCCTTAGCATCATTTACCATGCCCTCATACTTGAGGTCGATAGCATCAAGAGCTACCTTCTTTGCATCGTCAATATCGGATACAAACTGCTTGTATGCCTTTGCGGAAAGGGTATTGTACTCTGTCTTGATCTTTGTAGATATAGCAGCCTTAGCAGCATCTCTTTCGCTCTCTGTCTTAAAAGCATATACCGTATTGTCTATTGAACCTCTTGCGCCGTAAAGTTCGTGGAGATATGCAGGTGCAAGCTGCCAGTCACCGCCGAATTCCTGATATGTCCAAGAGGTGCCCAAAGCACTGCCCCAGATATCGGAAGCCTCAATGTTCACAGTTTCTGTGGTTGTCTGCTTGCTGTCAGCATCGTATGACTTTTCCTTATATGTCGTGGTAACGGCAGCGAGCTTGCTGAGATCAACTTCAAAACCTTCGCCCATCTTTGCCTTTTCACCAACACAATAGTCGTTTGTACCCGTAGCATAACCTGCTGTATTAAGCATGCCGATGTTTTCGATCTTGTTGTAAGTAAGTTCATAAATAGAGCTTACCTGTGATGTTGCTGCGGAAGCAACAATTGCCATAGAAGATACTGCTGTAAGACCTGCAATACCTACTGCAGCGCATCTGCTAAGATTTGTTTTGCTCATATTAATATCTCCTTTTCAATTTTAAAATTTACCTTAATCAAAGTTACAGCACACATTGTCTATAACTGTTCACGAGTTTATTATAGCATATAAGTTCCTTAATTGCAATAGCTTTTTTGACAAAAAATATTACAATTTAATTACACTTTGGCATATTTTGTTCAAAGTTTGTTGCCAAATTGACGAAAAAAGCTCCAAAAGTTACAGCTTTATTTCTGCACGCCGATCTTAGCCGTAAAGTCGGAAGCGCAGGGGCGGACATTCCTTGAAGCGAGCATATAGAGGTCGGAGCTGCGGCAGGTGAGCTCAGCCTGACGAACGAGCTGGGGAACTTTGAACTTATCGAGGATATCCTTGAGCGAACTGGAAAAAGGAATAAGGAACTTATCCATAGGATTTGCAAGCTCGGGGTTCTCCTGTGCTGCCTTGATGCGCTCGTTTGCTGCTTCTGCGTTTTCCGAAGCTGCTTTGATGATCTCTGCGCCCTTTTCGTTGAAAGCAAGAATCCTTCCGTATGTCGGAGGAACGAGAAGATCGTTTTTCTTTATTCCGAGGTACATATTGAGAAGCGCACGGCGGAATTTTGCCTGTGTATAGCGCTTTGTATCGACCATTTTGAGGAAATCCTCAACCGAGTTTGCAGCCTTGCCCATCTGAGCGATGCGGTTTTCAACGCCCTGTGCGATATCGGGAACTTCCTTGATAAAGTTGGGCGAAGCGGTTCTGAGAACGTAGAGAAGTTCTCTTTCAAGGTTATCGAAATATGCAAGGTGGTCCGCTTCATCGTACTCCGCAACAGCCTTTGCCATATCCTCGGGGACGAATGCGCTGATATCCTCGCCGTTTTCGATCATTTCACGGAGCTTTGAGCCGCTTGCAAAGCCGTCAGCGGTCTCCTCGCTGTCGTGAGCTGCGCCTGTGCGCTTTACCGTAAATGCGTCGAAGTCAACGCCGAGAACCTTCATTGCACGGAGATACTCAACAGCAAGCGTATTGTTCGGGGAGTCGAAAACTCCGCCGAGGATAGGGCCGTGGTCGTTCGCAATGCTCGTCTGGAGAGCCTCGGGATAGTTCATTCCATTTTCAAGATAGGGCTTGAGCTTTTCGGGAGTTCCTGCTGAGAAAGTAGCCATTGCAGCGTTTTTGAGAAGCTCGATATCGCCGCACTCGCTTCCGAAGGAAATACCGTCAACACAGCCGAGAGCTGCGAGCATCATTATACCTGCACGGGCAAAATATTCTGCGCTTGCGAGGGAATATACAACGGGCATTTCGATAACGAGGTCTGCGCCGTGTTCAACAGCGATCTGCGCTCTCTTGAATTTATCGATCATTGCAACATCGCCCCTCTGGACGTAGTTGCCGCTCATAATGCAGACGATGTGGTCTGCACCGTGCTTTCTCGTTTCCTCTATCTGATAGATATGACCGTTGTGGAACGGGTTGTATTCGCATATAATGCCGTATGTTTTCATTAAGCTTGTCCTCCAAATATATCCGCATCGCAAAGTGCAATTATGGATAAATAATTACAAAAATCTAAAGATATTGTAATTCCCTTGATTTTTGCCGTATAAAGTAATAATATAAGATTAATGTAGTTTTGTCAAGTCTTTTTTTTAAATTATGAAGAAAACCTATCTTTTCCTCAGCTTGACTATATGAAAGGAATGGAATTTATGTTAATTCTCGTAGTAAACGCAGGCAGCTCTTCACTTAAATATCAGCTGCTCAATATGGACGATGAAAGCGTCATCGCAAAGGGCAACTGCGACCGTATCGGCATCGACGGACACATCTCCCACAAGACCTTCGACGGCAGAAAGGTCGAGACGGAATGCTCTTTCCCGACTCATACCGAGGCTTTCGCAAAGCTTGTTGAAGTTCTTACAACAGGCGAAGCTTCCGTTATCAAGTCGATGAGCGAAATTTCCGCAGTAGGTCACAGAATAGTTCAGGGCGCAGAAGTTTTCGATAAGACAACTCTCGTTACCGATGAGGTTATCGACAAGATCGATGAGATGAAGGAGCTTGCTCCCGTACATAACCACGCTCACGCACTCGCACTCCGTGCCTGCAAGAAAGTCCTCCCCGAGGGCGTTCCTATGGTCGTTGTTTTCGATACAGCTTTCCACCAGACAATGCCCGAAAAGGCATTCATGTTCGGTCTTCCTTATGAGGATTATGAGAACTACCATGTCAGAAAATACGGTTTCCACGGCACATCTCACCGCTTTGTTTCCCACGCTCTCGCAGACGCTATGGGCAAGGATATAAAGGACCTTAAGATCGTTTCCTGCCACCTTGGAAACGGTTCTTCCATCACAGCTGTAAACGGCGGAAAGTCCGTTGATACGTCTATGGGCTTCACTCCTCTTGACGGTGTTCTTATGGGAACAAGAACGGGCGCAGTTGACCCCTCCGCTGTTACATACATTCAGGAAAAGCACGGTTTCTCCGCTGCTGAAATGAGCGAATATATGAACAAGAAGTCGGGCTTCCTCGGCGTTTCGGGCATCTCCAGCGACAACCGTGACATCACTGCAGCCGCAGAAAAGGGCGACAAGAGAGCTATCCTCGCTTCCGAGATGCTCCAGTACCAGATCAAGAAGTACATCGGCTCTTACGCAGCAGTTATGAACGGACTTGACGCTGTTCTCTTCACAGGCGGCATCGGTGAAAACGCTTGGGAAGTTCGTGAGGGCGTTTGCAAGGATATGGAATTCTTCGGCATCAAGATCGACACCGAAAAGAACAAGTCCACAAGGGGCGAGCTTATCAAGATCTCCACACCCGATTCCAAGGTCGAGGTCTGGATCGTTCCCACAAACGAGGAACTCCTCATCGCAAGAGATACACTTGCAATGATAAAGTAATTTTTCATCGATATATAAAAATGGCTGCTGCGGTGTGTGCCGTAGCAGCCATTGTTCGTATATTTTTTAAAGAAAACGGTTATCCTACGAAAAAAGCATATCGGGAGGATAACAATGAAAGTATTCAGCTATACGATAAAAGATGAGATAGGACTTCACGCACGTCCCGCAGGACAGCTCGCCAAAGCCGCCAAGGAATTTTCGAGCGAGATAACGGTGGAGAAAGGCGAAAAGTCCGTCAGTGCGACCAAGCTTATGATGCTTATGGGTCTCGGCATAAAGAACGGAGATACCGTAACGGTCAGGATCAACGGAGCAGACGAGGAAGAAGCCGCAAAAGCAATGGCTGACTTTTTCAGCGAAAATCTATAAACAAAAAACGGGACTTTGCACAGTGCAGCAGTCCCGTTTTGCTTTATATCATCTGTTTCTGCCGACAAAAAGCCAATGCAGGAAAGATATCGGTGCGGCTATCCAGCCGAGCAGCACGCCAAAAACGACAGGTTTTATCAAATGACCCACGATCGTATCATATTCGGCTACGATGCCGAGTATCTCGGTCTTGAAATACTTCACGCCCTTGATGCCGATAAACATATAAACGATAAAAAGTACAACTGCCATTTTCTGTTCCTCCATCAATAGCCATAGTAACCTATGGCGTGTTCCGTTCCGTCAAAATATGCCTTATCGGTATATTCAACATATTCGTAATAGTCAAGGTCGATGCTGTGGTCTGACCATAAAGCATATCTGACCGTGCGGTTTTCCGGGTCTAACTTAACATAATAATAACCCTTGTAATTATTACCGAGCCATTCACCGAGGTCTGTTACATTTGTTCCGTCAAATGATACATTTACAACTCCTTCCGCCATATTGTAAACATAATCTCTGGTTATCTGTATATTTGGGTCATCTTTAAGTGCAGAACTGACTGCAGTATAGACCTGTTTTGCACATGACTTGGCGATAGCCTGTTGTTCGTCGTAGCTTTTTGCGCAGGACGACAGTACCATTACCGAAAAAATAACCATTATTGCCGATAAAATTTTTTTCATAAGAGTTCCCCCTAATTCATTTTTTTCATTATACACCAAAAAATCTCTCAGGGGGTATGCTGCCAGCTTATTTTTTTCGTATAAAAAATCCGCCGATATTTGCGGTAACATCGGCGGATTTTTATACTCTATTGTATTATACACTATAACTGTTTTGAAAAGGTCTGCTGACAGCTTATTTTTCCAATTTTGGCATAAAAATTTTTTAAACCCTTGAAATCGTGTTTTTTATATGTTAACATATCAATTGTAAGCTGAAAGATAACTTTTTGAACGGGAGAGGAAATAATGAACGAAGTCAGCACGGACAAGCTTGAAAACGAACTTTCGGAAATATCGGATATAAACGATTATCTGAAGAAAAATTCGGAATATTTTGTCAGCGTAAAGCTTTCGGATCATCTTAACAGGCTCCTTGGAGCGAAAAATATGTCGGTCGCCGATATTGTTACAGCTTCGGGGCTTAACAAAGGATATGTTTATCAGATCTTCGAGGGAAGCAAAGACAAGCCGAGCCGTGACAAGCTGCTCGCTATTGCGCTGGCGATGAGACTTGAATACGGCGATGTGCAGAAGCTGCTCAAAATTGCATGTATGCGTTCGCTTTATGTCCGGGACGAGCGTGATGCGATGATAATTTTCGCTGTCAAGAAGCACTATACTGCGAGCGACACAAACATTATGCTGCACGAACACGGCTTTAAAGCTCTTGAATAAAAACGGCTGACATTTCACATCAGCCGTTTTTGTTTTGCACCTTTCCGAGTGCTCTTTTCATATACAGTATTCCGACAGCATCGGCGAGGAACCAGCCTATCGGTATCGCCGACCATATACCGAGAACACCTATCGCTGGGACGGGCGAGAGGACATACGCAAGCAGTACTCTTGTACCGAGTGAGATAATTGTAAGAACAAGCGACATTTCGGGCTTTTCGATACCTCGGTAAAAGCCGTAAAGCAGGAAAAGCACGCCTATTCCGATGTAAAAGCTGCCCTCGATGCGAAGATATCCGATGCCGATTCCGATGATCTCCGTTTCGGACGGGTCAATGAATATCTGCATAAGATATTTCGCCAGCACGAAGATAAGCGCCGAAACGAACAGGCAGAACGCCGCCGAAGCAACCGCTGCACGGCGCATACCCTCTTTTACACGGTCGTGCTTTCCGCCGCCGTGGTTCTGCGAAATAAAAATTGAAAAGGCGTTGCCGAACTCCTGCGCAGGCATATATGCGAACGAATCTATCTTGACCGCAGCCGCAAATGCTGCCATTACAGCCGTTCCGAAGCTGTTGACAAGACCCTGTATCATCAGTATGCCGAAGTTCATCACCGACTGCTGTATGCAGGCTGCAAACGAGTGACGGGTGACTTCTTTCACAAGCGCAGAGGTGATGTGAAGCTCACTCTTTTTCGGCAGAAGTTCGGGTTCTTTTATCAGGACATATGCGCCAAGACCAATGCCCGAAACAGCCTGAGCGATAACCGTTGCGACAGCTGCGCCGCTTATCCCCATATCGGCGGCTGTAACGAGTACGACATCGAGAACAACATTTATCACCGCCGCCGCTCCGAGAAAATACAGCGGAACTGCTGAATTTCCTATCGCACGGAGCAGGAACGCAAAATAATTGTACAGAAAAACGAATATCAGTCCGCCGAAAACTATTACGACATAGCTTCGCATCATCGCATAAACATCATCGGGGACGTTGAGAATATGCAGGATCGGGTCAACTGCGGCGAAGACGATAATGTTTATTATCACGGTCACTGCGGCAATAAAAATGAACGAAGCGGCTGCGCTGTTTTTCAGCTTTGCCCTGTCGCCCTTGCCGAAGCAGACGGAAAATATCGTACCGCTGCCCATGCAAAGTCCGATAAGCACGGAGGTAATGAATGTCATAAGAGAGTAAGCCGAGCCGACTGCAGCGAGCGCATCAGAGCCGATAAATTTTCCGACGATGAATGAGTCGGCGACATTGTAGAGCTGCTGCAAAAGATTTCCGAGTATCATCGGGCAGGCGAAAAGCAGCATGGTTTTTGTAACGCTGCCCGTGGTGAGGTCTTTAGTCATTGTTTTTCCTTTTAACGAAAAGCTGTCCCCGAGATTTTCGGGAACAGCTTATTTTTATATTGCGTCGTTTCTGATACCGAGGAAATATTCCTTTGCGGTATCGCCGTTGACGGGACGGGCGAAGCGGAAGCCTTGAATATAGGAAGCACCGATCGTATCGACGATCTTTTCCTGATTTTCGGTCTCAACGCCCTCTGTGAGAATTTTGATATTCTGCTTTATGAACGCCTGCGAAATAAAGGTGAGGATAAAGTAAGCCTTTTCCGATTTTTCGGCGCTGTGGACAAGCGACTTATCGATCTTGAGGTATTCAAACGGCAGCTCTATCATATTTGAGAGGTTTGAATAGCCCGTTCCGAAGTCGTCCATATAGAATTTGATGCCGATGTCGCCGAGCCTTGTCATCATCTTCTTTACATACTGGAAGTTGTCAATGATAACGCTTTCGGTGATCTCGATCCGAAGCTTTTCGGGAGGAATATTGTATTTCTGCACCATTTTCGTGACTTTTTCAACAATATCACCGCGCATTATCTGGTGAACGGAGAAGTTTACGGATATCGCATCAAAATCGATGCCATCTTTTATAAGCTCTGAGATGAATTTGCAAGATTTTTCAAGCACGATATCGCCAAGACGGACGATCATACCCATTTCCTCGGCAATAGGGATAAATTCATCGGGGTAGATAGGACCTATCTCGGTCTTGTTAAGGCGGACGAGGGCTTCGGCGGTGCGGAATTTGCCCTCGGAAACGGCATAGATAGGCTGGTAGAAGATCTCAAAGTTGTTGTCGTCGGAGCTGAGTTCTCTTTTGAGTATCTCCGTGATCTTTTTCTTTCTGCCGATATAGCGCACGGCGTTTTCATCGCAGCGGAAGATGTTGGTCTTTTTGCTTTTGCCTGCTGCCTGTATGCCGTATTCAAGAAGTTCAGCGAGCCTGTCGGTATTGTCAGCCTGATCGGGGCAGTTCACGGTGGAAATGCTCACCTTGAAATCGACTGCATTATTGTTGTAGATATACTCCTTCGAGAGCGCTTCATCGATCTTATCAATGACGTCCTGCACATATTCGTCGTCGGTGCTGTCAAAAATGAAAGCGAACTTGGCACTGGAATAGCGGAAGCAGTCCGTTTTCGGTATAACATTTTCTATGCCTGCGGCTGCGAGGGTCACGATGCGGCGGAGCTTGATGCTGCCGAAGGTGTCCTTGAGCTCCTGCTTATTGTCGATGCTGACAAGGATAGCGCAGAACGGAGTTCCCTTGCGAAATCTTTTTTCGGCGGATTCGGCAAAGCTCTTGCTGCCGTAAAAGCCCGTGTCGCTGTCGATATCCACAAGGTTCGAGCTGATGAAAAGGAACATAAGGAGAAGCGGACCGAGCGCAGATGTTCCCGTAAGCAGGATATCGCTTTCAAAGAACTGGACTGCCATCACAGCACCCGAAAGTATCGGGAAGAACAGCACGAGCAGCTTCACACGGAAGGTAGTTTTTCTGCCGTTGCGGAAGGCTGCGACAGCCAGCAGGACGGCAATATAAGCCATAAAAATATACGTCATCTTGCTCATAGGGCCTCGCACGTAGCCGCTTTCATCAAAGCTGAACAGGAGCTTTGTGAACGGCGTTGTGTATATAACGGCGAGCAGAGCATAAAGCGGTATCGCAATGGCGTTGGCATAACGCTTTTTCCATGCGGTGTCATCACGCCCGATAACATATATGAAATATGCAAAAAAAGCCGCCAGCGTGAAAAGCAGGAACGTAAAGTAAAGCATTGTAGCGGCATAATTCACCCAGACGGGAACGATGCCGTAGTTATTGATAAAGAAAGCGGACAGAATATTGGAAAACGAGCTTACCCCAATACAGAAGGAACAGGTCACGAACATCTTTTTTTCGTAATCCCATTTTATGACGTTCATGGACACAGCTATTCCGACAATGAGTGAAATATAGAGTGCGACGCACTCGGCAGTCACGTTGAACATTATTCAGCTTCATCTCCTTTGCAGATGTATGCCGAGGAAAATTTTATCTCCTTGTAATGTAAAATTTATACTTTAATATAATTATAGCAAATCTTGTCGGCAAAGTCAATGAAAGACATAGTATGTAATATAAACCACAGATTATTTTTCTGTTAATTTTCGCAAAAAATTTCCCATTTACGAAAAAAATGACCGTTAAGCTGTGAAGCCTTACGGTCATTTTACACTGTTTTGTTGTTTTTACAGAAAAGCTTTATCAGCCGCAGCAGTCATTCATCCGGTACTCTGCGTTATTTGCCTTTGCCGTTGCTGCGTGAACTTCTTCTTCGGTAAAGTTTTCACCCTCGGCGTTGTAGCTGTCGGGAACGCCTTCAAAGAATTTGAATGAGCGACCGATAAGTGCGTCAACATCTGTTTCAGGTTTGAGGATACCGATATTGCGGAGGTCGTTCGCAACATTTACGAGTGCGTCGTAACCGCCCTGAACGCTTGGAATGTACTTGTAGCTTTTGAGTATCTCTGCGTTTGCGGAAGCATCACCGCTGACATATTCGCCCTCGATCTGTATTTTTGCAGCTTCTTCGGGGTTAGCTGCAACGAAAGCCGAGCCTTTGAGAACTGCTCTTGTGAAAGCGGCTGCAATGTCGGGGTGCTTTTCGGCAAGCTCGGACGAAACGAAGCTTACGCAGCAGTATTCGCTCGCATACGGTTCGGTCACGGCTGTGTCGAGAAGAACTTTCAGACCGTATTCATTTTCTGCGTTCGTTGCAACCGGGTCAGGTGTGGAAATAGTGTCAACTGCGCCGTTGATGAGCGCAACAGGCTGGTCGGTGGTGCTGTAAACGGCGAATGAAACTTCGCCCGAATCAGCGGAGATGTCAACGCCTGCGGCATTGAGCGCACGCTTTGCTGTGATAGCCTCGGAGCTTGCGAGCGAGCTTACGCCGATAGTTTTTCCCTTTAGATCGGCGATGCTTTCAATGCCCGAATCCGCACGGACAAGTATCTTTGTGCAGCCCGTGTGCATACCCGAGGTGATGACCATGTTAAGTCCGTTTTCGATAGGCTGAATGAACTTTCCGACAAGTCCGAAGCCGCAGTCGATCATTCCCGAGCCGAGAGCTGCCTGAATATCCGAGCCGCCGAAGTCAACTCTTTCCCACTTTATGCCCTCTTCGTCAAAGTAGCCTTTTTCCATTGCGACCTGAAGAGGAGCATGGCAGAGAGCGCCCTGAACTTCGCCGATCTTGAGTACATATTCGTCATCGCTGCCGCTGTCTTTCTGCGAGCAGGCTGTAAAGGATAATGCGAGTGCCGCCGAAACGAGAAGTGCGGCGATTTTTCTGAATTTCATAATATTCCTCCGATTTAAATTGTATATTCAACGTCTTTTTCTCTTCCTGCGAAGTTGAGAATTTTGAGGATCTCATTTCGCAGACGGATAAATTCGGGATTGTTTCTGTCACGGGGACTCGAAAGGTGAACTTCGAGAACCTCCTCTATCTTGGCAGGACGTGGGGACATAACAACTATCTTGTTCGAGAGATAAACGGCTTCGTCAACATCGTGAGTTACCATTACCATTGTCATATTCTGCTCTGCTTTTATGCGAAGAAGTTCGTCCTGCATATTCATTCGGGTGAAAGCGTCGAGCGCGCCGAGCGGTTCGTCAAGGAGCAGAGCCTTCGGGTGTCCGATAAGCGCCCTTGCAAGCGAGGCTCTCTGGCACATTCCTCCCGAAAGCTGATGCGGATAGGACTTTTCAAATCCGCTCAATCCGACAAGGTCAACGAACTCTTTAACGGAATCACGTTTTTCTTTGAAAATATGCCTTGCTTTAAGTCCGAACGAAATGTTGTCGTAGATATTCAGCCAAGGGAAAAGGTTCGGGTCCTGGAACACAAGTCCTCGGTCATAATTCGGCTTGGTTATCTTTTCACCGTCAAGGAAAACTGCGCCGTCCGTCGGAGTGTCAAGCCCTGCGAGCAGGCGGAGCATCGTTGATTTTCCGCAGCCTGACGGACCTATAAGGCAGACGAAGTCGCCCTGATCTATCTTTAAGTCAACGCCGTTGAGAGCGTGAACGATCTCGCCGTCGGGACGCTTGAAATCCTTTTTAACGCCCTTGAATTCAATTGCTCCTACCATTTGATAACTCCCTTCTGCCAGAGCAGTACCTTATCCCTTACCTTGAAAAGAATAGTTATAACAAGGTAGAAAAGCACCGCAATAACGATAAGTCCTGCGTAAACGTTGGCATAGCACATCATTTCTTTCTGCCAGTTGACGTACCAGCCCATACCGTACTTTGCGCCTATCATTTCAGCTGTCATAAGTGTTACGAACGATGAGCAGATACCGTTGAAAAGTCCGAGGAAGATGCTTGGCATTGCCGCAGGAACGCCGACCTTGAAAATTTTCCAAAAGTGATTTGCGCCGAGCGTTGATGCTACTTCAAAGTAGGAATTTTTTACGTTTGAAATGCCGCTCGAGGTGAGAACGACTGTCGGGAACCATACCGAAATGCCGATGATGAATGCACTTGCGGCTCTTGCCGTCGGGAAAACGAGAAGAAAGATCGGTATCCAAGCGGTCGAGGGGATAGGTCCGAGGATACGGACGAGCGGATTTATCCAGTAGCTGAGAGTGCTGCTGAAGCCGATTCCTACACCCATAAGGAAGCCAACGATAAGCCCTCCGAAAACGCCTGCCAGAAGTATTCCCGAGGAGTAGCCGACACACTTTAGGATAAGCTCGCTGTCCTCGAAAAGCGTTCCGAAAACACGGTCAAGCGACGGAAAATAAAGCGTCGGGAGAAGTGCGGTCTTGACAGTTACAATGTTTAAAATATTCAGCGCAAGGAAAACTCCTGCGAGGAAAGGCGCTCTGTAAAAAAGCATATCCTTGTCGGACTTTTCCCCCTTTCTGAAATGATTTGCAAGCGCTGCAATGAAATATACGGCGGTAACTGCAATTATGAGCCACGCAAAGTATGGGTGCTTTGCGGCTTGGTGCTTTGATGAATCGGGGACAGCGACAGCAACTATTTCTGCGGCTGCGGCGGAAAGAAGAAGTATCCCCGAGCGGAACAAGGTCTTTTTCATTGGTCTGTCCTTTCGTTCTTTATTTTATATTGCCGACCTTGCTGTCACCGAAATCGGGTTCTTCGCCGACGGGAGCAAGCAGAAGCTTTTTATAGTAAGCTCTCGCCTGATAAAGTGCGCCGACAGGATTATGAGCAAGAACACGGTCTTTCGTGACAAGGGTAGTCGTGATGCCGTTTGCGTATTTGTAGAAAAGGCTGTCGTGACCGACGCAAAGTCCGACTACAACGTTGAGGTCGGTCTTTTGCTTGTTGAGGATCTTTGCCTGCATGATAGGGTTGCACATTACCTTGCCCGTTACGCAGGTGTATTCCTCGGCAACGCCGATGTCGATCTTGTTCACCGAGCCGACCTTACAGCCGATGCCGTAAACTTCAAAGCCGTTGAGCTTCAGGATCCTTGCGAAGATGCGGCTTTCCTCGATAAGACCAACGCAGGTCGCAATGCCGATCTTCTTTGCGCCTATCTTGTGCGCAAACTCGATTATCTCTTCAACTCGGGTGTATTTTCCGTAGAAACCGCCCTCGACCTCGGCTGAGGCAATAGCTATTTTGCGGTTCGTGCGGTTCTTTATGTAGAGATCGGTGACTTCGTTTATCTCCTCCTCGGTGAGAGCCGCTGTCGGGCAGAACTCGGGATAATTGCCGTTCCTTTTAAGGCAGTTGAGAACGCCGCAGTCCGTGCAGCTATGGGTGCAGGTCGGTATTTTTTCGTTTTCGGCAGACATAATTTTTCCCCTTTCGGATAAAAAAGCGCAGCATTTCATCATTGCTGCGCATAATTCCACAATATGTTCATCGGACGGAGCGTCACATTCGGAATACAAAGGCGCAGGGCTTTTTTTATCCATACAGTTCATACAGCTTCTACAGCACATCATATTTAAGCAAAGCATCTGCGTTTTCTCCTTTATACAGTATTCCTATATTACATATTAACTTTATATGTTTTGTAGGTATGGCTTTATTATAGCATATAATTCCGATTTGTCAAGAATTTTTTAGGAAAAATATTTGGGTAAGATAACTTTTTGTTTAAATCATACAAAATATAAGTGAAATAGTAGGCATTTATATTGAACTTTTATGTGAAGTGTACTTTTTTCAAAAAAGGTGATAATATTATCAAAAAGGTATTGACTTTGACGTTACGTTATAGTGTAAGATAATGTTCAAGGGAGGAAGATAATATGAATATGCAGATAAAGGAATTCGCAAAGCTCACGGGAGTGACCGTGCGCACACTTCACTATTATGATGAGATCGGATTGCTGAAACCGTCCTCTGTTGACGGACAGAACGGCTATCGTTTCTATGATGAGCGCTGTCTTGAACGAATGCAGGAAATCTTATTTTACCGTGAGCTTGATTTTCCGCTGAAAGAAATCCGGACGATACTATCCTCTCCCGAATATGACAAAAAAACGGCGCTAAAGGGTCAGAAACGGCTGCTTATACTGAAAAAAGAGCGGCTCGAACGGCTCATATCGGCGCTTGACGATGCGATGAAAGGAGAAAATATTACTATGAACGCATTTGATAACAGTGAGTTTGAGGCGCAGCGTGAAAAATACGCTGCCGAGGCAAAGAAAAAATGGGGCGAAACCGCTGCTTACAAGGAATTCGCCGAAAAGAACCATACAGAGGAACAGCAGAACGCAGCTTTTTCGGGTATGGAAAATCTTATGTCGGAATTTGCGGAATGTAAAAACAGCGGAGCATTGCCCGACGGTGAAAAGGCGCAGACCTTGGTTAAAAAATGGCAGGACTTTATCACTGAAAATTTCTACACCTGCACAAAAGAGATACTTTCTGGACTTGGCGAAAAGTACGCCGCTGACGAACGCTTTGCGGCAAACATTGACAAACACGGCGACGGCACGGCTGAATTTATGCGCAATGCGATAAGAGCATACTGCGGCTGAAAATACCCCTCCTGTATTTTATATGGGAGGGGTATTTTTTAGCTGTCAGCATACCTTTTGGACAATATGATATGATACAATTAATAAAATAGAAAGGGTATGGTAAAATGAAAGGATCAAAGTTTTCGATAATTGCGATTATGCTTGCAGCGGCAATGCTTACAGCCTGCGGAAGTGGGGAAGATAACAGCGGGAGTGTGGCAGAAACAGAAGAGGTAACTGTTTCCGAAAGTGCGGCAGCTGAAACTGAAACCACAGCATCGGAAACGCAGGCTGTCAGAACGAAGCTTACCGATATTGTCGGTGACAGATACGATTGGCTTGAAAACCGATATGCGTATGTGAGCTGCGCCGATATCACGAGGTCGCAGCGGATAGAGCTGATAAGTGATATTGTATACTGCGATGAGATGTTTTCGTTAACATCGGGGATGGATCTTTCTGATTTCTGCGCAGATGACTATATACTTGAAACGGTTTATGAAAATGAAGTTGAGTATCATAAAGTATATGACAATGTTGCGACTGATCTTGATGAATTGTATAGTGCTGCAAGAAAATGTATGACTGAATCATGGGTTTCAGATAATGAACTTAAAGATATAATATTTTCGGAAGATGAACCGCAATTTAAAATGATAGACGGCAGGCTTGCAGTTCGTATCGTTAACCCGATACAAAAAAAGAGCTTATTTCTCGATTATGAGAATGCAGGGGTTATCTCGTACAGTGATACAAGTGCGGTCGTTTGGATAGCTGACAAAGATCGTTTTGAATATGGCGGAAGTGTAAGAGAATATCATATGGTAAGAGATAATGTTGATGAAATGTGGAAACTTGACAGCATTGGATTTGCTTCCGGAATAGAATACGAAGAAAATTAAAAAATCAAACAATCAGACAGACAGCGTTCTTTTACAATGTTCAGCTTTTGAACATTGAGAAGAACGCTTTTTTAGAGCAAAAAAATGAAAACCACTCTCTGTGGTTTCTAATACTAAACACCAATAAAATAAAGGGAAAAATTTGCGCCGAGATCCAATATAAACCTGTTAAAAACAGCTGCGAGATTATCGGTTTGAATTTTTCCGAATTTTAAATGATGTTTAGTATAAAAAGTTGATTTTCTGCCGAAAATGCTGTATAATTGTACCCATAAAAAGCAGAAACTCCCGTTGTGATATTCTATATGGGAGCTGAAATAAAGGGGTACTGATATGACAAAGCTGAAAAATATACTGCCTGCCGCACTCGCTGTTCTGACGGTAATGCTTATGACGGCTGCGGCGGAGCTTTCGGGGGAAAAGGAGATACTTTTCCCCGAGATAGCGGCAATTGCGGCAGGTGCGCTCATCGCACCGAAATTCGCTTGGAAAACGAGCAAGCTGCGGCTGTTCGTGCTGATATGCATAGGCTCGGTGATGGGACTGCTCATATCGATGTTCGTTCCGCTTACGCTCGGTGCGAAGCTTTGCATTGCATTTTTGGCGGCTTCGCTGCTGTTTCAATTTTCGGGAACGACCTTTGCGCCCGTTATCTCGTCCGTTGTTCTGCCCGTTATGCTCGGGACAAGCACGCTGGTATATCCGATAGCGGCGGCTGTGCTGACGCTTCTTATACTTATGGAAAGACTGCTTATTGAGAAGCTTGGGATAGCCGAAAAATCGGAGTTTTCGCCCGAACCGATGCCCGATAAAAATGTCATTATCCTACTTGCGGCGAGGTGGCTCGTTGGCAGCATTGCGATATTTTTGGCTGTCGGAAACGGGTTCGGATATGCCGCTGCACCACCGCTGCTCGTAGCGTTCACCGAATTTTGCCGAAAGGATTCTGCGGTGCGGAAAAGACCCGTTTCAATAACGCTTCTGATAGTCGGCTGTGCGCTTGTCGGGGCAGTGTGCAGGTTTGTTTTTACGCTGCTCGGGTGGAAAATGTTCATTGCGGCAGGGGTGACGATGCTCCTTGTCTGCGTAATTATGAAGTCGGCGAAGCTGTTCGTTCCGCCTGCTGCGGCGCTGTCCGTGCTGGCGTTTCTCATACCCGAAGAAGCGGTCGTTACATACCCTTTGCAGATAGCGGCAGGAACGGTATTTTTCGTTTTGGCGGGAAGAATTATCGGGAAAATCCCTGAGCTACGAACGTCTGAACGCTGACGGCGTCATTCCCTCATAACGCTTGAAAAGCTTGCAGAAGTAGCTTGCTGTACAGAAGCCGACCTCCTCGGAAATGTCCTCGATGCCTTTATCTGTGCTGACAAGAAGCTCCTTTGCGGCTTGTATTCGGCGTTTTGCGATGTATTCCATCGGGCGTGAGCTTAACGTATCCCTGAAAAGCAGACATAGATACTGCTTTGACACGCCCGAAACAGCGCAGAGATCGTCCATAGTTATTTCCGATGCGAAGTTGAAATTGATATAGTCAACGGCTTTCATCAGTGCGGAATTAGGTGCACCCGAAGCTGTTTCTGATGATATCAGACGATAGAACTCAATAAGAAAATCGTACAAGAAGCCCGATGCGCGGTAGTTACCGAAAACGGAATCCGCACGGAGGGCTTCGTGCATTTTTCGGAAGATATGTTCAAGCATTTTCGTTTCGGAAAGAGTGAAGATGCTCGGCTCGGTCAGTCCGAAATGCCGCAGGATACCGTCCGAAGCATACCCCGAGGGAACTATCCAATGTATGTCCCAGATATCCTCGTTCGGAAAGTATTCGTGAGGATAAAATGCAGGCAGGAACAATGCTGTGTTGGGTGGGATAATGTGAGTTTCACCGTCAATGAGCAGAGTTCCGCTGCCTTTTGTGCAGTAGAGTATCTGCGGATTGGGAAAACCCTCCGTTCGGACGATGTGATCCTGACAGTGCTGCTGACCCATATTCAGAAGAAAAAGCGGAAGCTCCTTTTCGCCCCGCAGGATAGGATAGTCGCAGAAAAACAAAATATTTTTCCCTCCATATTCATATTGTTATATTTTTATAATATCATCTATTGACGGCAAAGTCAAGATGTGTTAAAATGTATTCAACATCATACAACGAAAGGAACAGCTGAATATGAATATTGAACAGATTTCCGCAAAAGGCTCACCCAAAAGCAGAATGATATACCATGAAGACCCACATCAGCTCCACATCGGAACGCTTGAAAAGCACTGCTATTTTATCCCCTTTGCAAAGGCGCAGGACCCGTTTGAATGCAGGGAAAAGTCGGAGCGTTTTGAGCTTCTCAACGGCGAATGGAGCTTCCGCTATTATGACAGCATCATCGATCTGGAGGACGATTTCGTTGACGTGCCATTTACGGAAACGATACCCGTTCCGTCAAACTGGCAGCTTCACGGCTATGACAAGCCGCAGTATACGAACGTCTGCTACCCTATCCCGTTCGATCCGCCGTTCGTTCCCGATGATATCCCCGTCGGAGTTTACAGCCGAAGCTATCATTACACAGCAGACGGAATGAGAAAAATTCTCGTTTTTGAGGGCGCTGACAGCTGTATTTACCTCTATATCAACGGCGAATTTGCAGGCTACTCGCAGGTTTCGCACAGCACATCGGAGTTTGATATGACCTCACTTCTGCACGAGGGCGAAAACGTCATAACTGCGGCAGTGCTGAAATGGTGTGACGGAACATATCTTGAGGATCAGGACAAGTTCAGATTATCGGGAATTTTCCGTGATGTTTATGTTCTCTCCCGTCCCGAAAAGCGGCTTGAAAATTACGTTGTAAAAACCGAACTGTCGGACGATAATTCTTCGGCGAGGCTGATATTTACGCCTTACGGCTGTGACGTTGAAGCCGAGCTTTATGACGGCAAAAATAAGCTTTCGGAGTTCTCCGCAAAGGACGGCGAAACGGTAAGCATTGAAGTTCATGCTCCGAAGCTCTGGTCGGCTGAAACGCCGAATCTTTACCTGCTGAAAATCATCGCAGGCGAAGAAACGATAGGCGAAAAGGTCGGTTTCAGAAACGTCTGCGTTCGTGACGGCGTTATGAAAATAAACGGCAAAGCTGTAAAATTTCTCGGCGTGAACCGCCACGACAGCTATCCCGAAACGGGTTACTACGCTTCTTATGAGCAGATGAAAAAAGACATCGTTCTTATGAAAAAGCACAACATCAACGCCGTGAGAACATCGCATTATCCGAATTCGCCGCTGTTTTATCAACTTTGCGATGAGTACGGACTTTATGTTATCGACGAAGCGGATATGGAGTCGCACGGCTGTGTTGAGGTCTACAACGACTTTAAGTGGAGCGCCGAAAACAGCTATTGCGGAATCGCAATGCTTGCCTGCGATGAGCGTTTTAAGGCGGCGATCTGCGACCGTGCGGAATCGCTTGTGAAGCGTGACATAAACCGCCCGTGCGTTGTGTTCTGGTCGCTCGGAAACGAGAGCGGCTACGGCGAAAATATGCTCGCATCGGCAAAGCTTGTAAAGTCGCTCGATGATACAAGGCTCGTGCATTACGAAAGCACACACCGCCTTGACGAAACTCCGCTCGACGTTCTTGACGTTGTTTCGGGAATGTACTGGGACATAAACGGAATGAAGGATTTCCTCGATAAAAAGGACGAACACCGTCCGTTCGTGCTTTGCGAATACTGCCACGCAATGGGAAACGGCCCCGGCGACCTTGAAGAATATCACGAAGCTTTCTATTCGAGCGAACGCTTTATCGGCGGCTTTGTGTGGGAATGGAGCGACCACGCTTGTATTCTCGGCACAGCTGCTGACGGAAAGCCGAAGTACGGCTACGGCGGAGATTTCGGTGAAAAGCACAACGACGGAAACTTCTGCATGGACGCACTCACCTACCCCGACAGAACGCCGCACACGGGTCTGCTCGAAGTGAAGCAGGTCTATCGTCCTGTTCGTGTTGAAAAGGGCAAAGCTGACGGAGAATTCATCTTTAAAAGCTATCTTGATTTTGCAAAGGCTGACGAGCTTTTCGACTGCCGCTATGAGATAACCTTTGACGGCGGAGTTTCGGCATCGAGCAAGGTCGATCTCACGCTTTCGCCAAGAGGAAAAGCTGAAATTTTCGTACCCGAAGCCGCAGAAAAGCGCAGTGAAGAAACCTATATCCGCTTCATTTTCACGGCAAATGCTGACACACTTTACTGCGAAAAGGGTTATGAAGTCTGCTTCGACCAGTTGAAGCTTTGTGACGAAAATAAGGCTTCGGAAAAGCCGAAAAATTCCGCCGAAATAAGCGTTGAGGACGAAATTTTCTTTGTACAGATCAGCGTTGGCGAGGTTTCATATCGCTTCAACAAGCGTCTGTCGGCGTTCGACTCGATAAAATCCGGCGGAAAAGAATTGCTCGGAAAACCGCTGTATTTCAATTTTTTCCGTGCGCCCGTTGACAATGACGTTATGAAAGCCGACTGGTACAGAGCGCACCTCAGCGACCACACAGTCAGAAACTACGGTGTAAATGTCGAAAAAACTGCCGACGGCGCAGAAATTTCGCTTCGCCAGTCGTTCGGCTGGAGTATTCATCAGCCGTTCGCATATATGGACGTGAAGTATCTCATTTCCGCAGACGGTCTTGACATAAGGTGCGATGCGGAGTTCTCGAACAAGGTAACGTTCCTCCCCCGTTTCGGAATAAGGCTTTTTATGCCGAGAGAATTCGACAGAGTTGACTATTTCGGCTATGGCCCGTACGAAAGCTACTGCGACAAGCACCGTGCCGACTACATCGGGAATTTCACGGCTTCGGTCGCAGAACTGCACGAGGACTATATCCGTCCGCAGGAAAACGGCTCGCACTTCGGCTGCAAATATATGCTCATTTCGGACGGGGAAACGAGCGTGAGATTCACTTCGGGTGAGAGCCTTTCGTTCAATGCCTCGGAATATACCGAGGAGGAGCTTGCGGAAAAGAAGCATAATTTCGAGCTTGAAAAGTGCGGAAGCACCGTTGTCTGCATCGACAGTCTGATGGCAGGTGTAGGCTCAAACGCCTGCGGTCCTGCGCTTGCGGAGAAGTACCGTCTGCCGCTGCCGAAGATCTCGGCTGATTTCCACATTGAGATCGAAAAGCTCCGATAAATTTTAAGGATACAAACCTGCTCTTACCGCAAAACTTTTATAAAAAAACGAACCTGTTTTCATTGGGATCCATTTGAAAACAGGTTCGTTTTGTTATTTGATATTCTTGATGAAATTCGGAACAGCAGTCTGCCGCAGCTTTATTTTTTCGCCTTTCTGCAAAATGCAAAAGCCGAACCACCGACTACCGCAGCTATAAAAGCGGAAAGCGCAGGCACTGAAATGCCGTTCTGTCCGTCAATGCTGTTCTCCTCGGCGATCATGCCTGCCTCTGTGCCTGCATCGTCACTCATCGGCTCGTCACTGATAACGACCGCCCAAGCTGATGCGTGGGTGAACGCAAGCTCGGCTTTGCCGTCCTCTATCCTGCCGACATCAGTAAGTTCAAGCGTTTGGGTCTCAGGGTCATACCAATAAAGATTTGCATAGCAGCCGTTGGTTTTGCTGTCAAAGGGCAGCGTCAGCTTTGCCGCAAGACCGAATTCACCGTTGTGCGCAAGCTTGATCTGAACGGTTTCCTTCCCGTCCGCAGTCTTTTTCCACACCTTTGCGGGAACGACCTGAGCACCCATTCTCACGCCGAGATCAATGTCCCTCGGCTCGGTAACATCATTGCCGTTTATCGCCCACACAATGTCCTTGCCCATATCGATCGCAAGGGTGATATTCTTTCCCGAAAGAGCCGTAAATATCATCTTAGGCACATTGGTCGTGCCGTTCATATCCGTGATATCGACCTCTATCGTACCCTCGTCCATGCTGTTTATCCTGTCCAAAATGCCGTACCAGCCATGCTCTCCGCTGTCTGCCTGAGACGGTACATACGACGGTGTGTAGGTCTGCACAGGAGCAGTTGTGGGAGGCGTTGTCGGTGCAGGCGTAGGTGTGGGCGAGGTGTATTCTAACTCGTAATAGCTTCTGTCGCTCATGCTGTCGTATATGATATGAGGTTCGTCCTCCGGTAATGCCGCATACGCAGGGAAAGCCGTCATCGTCACCGCAGCGGCGGCACAGGCACAGGCAATAAGCTTCTTTTTCAATGTTGTCATAAAAATGTCCTCCATCGGATAAAAAGTATTTCGGAACGCAAGTCTTGCCACTGTTCCGCTGAATGTCAATTGCAAACTTTATTAATTATATCATAACACTTTATTTATGTCAATATGGTATTGTAGAAAAATCCAAGCCGCAAAAACGGTCATTCCTCGAGCATATCATAAAAGAAATCGTAAGCTTCTTCATATCCCTCGAACATATCCGGATTGTCATAGTATAAGTCCTCGGGATCGTCGTAGCCCCATACGCCGTAATCATCGTAGTCATCATAGTATTTCCGCTTTGAGGTCATCTGTGCAGGACGCTTTGCCCCGAAATTAGGTCTGCCGTCCGCTGTCCAGTAAGTATAGGTATTAAACTTTTCAACTCTTTCAACATAATATCCGTATGCATCCGGGTCGTATCTTGCAACCACTGTAAGAACCAGCTCTTTGCCATCATCAGAGTACCATGAATATTTTCGTATTCTGCTGTCTTTGCCTTTTCTGTAATCATCATCATCTGTGACCTTATCATATTGACCGGCGAGAGTATCTCTTATATATTTTGTGTCCATTCCGACATACGGCAGCATATTTTTCACTTCCGCACGGAACTCTTCTTCAAGCTTTTTCTCTTTTTCTGCCTGCTCGGCAAGCCTTTCCTGATGCTTTTGCTCAACTATTCTGTGTTCTTCATTTACCCACTCGTAAAAATCGCCCCTGTAACTTTCGGATATCCTGTCTATATAGTAATATCCGCCGTCAGAATCGTCTTTCGCCTGCAAATACTTTGAGAAATAATAAAGCTTCTCGCTGTTTTTATAATCCATATTATCCGAAAAAATCTTTTCTGCCTGCTCATAATTGCCCTGTTCAAGCTTTTTCAGACCACTCTGATAATTAATAAGTTCAGCAACAAACTGCCAAATGATCAGAGCAATTATTGCCACTATGACCCACACGCAAACAGTTATCTTTTTAGCTGTGCTTTTATCCATTAAAATACCCTCCCATTATTCAAACACCCAAGTCGGAAGCCATTCGAGCCAATGCACATATCCCCTGTCTGCCGCCGTTCCCGAGATAACGGGGAAGAACATTACAAACATCGCAAGCGAAGCACACAAAAGCACAGTTCCGCTGCGCATCGGTTTTTTCATCTGCATCAGGCTCATGCATATCATCGGGCAGAAAAGCGTTATGCAGACGAAATACTGATAGATGAACACCGTTCTGTGAATGAACAGCCACGGCATGAGCATTGCCAAAAACGCAATGACAAGCACTCTTGACATTCTGCTGTTTTTCACCCTCCAAAGATAAAAATTATGCAGGAACGCCGCCAAGCCTACCATGAGTATGATCGGGTTTCCGAACGTCACAACGGTGCGCACCGAGCCGTTTTCGGCACGATCAAAAGAATCAAGAAGCGGCTGTTTGTCGATGAGCCATTCATACCATTCGGACGAATATGGGTGCGAAGCCGTTGCTCCCGAATGATAGTTGAGCATACTTACAGAGTTTGAAACGGCGTGTTCGATAAAGCTTTTGTCGGTGTAAACTTCGCTGAACTGAATATACGAAAGGCTGTAAACTGTGGCAGGAATGATTATGAATGAAACAATGCACACGGTGAACAGCCTTGAAAGCATCGGGATATTTTTCATAACGCCGCCGCTTTCCGAGCATTTTTCAAAAACATCTGCGAAAAATATCACAGCTATCCCGAACGCCGCATATATTCCCGTCCACTTTGTCGAAACTGCAAGAGCCGTCGATATCCCGCAGAGGAGCAGCCATACATACTGCCCTGACAGCGTTTTCTCCTGCGTGAAGCTGTACATAAAAAAGAACATCAGCATTATGAAAAGTGCGGCAATAATGTCAATCGTTGCGATCCTTGAAAGCGTGCAGTGCATAAACTCCGTGCAGAAAAGCACCGTTCCGACGAACGCAATATCCGTTCTTCCTGCGATCTTTCGGCAGAAAAGATACATCAGCGGCACAGTCAGCGTTCCGCACACAGCCGAGGCAAATCTCCAGCCGAACGGCGTCATTCCGAACGCCGCAATGCCGAGCGAAATTATCGTTTTTCCGAGCGGAGGGTGCGTATTCTCATATATCGGCAGATCGTTCAGAAATTCATACGCCGTTCTGCCGTGATAAATTTCGTCAAACATCATTCCGCAGTAATATGAATCGTATTCGGGGAAAAGCGTCTGCTCGTCGAAAAGCTCGGGGTATTCCGCACTGTTTATCGGCATTATCACGCTCCCGTCCATACCGACAACAGCGATCTCTCGGATATAACTCTCCGAAGCATCGGTGAAAACTATGCCGATATAGCGTGTATTCCAGCTCATCGGAACGCTGTTCCAGGAAAAAGCCGTTTTCAGCTCAGCTTCCTTTTCGACCAATACCCACTCATCGGTGACTTCATTGAAAACGGACAGCGCAATATCCACGTTGCTTACTTGCCCAAGGAAAAAGTTGAGGTGCGCCACCTCCATGTATTCGCCGAGATCGAGAACTATCTCCTTTTTTTCGTTCTCACCCGAGAAGCTCATCTCCGTCTGCGGCGCATCGGGACTGCCAAGCCGGAAAAACACAGCCGCCGCATATAACGCCGTCAGAACGAGCATCAGAACGGTGTCTTTTTTGCCGATTTTTTTATGAGCCGAAACGGTCGGAGCTTTTTCAGCCGAAGCATTTTTTTCCGAAAGCTTTTCCGCCGCAAATATTACCGCCGAGACCGCCGCAATCATCCCAGCTGCTGCAAGCACGGCATATCCCGAGAGCTTTGTCCCGAGCAGAAAAAGATACTCGCCGACCGTAAGCAATATATATCCGATCAAAAGCTTCCTGTCACCGAAACTGCGTTTTTGGGCGGCAATATACGCAAAGGTCAGCACCGCCGCAGTGATAAACGAAGCGAAAATATACCTCAGCTCACCGTCTGCGACTCCTGCGATCGGCAGCGGAGCGAACATATACAGCACCGCCGCAGTTTTGCCTGCTTTTGCGCCGGATTTCTTATAAAAAATCAACCCCAAAGCCGCAATTATGAGCGTATCGACTGCAAAAGCTATGTAATTTTCAGCAGTTCTGTTTTCCGTCATAAAAAGAGGACAAAGCCTTGCAAGAGCAAAAAATACAGCCATTCCAAGAGCCGAATATCCGCCGAAAGTGCCGCTTTTGAGTCTTTTCCCGAGCAGAAAATAATATATAACACACACTATTCCGGTGTAAACAATTACCGATAACAAACCCAGACTTCCCTTGCTGTGAATTTAGACCAAACACCGTTTAAATGCGAAAATTTCACGCTGGTGCTCCCAAAGATGCTTGATATTACAAGTATATCACATTTATGAACAAAAGACAATATATTTTTTAAAACTATATTGACAAAGCAGCGGCTATAATTTATAATTTTTATAAGAAAATATGTAAAGGTCGAAAAAATATGATGCCAATTTTATATATGGTAGTCCCTTGCTACAATGAAGAAGCGGTTCTGCCGCTGACATCGGAGAGCTTTTTCGGGGAGCTTGTCTCGCTTATCGAAAAGGGAAAGGTCAGCCCCGAGAGCCGAGTGCTTTTCGTTGATGACGGAAGCTCGGACGGCACCTGGCGGCTCATAAAAGATCTGTCGGAGCGGGACGAACATTTCTGTGGAATAAGCCTTAGCCGAAACTGCGGACATCAGAACGCACTTTTTGCAGGGCTTATGGAAGCACGGGAACACTGCGATATCACTATCTCGCTCGACTGCGACGGGCAGGACGATATCTCCGCCGCAGAAAAAATGGTCGATGAATTTCTGAACGGCTCGGAGGTCGTTTACGGCGTGAGAAGCAGCCGTGACAGCGACACCTTTTTCAAGCGCTTCACCGCCGAGAGCTTTTACAGGCTGCTCGGAACAATGGGCGCAGAGGTCGTTTTCAACCACGCCGATTACAGGCTTGTTTCGTCAAAGGTGCTTGACGGACTTTCACAGTTTCACGAGGAAAATCTCTATCTTCGGGGAATTTTCCCCCTCATCGGCTTCAAGAGCAGCACCGTGGAGTATCGGCGGCGTGAAAGGTGCGCAGGAAAAACGCACTATCCCCTGCGGAAAATGGCTGCGCTTGCAGTCGACGGCGTGACAAGTCTCAGCGTAAAGCCGCTCCGCATCATAACCGTCCTCGGGCTTATCATCTCGGTCATAAGCTTCATCGGAACGATATGGGCGTTCGTTATGCACTGCATCGGCTCGACCGTTGACGGCTGGGCGAGCGTGACCTGTATCGTCTGCTTTCTCGGCGGAATACAGCTTGTGAGCCTTGGAGTTATCGGCGAATATATCGGCAAGATCTATATGGAGGTCAAGGGTCGTCCACGCTACATAATTTCGGACAGGACGGACAATGCTGAAAAGCTCCGTAAATGACTTTTGTAATGGCGTAAGCTCCGCATTTACGGCTGATTTCATATCGTTTTTCTATTCTTGAACAGGTTGAATTTGCTCTGCCGATTTTGTGGTTTTACTGACATATCCCACCGCCGTTCATACTGCGTTGAAGCTTTAAATCCACTCACTTCGTTCGTGGATTTTCGCTTCAAGGATAGATTTTTGAAGAAAATAGAATTGGCGCAATTCACATTATTGGTTTTACGAAACTGATTTCTCATAGTTCGTTTTACCTTTTTTGATGTGAATTGCGCCATTTTGATTTGTTACTAATTTCGCTATTGCAACTGACATTATGCTGTTAGTTTAGGGAGTTTCGCTCTTCTGCTAAAGGTCAAATTGACCTGCGACCAAAGGGCTTCCGCCCTCTGGACACCTGACGAGCTGTGCTCAGCTCGACCAGCCGGTTGGCTTCGCATCGTCCGACAAATGTCAGCTTTTCTTTAATTCCGAATTCCGCATTCCGAATTCCGAATTTATACTAATGTTTACGCTGTCAATGAAGCCGTATAGAGCTTATAATAATCGCCTTTCTTTGCGATAAGCTCGTCATGCGTTCCGCACTCGGTTATGCCCTTGTTGGAGACATACATTATCTTATCGCAGTTTCTTATCGTTGAAAGTCTGTGCGCAATGATGAACGATGTTCTGCCCTTTAAAAGCATATCAAGTCCGTCCTGCAGAAGCTTTTCCGTTTTTGCGTCTATCGCAGAAGTAGCTTCATCGAGGATAAGTATTTTCGGGTCGCTAAGGAGCGTTCTTGCAAATGCGATGAG
Source organism: uncultured Oscillospiraceae bacterium (assembly GCA_934465295.1). Taxonomy (GTDB): domain Bacteria; phylum Bacillota; class Clostridia; order Oscillospirales; family Ruminococcaceae; genus UMGS363. Next base: position 43,837 of record CAKSKU010000004.1, read on the forward strand.
CTGTCGCTGACCCTGTGAAAGCGATGCTCCCCTTTCGATTATCGGTGCGGAGAGTCCGCCCATATTTTCGATGAACTCCTCTGCACGGACAGTCTTTATTGCACGCTTTATTTCGTCCGAGGTCGCATCAAGCTTGCCATAGCGGATATTGTCCTCGACCGTGCCGCTGAAAATTACGCTGTCCTGGAGCATTATGCCCATCTGCGAGCGGAGCGATTTTAAGGTGACTTCGGAGATATCGTGACCGTCTATCAGCACTCTGCCGCCCGTTGTATCGTAGAAACGTGAGATAAGGTTGACAATAGTTGTCTTGCCTGCGCCGGTTGGGCCAACGAGAGCAACGCTTTCGCCTGCCTTGATATCGAACGAGAGGTCGTGAAGAATCTCCGCACTTTCATCATAGGAGAAGCAGACCTTATCGAACTTGACATTGCCCTTGATCTCGGGCATTTCAGAAGCGTTTTCCTTATCCTTGACCTTAACGGGTTCGTCCATTGTTTCAAAGATTCTTTCGAGGTAGGAAACGCCGTTGACGAAGTTATTGAAAAGGTTGGAGAGGTTCATTATCGGCTGCCAGAAGCGTGAAGCGTAGCCGCCCATTGCGACGATAGTACCGAGCGAGATATTCGCAGGGCCTATCACGAGCAGACCGCAGAAATATATTGCCGCCGAGATCACCGCAGATATCGTATCAACGGACGGCCACAGCAGGTTGTTGTATGTAACGGCTTTCATCCATTTCTCACGGTAGGCTTCGGAAAGTCCCTGATAAATTTCGGCGTTTTCCTCTTCACGGACGAAAAGCTGTGTTACCTTTGCACCGACAAGTCCCTCATGGAGATATGCGTTGAGGTTGGAGCTTTTGTTGTTTACTTCCTGCCAAGCCTTGCGCTGACGCTTTTTTATAAGTCCGATGATAAGCGCAAGCAGCGGAACGCCCGTCATTATAACGAGAGCCATCTGCCAGTGCATTATGAACATAAAAATAACGATGAAAACAAGGTTGAAAATTTCCAGCACGAAGTTGATTATTCCGTTGGAAAGGATATCCGAAACGCTGTTTACATAGTTGATGACACGAACGAGAATTTTTCCGTGCGGACGGCTGTCGTAATACTCGAACGAGAGCCGTTGGAGATGCTCAAAAAGGTCGGTTCTTATATCGAAGATGATATCCTGACCAACTGCGGTCATTATCCTTGAACGAATCGTTGCAAAAATTACGCTGACGAGGATAGTTATCGTGAGCAGGACAGCCATTAAGATAAGCTGTGGGATATCCTTGTTCGGGATAGAATTATCGAGCGCATACTGCGTGATAACGGGCGAAAAAAGTCCGATTATTACAGACGCAGCGGAGAGCGAAAGCGCAAGTATCATCTTTTTCCGATATTTTTTTACATAGACGAGTGCACGTTTGAGATGTCGGAAGTCAAAAGGGGTCTCAAGAGTTTCATCAACGTCGAATTTGTTTCTTGCCATTTAAACCGCCTCCTTTTCGTCACCGTTCTGGAGCGTGTAAATTTCGTAGTAATAGCCGTTTTTGTCCTGCATAAGCTCATCGTGAGTGCCGAACTGTGCGACTTTTCCGTCCTTGATTATCATAATTCTGTCAGCATTCTTCGCAGAAGAGGTTCTCTGCGCAATGATAAGCTTTGTGCAGCTGAAATCGAGGTTTTTGAGGTTGTGCTGTATCTGACGCTCTGTCTCGGTATCGACTGCCGATGTCGTATCGTCAAGGATAAGGATAGCAGGCTGCATTGCGAGCGCTCTTGCGAGGGAAATTCTCTGCTTCTGACCACCCGAAAGTCCAACACCTCTTTCACCGACTATCGTATCATAGCCCTCCGAAAGCTTTGAAGCGAACTCGTCCGCATCGGCAAGCTTTGCATATTTTTTCACTTCATCAAGCGGCATATCGGAGTCGTAGAAAGCAATGTTTCCCTCGATCGTATCCGACCAGAGCAGGACGTCCTGCATCGCAACGCCGATGTTCTTTCGCAGGTCGTGAAGCTTGCGGTAACGGACATTCACGCCGTCAACGAGAACTTCGCCCGAGGTCGCATCATAGCATCTTGGGATAAGGTTGATAAGGCTTGTTTTGCCCGAACCCGTTTCGCCCATAATTGCGACAGTTTCGCCTGCTTTTATCTTGAAGCTGACGTGGGAAAGCACCTCTTTTCCCTCGTCATAGCCGAAGCTTACGTCACGGAACTCGATCTCACCGTTAAGTCTGCCGTTCGTTTCAACTGCATCTGCACGGTCGGTGATGAGCGGACGGGAATAGTAAACTTCGATTATCTTATTCGCCGAAGCGAGGAAATGCTGGAAGTCATTGATGAGCGCACCGACATTTCTCATCGGGTTGGAAAGCGTCCAGATAAGTCCGCTGAATGCAACGTAAACGCCCATTGTGATCCTGCCGTTTATAACGAAGATACCGCCGACGATGAGCAGTACAACGGAAAGAGCCTGCGCCAGCGTTTCGATATACGGGAAGAACGTGAGCCATGTAAAAGCTGCATCCTTGTTTGAAGCCGAATACTCGCTGTTCTTTTTTCCGAATTTTTCTATTTCATAATTCTCTCTTGCGAAGGCACGGACAACTCGGTTTCCTGCGATGTTTTCCTCCGCCGAGGAGTTGAGCTTCGACATTCTTTCACGGAGGTCAACATACTTCGGACCTACCTTGTCACGGAAAATATTAGAGATGATAAAGATAAGCGGAGTGAGTGCGATAAGACTTACCGCAAGTATCGGGTCAAGGCAGAGGAAATACACTACCGTTGTGATGTAAAGCGCCATACTTTCAACGAACGTCTTGATTATCCATGCGACAGTGTGACGGACCATATCGAGGTCGCCCGAAAGTCTTGTCATAAGGTCGCCCGTTGAGTGCTTGTCGTAAAAAGACATATCCTGACACTCGGCGTTCTTGAAAAGGAAGCTTCTTATCTTTGACAGCATACCCTGCGAACAGGTCTCAAAGAGCATATTCGATGTGAACTGCATAATTGCCCTGAGTAGCGTAAAGCCGACAATACAGCAGCAAAGACCGATCAGCAGGTTTTTCTTCGTTTCGATATTTTCGGCAGCGTTGTCGTTGTAGATGAAAATATCGACTATCTTGCTCGCAAAAGTCGGGTTGAGTATGTACATTATCTGACAAACTACCGTAATGCAGAGCGCAAGGATATACCTCTTTCGGTAACCCTTTAAATTTTCCCATATCCATTTGATCTGGAACACCGGAACAGCCTCCCTTCAACCGTTCAAAAATCCTATTGCTTGCTGAAACGTTCTGTAAATCGTTTTCAGCGTCTTTGTGTATTATAAGCTTTATAGATCGTTTTTTAAAAGGGTAAAAAATAAACTTAGTCCGTCTTTTATACGGGAAAATTATGTATAAAATCTTAACAAAGAAAACAATAGTAACCTGTGCCAAAATAACGGTGCAGACCGCAAAACAGCTTAAACGTTTAGAATGTTTTCCCTGCTTGATTTGCATAAAAGTAGACAATTAAAATGTGTCGCCAGTTCTTCATCGATAGGCATTTCACAATAAACTAAACGAACCTGTTTTCAATGGTTATCCGATGAAAACAGGTTCGTTTCAGTCTGTCGAAAAAGTATTTCATGACTTAATCTCTAAAAGAAGAACCGCCATTCATATCCCGTCGGTGCTAAACGCTCGTCGCTTTGCTCCTCACGTTTATTTGCCGAGGATAGTTGTTCCGAACATAAAGAATAAGCGCAATTCACATTTTATAGGTTTACAGACCGATTTTATCACGTTCTGTTTAACTTTTTGAATGTGAATTGCGCTTTTTAACTTATAGATATTTAGCTATTGCGGCAATGCTTGGTGCTGTTAGTTTAGGGTATTTCGCTCTTCTGCTAAAGGTCAAATTGACCTGCGACAAGGTGGCTCTGCCCCCCCTTGACCCCCTGCCACCCTTTAAACAAAGCGAAATTCTTGCAGAATTAACGTAAACTTTAATTTTGTGTAATTTTTTCAATAATAGGTTTTTTTAACAGACTGACCCGTGTCAATTTGCATCGTAAAAAACGCGGTAATTTTTCTCCGAATGGGAGTAAACGCTCATTACCAAGCCTATGCTGATGAACATACTTATCATCGAAGTGCCGCCCTGACTGATGAACGGGAGCGGAACGCCGATAACCGGCATTACAACGAGCACCATTCCTATATTGAGTATGCAGTGGACGAATATCATCGCAAAAACGCCGATGCAGATGTTTCTTCCAAGCTCGTCCTTGGCAATAGTTCCGTCTGCGATGATCTTCAGGCAGACGTAAGCAAGCACCGCAACGAGTGCTATACAGCCGATAAAGCCAAAACACTGCGCAACAAATGTGAAGATGAAGTCGTTCTGCACATACGGCACGGGGACGTATTCGTCAGCGTGAAGCCCTTTTCCGAAAAGCTGTCCCGAGCCGAGCGCAAGTCTGCCCCAATACTGCTGATAGAAAATATCGGAATACTGCGGATCGTTGATAGGGTCTTCCTGAAAAAGCACAAGGAAACGGTTCTTCTGGTGCGGCTGCATGACCTTTTCCCATATGAACCAGATCCCGAACGGTGCGGCGATAAGAACGGGCAGGATATATTTCCACGAGAGCCCTGCGGCGAAGATCATAAATGCAAATATCATAAGGAAAACTATCGCCGTTCCGTCATCACCCTGCAAAACAACGAGCAGAACCGGTATTGCACCGTGAACGCACAGCAGCACCACATTCAGGAAGTGGTTGATGTTGTCCTTTACCTTATCAAGATGCACGGCAAAGGTCATTATGAACGCAATTTTGAGGAACTCGGACGGCTGCATCGTTGTAAATCCGAGGTCTATCCAGGCTCGGTCGTCAACGCCCTCATGCGGCTGATAACCGAGCGAGGTGAACGTCAGCATCGTCAGACCCAGACACAGCGGAGCATACAAAAACCACAGCTTCGTGAACCAGTGGTAGTCCAGCCCCGACATTATCAGTGCGATCGCCGCACCCATACAGGAGGCGATGAACTGTATCTTATACATACTTGTTTCCTTTGAAGTAACGCCGTTCGTGACGAGCGTGTACATCATCAGCACGGAAAGCGCCGACAGACCGCACACCGCAATGAACAAACCCTTGTCCAGCTTGCGGAAATACCTCACCACAGCACCGAATATCGTCTTTATCATAAATAAAAATCCTTTATTTTATCATTAAAAGCGGCACAAGGATTCGTGCCGCACTTATTCTATTATATTATACAACAGAATTTACGGCTTTTCAATAGGTAATTCGCAAAAGTTGCAATTCCTGCCCGATTTTGCATCAAGGAGCATAAAAAGACCGCCTTTTTACGGGCGGTCGGGGGGATTTGTTTTCGGGAAATATCATCTCTGACCATAATACTTCCATTTGTATAACAAGTATAAGAAATATAACGATGATGCTGCCATAACGGCTATAAGGGCAATAAGAATACAGCCCTCCAGATGTCCCGTTATGATCGATACTGCGCCTGCGGTCAGAAAGACGATCGTATCAATGCCCAGCGTAATAAGCAGCTTTGATGCAGTGAGCGGTGTTGCTTTCTGCGGTATCGCCCTGCACAGCTTTACATATATGGGAGCGCCCACAAAAAAGGTCAATGCATTTTGAATTATGTTTCCGTTATAGCCAAACCACTCATTATTAAACACTAAATTCAGGCAAGCCGCTGTGATAAAAACTAAGGGAATGGCTTTTGCAAGAAAATTATTTAACTTCTCCATAAGTCAACTCCTGTTGGTGTCTGCTCAATAATTATTTCGTAAAGGGTATATTTTATATGTCAAGTGCTGTGATAATAAGATATCTTACAGGATAATACCTTTGATCTCCTGTTGCGATACCTGCATCGATCATTTTCTCCTGTTCTGTCTGACTTCAGCTATTTCGGCATTGATCTCTTCCAAAGACATCTCCGGAACATCTGATGCCTGTTTTCTGAGTTCCTCAAAAGCTGCAAGTCCTTCCGCTCTTGTAACAGCATTTTCGGGAAGAACTGTTTCAAACGGGATACCCCGAACCATCTTGCTGCGAACCATAAACATTCTGAAAGCTGTGGGGAGATCCATACCTAATGCGCTGTATATCTCGCTGACCTCGTTTTTTAGGTCACTATCAACACGGAACTGAACCAAAACCTGATTATTAGCCATAACAGCACCTCCAAAGTATATAAAATGTATGTGTTTGTATTACAATTATATTATATCACTATTTGTTTGTAATGTCAATATTGATTCACTGAATTTGTATGGTAAAAAACAGTGATTTGGAATACATTCACATCAGTTTACTGTTTATTCGCTGATATACCGCACTTTACCGCAATTATCAAACCTTTTACACAATGTTTTTCTCACCGTACAGCCGAAAAAACATACAATATACAAAGGAGATGAGATAATGAAAACATATTTCTTGGGCGGAAGCTCGCCGAGCGGATTTTCACCTGCGTTCGGGGACGTTATTTCCGACACTGACAGCTTCACCTACATAATCAAGGGCGGACCCGGCACGGGAAAATCCTCGCTTATGAAAAAGCTTCTTGCCGAATTTGCCGATGATGAAAACGAGCTGTATCTTTGCTCGTCCGACCCCGATTCAGCCGATATGGTCGTGCTGAAAAAGCAAAAGGTGAACCTTATTGACGGAACTGCTCCGCACGTCTGCGACCCCGAATACCCCGGTGCGGTGCAGGAGATCGTCAATATGGGCGACTGCTGGGACGGTGACAAACTCCGCACCTGCAAGGATGAGCTTATCGCCGCCGACAGTGAGTACAGACAGTTCCACGCACGCTGCCGAAAATGCCTTGCTGCGGCTGCGGCTGTTCTTGCCGATACGAGAGCTATCTCGGACAGCGCACTTAACCTGCCGAAGCTTGACGGATTTATAAAGCGGCTTGCAAAGAAAATTCTCCCGACAAAATGCATTGGCGAGGGAAAGCTTGTCTGCCGCAGGATATCCGCCGTCACACCGAAGGGCTACCTCACGCTTATCCCCGAGGGCGACACTATATATCTTCTCGGAGATGATTTTTACAGCGGTTCGGAGTATTTTCTGCGCAGCTTTGCTTCTCTCGCCGTGAAAAAAGGCTTGACCGCCGAGGTGAGCGTCTGCACTGTACACGCCGATGAATTTTTCGAGCATCTTCGCATCCCCGAGCTTTCGCTCTCGTTTATTTCCTCAAACCCGATAAACAAAACTGCCCCGGCCGAAAAAATTTTCGTCAATTTTGATCGCTTTTACGATAAGCAGATGCTCTTTTTGCGGAAAAATCGGCTGAAATTCAACAAAGCTGCGGCGAATGACCTTGTTGACGAAGCTGTAACTGCACTTAAAAATGCAAAGGCTGCGCATGATGAGCTGGAAAAATTCTATATCGATGCAGTTGATTTTTCAAAAGCAGAAAAAATTTACAAAACGCTTTGCAAAAAGATAAGGAATAATTGAAGCACCCTTGCAAATGATAAATAAAACGTCGGAAATTCCGCCGCAAATTCCGCAAAGCAAAAGAAAAGGAACCGAAAAAAATGGACATTCTGAAAATTATCATCACATCTGCCGTTTCGCTGCTCGTGCTGTTTCTGCTGACAAAACTCATGGGCAGCAAGCAGGTGTCCCAGCTGAATATGTTCGACTATATAATTGGCATTTCCATAGGCTCGATAGCCGCAGAAATGGCGACCGAGCTTGACACGCCGATAAACTCGCTGACCGCAATGATCGTCTACGGAGTTATTGCAGCCGCAGTTTCGCTCGTTTCGCAGAAGTCTCTGAAAGCACGAAAAGTCCTGTCGGGGAAGCCGCTCGTCCTGCTCGACAACGGCAAGCTTTACCGAAAAAATATGAAAAAGGCACGGATGGATATAAACGATTTTCTTATGCAGTGCCGCTCGCAGGGATATTTTGATCTTAGTCAGATACAGACCGCAGTGATGGAGTTCAACGGCAGAATGAGTATTCTCCCCGTAAGCACGAACCGTCCGCTCACACCTCAGGATATGAAACTTGCACCCGAGCAGGAATATATGACAACAGCCATCATTGCGGACGGCGTGATAGTTGAGGACAACCTCAAGCATACGGGAAACAACTATATCTGGCTGAAAAAGCAGCTTTCGGAGCAGGGCTACAAAGCCCCCGAGGACGTATTTCTCGCAATGTGCGACAGCAATAACAAGCTGACAGTCTTCGGCACTGACGATGAATAATTCAGACAGCAAATAAGGCTGCGTCCGCACTCATTTCAGCGCAGACGCAGCCTTTTATTTTTTGTTTAGTTGAAGAACACTTCGCCGTCCTCAACAGAAAGGATAGTAAAGTCGGTATAATAGCTGTTGCCGAAGATGTCGTTTATCTCAAAGTTGTAGTTATAGTCATTATCGGGGAGATAAGCGAGATATACGGAATTATCTCCGTCATAAGCAAATTCCTCGCCCTCGGTGATATCGACATAGTTTCCGTCGGGGTTATAGGTATAGTACAGCGGAACGATGATGTCGCCGTCTTTGAGTTTGGTGATGTTCTTCGGTGCCTGACCGTTGCTGTCGATGCTGTCCCATGCGCCGAGGATAGTGATATCGCCGTCATTTTCCTCGGTGATCTCGTGTCGGATTCTAAGGTTGGTAGCTTCGCCGTTGAGAAGCACCGGCACGGAGTAAATATCAAAGTCCTCGTTTTCCTCAACGATGTACATTGCAAGGAGCTGACCGTCGGAAAGAGTGTACCACAGACCGTCAAAGAGATCCTCAACATAGCCGCTGTCCCAATCGACATAGACATAATTGTCGATGCCAAGCTCATAGAAGCAGTTCGATTCATCATCGTTATAATAAACGGTGCAGTTCACGCTCTCAACATTGTCAATGCTTCCGCTGTCAAAGGTGAACGAATAGTAGCCGTCCCCGTTGATGTGCGGCTCTTCGGCAAAGTATATTTCGCCGTCGTTTTCACTGACGAAGGACATATCCTCGCCGGACTGCTCATCGTATGAATCCCAGTAGCTGCTTGACTGGGTCATATCAGCGCTGCTGCCCCAGTATTCCGTTCCTGCGGAGAGCCAAGCATCGGCGTTGTAATCAGAGGTCGAACCGCCCGACGAGCCGTAAGCGATGCGGTCAACGAATGCCATATAGTAAGGGCTTATGCAGATATCCTTGAAGATGGAAAGCTCCTGCGAACCTGAGACCATGAGCGGATAGTATGTGGAAAGTCCCGTTGAGCCGCCCTCGTTTTCGCCGTAGATATTGTAAACAACGGCATCATCGATAGCCGAAAGAACAGCCTGCTTTGCCGAAGCGTCAGTCGAAGCTGCCGAGAAAAGCGAGCCGAGATCGACCATATTCGTGTAGCCCTCGGACTTATTGTTGCCGCCGTAATTCTTTGCGGAGCTTATTCCTCTTACCATTGAAGCAAGTGCGGACGGATCATCGGCAGACTGATTCATCGAAGCTGCGGCGGTGTTCACGGCTTCGATAAGAGCGTCTATTTTGGAAAGATCGGTAATGGAAAATGTTGCGCTGTCCTCCGACCAGACATCTGCACAGGAGGAGTAGAAGCTGTCCGCAACGACCTTTCCGAGTTCAGCACCGTCACAGTTCGGGTTGCTGTCAAGGTACTCACCAATAGCTGTGTAATCCCAGCCGTAACCGGGCTCAAGCTCTTCCGAAGCGAACATATAGCGAGCGTGAGGAACGAGCATATTCGCATTTTCGACCGTAGCCATAAGGCATGCATCAAAGCCGATGAACTCGAATTTGTCGGTCATACCGTCGAAAACGTAGGTGAGCGCATTGTCGATCTCGCCGAGAGAAAGCGAATCGTAATCCTTGTTTTCATCGAAACAAACGCCCGTGATGCTTCCGCCGCCGTGATTCCAGAAAACAAGTCCCATTTTTGCGGCAGGATAATTGCCAACGCCCCAGCTTAGAAAATCCGCAAGGGTCGAGGTCTGCCCCATACCCGTTTCGGAAATTTCGTCAACGAGTGTTATGTCGCCGTCCGTGATAACATATCGCTGGTGGCTGTTTTCGGAAATGCCGTAGCCGTTCCATTCAGCCGCACCGCCCGTCTGAACAACGAATTTGATGTTTTCGGAGGTGCTTGCATTCACCATTTCTTCCATATCGGAAACGCCGAGTCCGTTTCCGCTTTCAAGGTCAGAGCCACAAAGGTAGACAAACACTGTCCAAGTTCCGTCCTCACCCATGGGAACTTCCGCATCTCTCTGCTTACGGGTAAGGCTTATGCCGCCGTCGCTTTCGACAACGAGCGAGGAGCTTCTCGCCGTATAAGACGATGAGTCGGACGGAGCGGAGCTGCCGGTCTTATGCTCATCTTCCTCATAGTAACCGCTGTCATCGTCATAATCGTAATCATCGTCCCAGTCTTCGTCCATACAGCCGCAGAGCGATGCTGCGGAAATGACCGCAAGAGCACCTGCAATAATTCTTTTTTTCAAACTTTTTTCAGACATATTTTCTGCGCAGGGATAAATAATCCGAGCGAATGTCCCCCTTTCGTGCTAAATAAACATCGTTTGTAATAAATTATACATTATTTTAATATAAGTTTCAATAGTTTTGGTGAAAATAGTCGTTATTTACAAAAGTTGTGCAAATCGGCGTCCCATTTAAAGGAATCCTACCAAAAGCGGCAGTTCTTTTTTTACAAAAAGGCGGTATTGCAAAAGCTTTTTCGGGTCAGCAGGACATATCGGCATTTTATACATTTTTCACATAAATATATTGATTTTATTTCAATATTATGGTATGATTACATTAATTTACGGGAGCTGCAAAGTATCTCGTTTTTTCATATTGTAATTTGGAGGTCATATCTTGAAAAATAAAAGCATAAAGAAAGATCTTTCGGCACTTGTGCTGATAATTTTCGGCATTTCCTGTTTGATACTGGCTGCGATATGCGTTACTTCGTCCTCGTCTTCGATCATCAAAAGGAAAAATGCAAATTTCGAGCAGACAACTGTTATCCGCTCGCAGCAGATGGCGGAGTGGTTCAGCGTTCAGAAAAGAATGCTGGACGAGCTTGCGATATCTCTCCACAGCAACGGCTATGATGCGGAAAAATTCGATTCGGCGGTCAGCCACCTTGCCAATATGACAGCAATGGACAGCAATATCTATGCGATATATATGGGACGTGCCGATAAGTCGTGCGTATTTTCGGACGGCTGGGACGCTGCCGCAGAAAACTACGACCCTACCGAGCGTGACTGGTACAAAGACGCAGTGAACGCTGATTCTGCGGTGATCTCTGCGCCTTATGTTGATGCCGAGTCGGGAAAAATGGTCATAACCGTTTCCGAGCCTATAAAGGACAGCGGCGGCAAAACAACAGCGGTCGTTGCGGCGGATATTTTCGTTACGTCCGTGACCGATATTGCCGAAAGCAGCAGCGACCCCGACAGCTACCCTATCCTCATCGATTCGGGCAACAATATAATAGTACATAAAAATCCCGATTTTCTCCCTTCCGTTGGCGGGGACGGCAGCGATGTGATAACCTCTGCCGACAATATGCTGAAAAGCGGAACGATCCCCGATGAAACGCTTTTCACCGCCGTTGACTATGACGGAACAAAGACAGTCTTCGCCAAGGCTGATATCGGCGAAACGGGCTGGAAGTATCTCCTTGCCGTGCCTTATTCAGTTTATTACAGTGAAACAACAAAGATGACCTTCGGCTATGCGCTGATATTCGTGGTTTTCCTCATTGTCGATACCATAGTAATTTCAAGAGCTGTTTCCATGAAGCTGAAACCGCTTGGCGAACTCGAATCTGCGGCTGAGGCAATGACCGCAGGAAACCTCGGTTACACGAGCCGATACAGAAGCAATGACGAAATAGGCAGAGCCTGCATTGCCGTTGAAAATGCCAACCGGATGATATACGGTTACATCTGCGATATTGATGAAAGCCTCTCCGCAATGGCTGACGGAAGCTTTGACAGGGATATCGATATCGAATATATCGGTGACTTTGCAAGGATAAAGGACTCACTTATCAAGATAAGAAATTCGCTCAATGAGACTTTGCAGAAGATAAACTCCGTCACCGATCAGGTCGCAAACGGCTCTGACCTTGTTGCAAACAGTGCGCAGGAGCTTTCCGAGGGTGCTGTCAAGCAGAGCGAGGCAGTCGACAGGCTCACACGTTCATCGGAAAGCTTCGGAGAAAAGCTTAACAGCACCTTTGAAAGTGCAGATAAAGCTGATCTCATTGCAGACGAAATGGGAAAACGGGTCGATGAATGCAGCGAGAGTATGGAAAGGCTCGGCGAAGCGATGAGCAACATCAGCGCAACGACCGAGCAGATAAGAGTTATAACCAAGACCGTTGAAGATATCGCATTCCAGACGAATATCCTTGCGCTCAATGCGGCTGTTGAAGCGGCAAGAGCGGGTGCGGCAGGCAAGGGCTTCGCAGTCGTTGCCGATGAGGTGCGCAACCTTGCATCAAAGAGTGCCGAGGCTGCCAACACCACCACAAAGCTTATAGAAACATCCTGCGCCGCAGTTGAAAACGGTGCAGTCCTCACGGAAGAGACCTCCGCAAAGCTTTCCGATATCGTTTTGGACGCACGAAAGATGCAGGAACATATTCGATCTATATCTGACGATGCCGCCGAGGAAAAGACCGAGCTTGAATCAATAACCGAGGAGATAGGACACATTTCCGAGGTCGTTCAGATAAACACCGCCACCGCCGAAGAAAGTGCCGCATCGAGCGAAGAATTAAGCGGTCAGGCAAACACACTCAAGGAGATGCTGAGTGGATTCAGATTATAATAATTATAAAAAATGCCCCTCACTGCGTTTTTTTCCAATCGCAGTGAGGGGTTTTTTATGACATACTTACTATATACCTTAAAGGTGTGCCAAAGCATTGCTCGGTCTCAACAACGGCAAAGCTGTCGGTTATAATGATCGCAGGCATTCCGTTACCCAGAACAAGCTCCAGTGCGTTTGAAACAGCGCATTCCATTTTGTCAATGGTCGGATCAAAGGCTGCGATATAGCATTGTTCCGATAATTTATCGCTTCCTATATCCGAAATGATATCCTCTTTGGAGATATTACTGCCTTTTAAAATGATCTTTTCTGGCAATATCAGATCGTCTGCATTATGACTGAATCTTCCAATGCCGTCTTTGCGCTTTTTTCCGTTCAGTTCATACTGCAAGCGTTCCTGCATCCTTTTTACAATACAGCCGCCGATGAATTTCTGTTCAAGTGTATTCATTTTCTCTCCTAAGTAATGATACTTTTAATCTTCACGATTATCCAAAGCATAAACGATGCAGGCAATGCCCGAAATAAGCGCAAGCAGTATCGCACAGCCGAATCCGCCGTCCGAGCCGCTGACTGCCGAGCCAATGAAAAATCCGCCCACAGCCGCAATTGCCATTATAATGACCGAACCTACCGTTTTGAACTTTTTCATGCAAGATCACCTTTCTTTTTTCAGTGTATATACATTTTAGCATATTGTTTCGGGAAAAGCAATAATAATTACGCATTAAACATTACGAATTACGCATTACGAATTAAACATAGTATTGTGCCTGCGCCTTGAACATCTCGGCGTAAATTCCGTTCGGCTTGTGAACAAGCTCGCTGTGAGTGCCGTATTCCTTGACCGTGCCCTCCGAGAATACCGCAATGTTGTCGCAGAATTTGCAGGAGGAAAGGCGGTGCGAAATGTAGACCGCCGTTTTGCCGTTGACAAGGCTGTCGAACTGGCGGTAAATTTCATACTCCGCAACGGGGTCAAGCGCCGCTGTCGGCTCGTCAAGGATTATGACTGGAGCGTTCTTGTAAAGCGCACGGGCGATAGCCATTTTCTGCTGTTCGCCGCCCGAAAGTTCAACGCCGTCATTGTCGAACTGCTTGAACATCATCGTATCTCTGCCCTTTGGGAGCGAGTTTATCTTGTCGAGAAGTCCCGTCTTGCGGAAAAGCTCATCGACCGTTTCGCCGCCGTCCTCTTTGCCGAGGAGAATGTTGTCCTGCGCCGAGAACGCAAGCAGCTTGAAGTCTTGGAAAACTACCGAGAAAAGCTTCATATACTCATCGTAGTCATAGTCACGGATATTCACGCCGTCAAGAAGAATTTCACCGCTGTCGGCATCGTAAAGACGGCACAAAAGCTTGATGAAGGTCGTTTTTCCTGCGCCGTTAAGTCCGACTACCGAGAGCTTTTCACCTGCTCGGAGCGTGAGCGAAACATTGTTGAGAACGTATTTATCCGTGTGAGGATATTTGAAGCTGACGTTTCTGAACTCGATAACGTGACCGCCGCTGAGATCTCCGACCTTTTTGTCACCCTTTTCCATTGCAGGAGGATAGTCCATAAACTTGATTATCTCATACATATAGTTACTGCGCTTTGCGATGTCCTGAATTCCGAGGATAAGCGCCTGCATCGATGCGTGGAGCGTTCCGCCTGCGCTGAGCATCTGCGAGAAAGTACCTATCGTTATCTTTCCCGTAACGGCGAGGATCCCGAGGTAAAGGTAAGTTCCGAAATCACGCAGAACGCCGACAATAATGTCAAGGATATTGAGCGGAAATTTCAGCTTGTTGATATTTTCCCAGTAGTCGGAAAGTCGCTTTATCTGCTGTGAAGTTTTTGCGAGCATCATTCCTGCGGCGCTGTAAAGACGAACGTCCTTTCCGCAGCGGAAATCCTCCATTTCCCAGCAGATATGTCCGAAGATGCGGTTTATTCCCGAAAGCTCGGAGAAATTTTCAATGTCTATCTTGTTCTTTTTTGAGTTGATAACAGCTGTAAGTGCAAGCAAAATTCCGATGATCACGAGCAGTACGGGTGCATTTATGATAAGTACGGCAATAACGCCTGCGATCTTTATCACGTTTGAAATAAGTGCGAAAAACGCCGATGCGATGTTGTGCGTTCCTCCCGACCACCATAATCCGTCCCTTGCTTTTTTGATGCTGTCAAGAGCGGCCTTGTCCTCGGTGAGCGAGAAGTCGATCTCCATACACCTTGCGGAAACTTCTGTACTCGAAGCATTGTTAAAAAGATCCTCGCACTTGGAAAGATGAACGGTCAGAACGCTGTTCAGTGCCGCAAGAAGAATGGACGAAACCGTCATTACCGCAAAGCAGGTTATGATGAACGGTATGTCTTTCTCCTCAGCCATAAGCGCATCGACAGCAACGGGCAGAAGCAAAAGCTCAGGGAAAGGCATAGCCGCACCGATGATAACATTCAGCACAGACAGCGGCAGATACGATCTTTTGTACTGCTTCATCTGTCGGAAGCAGTATTTGAGCGACTCCTTAACGGGAGATTTTTTCTTTTCTTTCAGATTTTTCAAAGCTGTCACTCCTTTCAGTCGGCAACGGCGGCTTCGGTCGCTTCGCCGTCGAAAATATCCTTGTCTTCAATGTAATATTGTGCCTGAACCCGGAACATTTCGGCATAATCGCCGTTTTTCGCCATAAGCTCATCGTGAGTTCCCGTTTCGGTCATTTCGCCGTCCCTGAACATTGCAACTCGGTCGCAGAAGCGTGTTGAGGAAAGTCTGTGCGAGATATAGACCGCCGTTCTGTTTCCGACAAGCCCGTTGAAGCTCTTGTAAAGCTTGTATTCGGCGAGAGCGTCAAGTGCGGCGGTAGGCTCGTCAAGAACTATCACATTACTGCCCTTGTAAAGCGCTCTTGCAAGGGCAAGCTTCTGCTTTTCGCCGCCCGAAAGGTCAACGCCGTCATCGTAGAGAACCTTGAGAAGCTCGGTGTCGATGCCTTTTGAAAGGCTGTCTATCTTTTCGGAAAGTCCCGCTTCACGCAGGCATTTGTCAGCCTTGACTTTGTCCGTTTCATCGGGAGGGTCCATCGAAACATTCTCAGCCATTGGGAATGCAAACACGGTAACGTCCTGAAATGCAGGCGAAAACAGCCGATAATACTCCGCTCTGTTAAATCGGCGTATGTCCGTTCCGTTCATAAGGATACGTCCCTCGGTGACATCGTAAAGCCGCAGGAGAAGCTTTATAAACGTGCTTTTTCCTGCGCCGTTCAAGCCGACAACGGCAAGCTTTTCACCGGCTTCAAGGGTCAGATCCAGATTTTTCAGCGCATATTTTTCCTGTCCCTTGTATCTGAACGAAACATTCTCGAATGTGAAAACATAGCGGTCGGACTTCGGCACGGGGATAGTGTCCTTGTCCTCGCTCGTTTGGATATCCATAAAGCTTCGGTAATCGTCCGTGTGTGCGCTTCGCTCTCTCAGACCCGAAAGTGCCGAGAGAACTTGGCTTACCGCATTGGAAAATGCACCTGCACTGGCGAGATAGAGTGTGAAATCACCGATCGAAAGTCCGTCCTTTATAACGCCGTAAACGAGCCAGCCCGTGATGATAAGCTGACGAATGAGAGATATTCCGTGCGAGAATATCGTGTTGTATATCCAGTATTGGCGTGACTTTATCCAGTGTGAAAGCTCCTCATCATAGACCTCGTGCTGTCTTTTTGAGAGGAAATTCTTCATTCCGAAAAGGCGAATATCCTTTGCGTAGGAAAAATCGGTCGTTACGGTTTCCATATATTCAAGCTTTCGCCAGTGGGGCATCATTGCGTCCCACATTTCCTTTTTATCCTTTTTGCGAATATGTTCAAAGTAAAGATACTGGATAACGGACAGCACAGCAATGACCAGAATTATGAGCGGATCAAAGCTTGTCATAATGACAACTGCGATGATAATGGAAATAATCTGAGTGAGAAGAACCTGCATAAAGGTCATCATTCCCTGAACGCCCACCCAGTCGCCGTCCGTTGCACGCTTGGCTTTCTGAAGCCTGTCGAGCATATCGGGCGTTTCGAGCGATTCATAATCCATTCCGAGCGTTTTCGCAATGCGCTCCTTGACTATCATAAGTCGGATATAGGTAAAGCCAACGCCAAGCTTTGTCGATGATACCGTGTTCAGCCACATTATGAAAAGCTCCGCAAGGCTCGTCACGGTCACAAGCTTTATGAGCGGAACGATGTTTCCGCCGCCTGCGCTCGTCTGTATCATATCGATGACAAGCTTTCCGATAAAGCTCCAGATATAGGACATCGAAGCCGCCGCAAATGTCCCCGTCAGCAGGAAAAATATCAGCGACCTGCGGTATCTGACGAACCTTTTCAGTATGTAGATACAGTTGCTTATAACGCCGTATTCCTTGTGAAGCTCGTCTTTTTTCTCTTCTTTTTTTGTCTGCGTAAAGTAAGCCATTATGTTACCCCTTTCTGTTTGAATGCAAAAAAAGTCCCTGCCGCACCATCAGGCACAGCAGGGACGCTTTTATATACCCTAAAAATTTCAGTCCGTGAGGACGGGCAGCGTTCTTTTTCCCATAAAAATGCCGTAATGATAGTTTGATGTGTTTAAGATATTCACGAACATTCTGCCCGCCTCCTTTCAAAATAATATGCTCAAAGTATAGCACGGTCGGAAAACATTGTCAAGTGTTTTTGCAAAAAAAATCCCGAGAGAATAAAAATAACAAAACTAACCGCTGTAAATCCACAATAAGTAGGGTCAACATCGCGAAGCGCATAAAGTTTACGTCCACGCTTTTTAAAGGGTGGCAGGGGTCAAGGGGACGGAGTCCCATTGTCGCTTCCGCAGAAGCGAAACTCCTTAAACTAACAGCGAAAAGCTTTGCAGCAAAAGCGTAATATCTATAAATAAAAAAGGCGCAATTCACACGAAAAGGCTAAACGAAATATGAGAAATCAGTTCCGTAAACCTAAAAAATGTGAATTGCGCCAATTCTATTTTCCTAAAACAAACTATCCTCTGCAAACAAATATGCGAACGAAGTGAGTATATTTGTTTGCAGACGCAATATGAACAGCTACGTGAAATGAACGGTAAAACACTGTGTCCATTTCACGCCGACACAATATGAGTGGGTTCAAAAAGCTATGTGTCTGTTAAAAGTTTGCATCAAATTCAGCCGTTAAGTATTCTTCCGTCAGCGGAAATGGTCACAACTCTTAAAGGAATGTCCTTTCCGCAGACGTTGAGCGCCCTCTTTACAGCGTTTTCGATGCCGCCGCAGCAAGGAACTTCCATTCGTGTAACGACAACGCTCTTTATGTCATTTCCCGCAAAGATCGCTGTCAGCTTTTCGGCATAATCGCCCTCGTCAAGCTTCGGACAGCCGATAAGGGTTATCCTGCCCTTGATAAAGTCATTGTGGAAGCTGCCGTAAGCATAAGCCGTGCAGTCTGCGGCAACGAGAACGTCTGCGCCGTCGAAATACGGAGCGTAAACGGGAACAAGCTTTATCTGAACGGGCCACTGTGAAAGCTGACCCGGGATAGCTGCTGTCGTAGCAGCCGATGCTTCGTGCCTGATAGCTCTTGACTGCGAGCCGGGGCAGCCGCACGGAAGAACGCCGCTCTTTTTTGCTTCCTTGGCTTTCTTCGCCGCAAGCACAGCCGCTTCGTCATAAGCAGGCGCTTCACGTTCCTCGAACGAGATAGCATTCACCGGACAGGCAGGAAGGCAGTCGCCAAGCCCGTCGCAGTAATTTTCACGCATAAGCTTTGCCTT
This sequence comes from uncultured Oscillospiraceae bacterium, assembly GCA_934465295.1. Taxonomy (GTDB): domain Bacteria; phylum Bacillota; class Clostridia; order Oscillospirales; family Ruminococcaceae; genus UMGS363. The sequence continues at coordinate 62,500 of CAKSKU010000004.1, forward strand.
GCCGTCAACAATGTCGATAGCGCCCTCGTGACAGGCTTCGGCGCAAAGTCCGCAGCCGTTGCATTTTTCTTCATCTATTTTTATTATCTTTCTTATCATTTTCGTTTTCTCCTTGCTTTTTTGAAAGTTCGGTGTTCTTGACTTTCTGATAAGATTATAATATAATATTTGCAGCAAGTCTGTTGTTTTTACAACGTTAAGGAGCTTTTATGAAAAAATATATTTCCATTTTAAAAGATACACAGCTTTTTTCGGGCGGTTCGGAAAAGGATATCGAAGCTATGCTCGGCTGTTTGCAGGCAAGACTTTGCACATACAAAAAGGGCGAGTATGTCCTGCGTGAAGGCGAGCGTGTCGAGTGGCTGATGATGCTCGCCGAGGGTGAGCTGCACATTCAGCGTGACGATTACTGGGGCAACCGCAGCATTGTAAGTATGGTCGGCGTCGGCGAGATGTTCGGCGAAGCCTATGCCGCCCCCGAGAGCGGCCCTCTGCTCAATGATGTGCTCGCAGTCGAGGACAGCGCAGTGATATTCCTTGACATAGAAAGGCTGCTGACGGTCTGCCCGAACGGATGCAGATTTCACAAAACAGCGGTGAAAAATCTGTTTTTTGCGATATCGGAAAAGAACCGCCGGCTCGTCCGAAAGCTTGGTTTTATGTCAAGGCGTACCACACGGGAAAAGCTCATAGCCTACCTCTCTGAAGAAGCCAAGCGGCAGAACAGCGGAAGCTTTTCCATACCGTTCAACCGCCAGCAGCTTGCGGATTTCCTGTCCGTAGACCGAAGCGCAATGTCGAACGAGCTGTGCAAGCTGCGTGACGAGGGGCTTATAGAGTTTGAAAAAAATCGGTTCAGGCTGCTGTAATGGGAACTTTCCTCACGCATTGCTCTCCTGCTCCCTTGTGAGCTTTTTCAGCCAGACATACTTTTTGTAATGCTTATATACCGCAGGGAGCTTGATTATCTCGTCTATGTTTATTACGACATAAACTACGATAACGGGCAGCTTCAGCACGAATGCTGCGATAAGACCTATCGGAACGGTCACACACCACATCGTTATCGAGTCGCACTTAAAGCCGAATTTTGAATCTCCGCCTGCTGCGAATATACCCGAAATAACGGTCATATTCATCGCTTTTCCTATGACATAATACGAGCAGACAACGAGCATTACCCTCAGATATTCTCTTGCCTCATCGGTAAGGCTGCCGAAAAGGTGTACGAACGGGATAACGCAGAGGATAACCGCACCCGAAGCTATGCCGCTGATAAGCGATATCCTGCAAAGCTTTGAGCCGTACTCCTTAGCCCTGTCGAGATTGCCCTGACCAAGCTCCGCACCGACGATAACACCGCTCGCCGACGCAACGCCCGTGCAGGCGCAGATAACAAGGTTCTTGACGATATTTGCAATGGAATTTGCAGCCGCCGCATCGCTGCCCATGTGACCGAGGATAACGGTATACATTGTGAAGCCGAGTCCCCACGCAAGCTGGTTTCCGAGTATCGGGAGGGTATATTTATAATAGTCGTGACGAAGCGTTTCATCGCTGTGGAAAATATATTTGAAGCGAATTTTTATCGCACAGCTTCGGAACATTACTGTCAATGTCCACACAAGCTCTACTACCTTTGAAATGACCGTTGCGACAGCCGCACCTGCGATGCCCATTTTCGGAAATCCGCAAAGTCCGAATATGAGAAGCGCATTAAAGATGATATTTGCGATGACCGATGCGGAGCTGATTATCGAGCTTTTTGCGGCGAATCCGCAGTTCTTCATAACACTCAGATATATCTGCGAAATGCTCGTCAGCAGGAACGAGAGCGCAACATACCGCAGGTACTCCGCACCGTAGGCAATGAGCGTTTCGTCCGAGGCGAAGCAGTGCATAAACACTCTCGGAAAAAACAGCGATATAAATGTGAACGGCAGCGAAACTATCACCGAAAGCTTCATTCCGATGCCGAGAATTTTTTCTACCGAAACTCTGTCGTCAATGCCCCAATACTGCGCCGCAAAGATAGAAACGCCTGCGCCGATAGCATAGACGAAGAGGTTGAAAACGAACGTTACCTGACCTGCGAGCGACACTGCGGAAAGGGAGTCCTGATTGAGAACGCCGAGCATTACAGCGTCCGTGATGCTCACAAGCGCAAGCATTATCTGCTGGAGGGTTATCGGAATAACGAGCCTTATAAGCTTATTGGTAAACTCACTTTTTGTTCTTGCCATATTCATTCACTGCCTTCATTGCTTCATCATCGAATTTTCTGTTCTTGAAATAATACTGCTTGTCATCATCGGTTATCGGGCGGATAACACGGCAGGGATTTCCTGCGGCAATAACGTTGTCGGGGATATCCTTTGTGACAACACTGCCTGCGCCGATAACAACGCCGTTTCCGACCTTTACGCCGGGGCAGATAACAGTATTTCCGCCTATCCAGCAGTTATCGCCGATAGTAACGGCGATGCCGTATTCATACATCGTGTTCCGTGCTTCGTAGTGAACGGGGTGACCTGCTGTGTATATCGCAACATTCGGAGCGATGAAAACATTGTCGCCGATAGTTACTTTTGCGACATCGAGGATAACGAGGTTGTAATTTGCGAAGAAATTGTCCCCTACTTCGATATTTTTGCCGTAGTCGCACTGAAAAGGCGGAAGAATAGCCGTATTTTTTCCGTGCGAACCCAGAATCGAATCGATGAGCCGTGCCATATTCTCCGTTTCCCACGGTTTTGCGTGATTAAATTCGTAAAGACGCTTTTTATTTTCCATTCCCTGCGCCTGACAGGCTTCATCTGCGATATATGCCATTTCGTTTTGTCTTCTTGTGATATTATCCATAGTAAAACACGGTTTTCCGCAGCGGAAAACGTTCTCCTTTTCATCAATTTTTTCTCAAAAAATGCAGTCTTAATTATAATCGAAATGAAATCGATTTTCAATTGATATATTGCATAAAACTAAGCCTTTTTGCGGTGCGAAAATTAAGCTTTGGGATAAAAAACACTTTCATTATTTCCAATATTTTAACGTTATTTTTCCTCCCGAAAAACTTTCTGAAACTATATCGTTTAAGCTGTTATTTTCGTTCTTTTGTACAGATTTTCGTAATATTATGGCAAAGAGATTTGTGTTTTTGTTGACATAAGACTGAAATTATGATACAATAATAAATTAGAAGAAACTATCGGAAAAACTTGCTTTTTCCTTGACAATATATTGTTCGGGAGATAACCTTTTATGGAAATACAGAATGATGTAAATAAGCTCGGCGACCTCATAAACTCCGATAACGCACCGATACTTATGGAAATGGCAGAGCCTTATTTCAAGCTCATGAATCAGTACCGCTGTGCAATGCTTGAAATAAAAACCAAGCTTGAAGTCCTCAATATCGATCTTTCGATAGACGGTGAGCGGAATCCGTTCGAGTCGATACAGTGCCGCATAAAGCGTCCCGACAGCATTGTTGAAAAGCTCAAGCGCATGGGTCACGCCGTTACAATTGAAAACATCGAAAAATATGTTCATGACGTTGCGGGCATCCGTGTTATCTGCTCATTCCCCGATGATATCTATATGCTTGCGGACAAGCTTGGCAGTCAGGACGATGTTATCGTTGTTGAACGCAAGGACTACATAGCAAACCCCAAGCCGAGCGGCTACCGCAGCCTGCACCTTATACTTGATATACCGATATTCCTTTTCAACGAAACAAAGCACATGCTTGTCGAAGTTCAGTTCCGCACTATCGCAATGGACTTCTGGGCAAGCCTTGAACACAAGGTAAAATACAAAAAGCATCTCGGTGCGAACGCCGAAGAGATCTCAAAGGAGCTTCGGGAATGTGCAGAGGATATCGCCCGTCTCGACGCCCGTATGCAGAATATCAGAAACAACGCTTTTTCTGCCGATGAAACGTAAATATACAAAACGGCGGCACTCATTGCATTAACCAAATAACAAACGGCGGTCAAGCCTTGATGGTCTGACCGCCGCTTTTTTATTTTGCTGCGTATTTCGGCAGGATAACGATAAATTCCGAGCCTTTGTTCGGTTCGCTCACTACGTTTATGCTGCCCGAATGAAGTTCGATTATGTGACGTGTTATCGCAAGCCCAAGTCCGTTCCCCCGTGAGGCGTGGGAGGCGTCCGCCTGATAGAATTTCTCGAAAATACGCTTCTGATCCTCTTCGGAAATACCGATGCCGTTATCCTTGACCGAGACCGTTATACTGTCGGGCGTTTCTCTCAGGATTATGCGGACGATGCCGCCGTTATCGGTGAATTTGAGCGCATTTCCGACGATATTCTGCCATGCCTGAAACAGCATATCCTCGCTGCCGTAAAACGGAACGTGCTTCCCCTCGTCGTCGATATCGATATCGATATTTTTTTCCGTCCAGACCTCCTCAAACATTATAACGACCTGACGGAGCTGTTCATCGAGGGAGAATTTCTTTTTCTGCACCGCAACGGAGCTGTTTTCAAGCCTTGAAAGCACAAGGATATTCCCCGTGAGTGCCGAGAGCCGCTTGGTATTCCGGATTATTTTTTCGGCATATTCGGTCCGCTTCTCAAATGTGAGCTGCGGATCTTGGAGGAGCATTGCATAGCCCTCGATAGTGGAGAGCGGCGTTTTCATTTCGTGCGAAAAATTCCGTGTAAAGTCGGTATGTATGATCTTATTGCTGCCGAGCTGCTTTGCCATAATGTTGAAGTTCTGTATCATTTCACGGACTTCACGGAACATACCCGTTTCGTTCATACGGACGGAAAAATCGCCGTCTGCGACACGCTTCATCGACTCGTTGAGCTTTATCATCGGGACGAATATCTTATCACTGATTATCTTTGTTGCGATGCCTGCAAAGAAAATGCAGATTATTATAATATAGACCGCAATAAAATTCGGAACGCTTCCGTCCTCAAAGACATCCAGTGCGTTCATAACGATCATGATTATCCCTGCAAGGAGTATGCTCGCCGCCATTATAAGTCCGACAACGACGGTGAAGAGTATCGTAAGCCGCAGAGGAACTTTTTCTTTTTTCTTCTTTTTCATTTCGTTTTTACCTTATATCCGAGATTGCGGACGGTGACTATCTCAATATCGGGATTGTCCTTGAGGTGTTCTCTCAGACGCCCGATGTGTACTTCAAGCGTATGCGGAGTTGACTCCGAATCAAGTCCCCATATCTCGTCCATTATCTGCACTCTTGTAAATGTTCTGTTCGGAGCGGAAGCAAGCTTGTACAAAAGGTTGAATTCCTTTGGCGGAAGAACAGTGCTTTCGCCGTTGCAGCTTATCGTGTAGGAATCACATTCGAGCGTTGTTGAGCCGATGGTGAGCTTTCGCTCGTGTATGCTTTTTGAGCGGCGCAGGAGAGCCTGAACACGCCATATAAGCTCGTTCACATCGACAGGCTTTACCATATAATCGTCCGTGCCGGAGCTGAAACCCTCACGCTTGTAGAAAATTCCGTCCTTTGCCGTTACCATAAGTATCGGCGTGTCAATGCCTGCTTCTCGGAGCTGTTTTGTGAGTTCGTAACCATCCATTTTCGGCATCATAATATCGGAAATGATGAGGTCGATGTACTCCTTGTCGATGATATCAAGAGCCTCTTCGCCGTTTGAAGCTTCAAATGTGTCATAAGAATTATTTTTCAGTACCGTGCAGAAAAGCTTCCGAAGCTCTGTATCATCTTCCGCAACAAGAATTTTAAACATAAAGGTTATCTCCTTTGAAAAATAGGGCAGTAAAGTAATCAACCTTACTGCCCTTTATTATACTATAAAATTATAACGCTGTCAACGCCGCACAAAGGTCAGATAGTTGTCTTGATGAAGCGGTGATCGTCGTCCGAGAGCGAAATTCTCCAGCGTTCGTTGAGCGCATGGTTCTTATGCATACGGTAGAAGCTTACCATAAAATCGACAGCCATTACAGCCGTGAGAACAAGCGCACCAATGCTTGCAGGGAGAGGGTCGAGCCGTCCGATGAGAGTCATTATCGGGTCAAAAGCATAACGCATAAAGAGCGTGATTATTGCGGCAAAGCCGAGGCTCGTGAAAACGCTCGTGTATTTTGTAACGTGGAGAGGAAGTCTTGTGTAGTTCCAGTATTCAAAGCCGCAGAGCTTTTCGACAGCATAGCCGAGTGCTATCTCGCCGATACTTACTGCGAAGAATACTGCAGTGAAGTAAATAAGAACGCTGTGTTCCTTAACGGGTAGCTTACCTGCGAGTACCATTGCCTGCGGAGTTCCGAAAATTGCATAGATAGATATGACCGCCATTCCGTAGCCATAAAGAAACGGCATTGTCATATTTCGGTTGTCGATATAGCCTTTGGTGAATGCGAGCCATACATTTTCGAGTATAAAACCGAGGAATGAGATGACCGCCGCCATAATGCCGATAGAAGTCAAGCTGTAAGTGATCATGAAAATTACCATTCCTTTCCGAAAAAGTCCGGATTCTTAACAAATCCTCACTATTTTTCTTATTGTACCCATTTTAACACCGAAATATCTCTTTTATTTCAATTTTATAGACCGTTATATCAAAAATTTGTTGAGGTTTTGTTGAGGTTTAAATTCACAAAACAGAACTTGTAAATTAGTGAATAAGTAACAAAAAAACAACTGGTCAAGCTGAGCACAGCTTGCGAGGGGTCAAGGGGGCGAGAAGCCCCATTGTCGCTTCCGCAGAAGCGAAACGCCCTAAACTAACAGTCAAAGCTTGTTACAATAGCGAAATTACTAACAAATCAAAAGGCGCAATTCACACCAAAAAAGAAGAACGAAATATGAGGAATCAAGTTTCGTAAAGCCATTAAAGTGAATTGCGCCATTCTGTTTTTCTCAAAAATCTATCCTTGAAGCGAAAATCTACAAACGGAGTGAGTAGATTTATGCTTCAACGCAGTATGAACGGTTATGCTAAAAGTGACGAACATGGAATCCGCCCCTACGGCTTTTGAGGGGGCGGATTCATATTTCACCGCTGTTCAAACGTTGTCGGCAAAAAATGCTTATCGCTTCGCTCTGCGCATTTTATGCCGAGGATAGTTTCTTTGAGGAAAACAGAATGGCGCAATTCACATTTTTCGGGTTTACGAAACTTGATTTCTCATATTTCGTTTAGCCTTTTCGTGTGAATTGCGCCTTTTTAATTTATAGATATTACGCTTTTGCTGCAAAACTTTTCGCTGTTAGTTTAGAGTATTTCGCTTCTGCGGAAGCGACCAAGGGCTTTGCCCTCTGGACACCCACCACCCTTTAAAAAGCGTGGACGTAAACTTTATTGCTCTTGGTTTTACAATACTTTTGAAAGAAACTCACGCAGACGTGGGTTCTGCGGATTCTCGAAGAACTCCTTCGGTGTGTTCTGCTCCATTATATAGCCGTCTGCCATAAACATTACTCTTGATGCGACTTCCCTTGCGAAGCCCATTTCGTGCGTTACGACTATCATTGTCATACCGTCCTTGGCGAGCTGTTTCATAAGCTCGAGGACTTCGCCGACCATTTCGGGGTCGAGTGCGGAGGTCGGTTCATCGAAAAGCATAACATCGGGGTTCATTGCGAGTGAACGTGCGATAGCTATTCTCTGCTTCTGACCGCCCGAGAGCATTGCGGGGAATGAATTTGCCTTATCGGGAAGTCCTACTCTTTCGAGCAGTTCTTCTGCTTTGCTGTCGGCTTCTGCCTGCGTCATAAGTCCGAGCTTAACGGGGGCAAGTGTGATATTTTTCTTTATCGTAAGGTGCGGAAAGAGGTTGAAGTGCTGGAAAACCATGCCCATTTTGCGGCGCATAAGGTTGATATCCCTATCGTTTGCGTGGGTGATATCGCTGCCCTCGAAGAGGATGGTTCCCTCGGTCGGTATTTCCATAAGATTCAGACAGCGCAGGAACGTTGATTTACCCGAGCCTGACGGTCCGATAACAACGACTTTTTCGCCCTTATAGATATGCTCATCGATACCTTTGAGGACTTCATTGTCGCCGAAGGTCTTTTTTAATCCTTTAACGTCTATCACTCTGTCTTAATCTCCTTTCAAGCTTTGTAACGAAGTGCGAAAGCACAACTACCATTACGAGGTAGATTATCGCAACGGAAATGAGCGGCATAAATGCGGAATAGGTCTGCGAACGAATGATATCGCCGCCTTTTGTGAGGTCCTGAACAGCGATATAACCCGAAACCGAGGTTTCCTTCAGCAGGACGATGCACTCATTTGCAAGCGCAGGAAGCACGTTTTTGAACGCCTGAGGAAGAATTATCGATATCATCGTCTGACGATAGTTAAGTCCGAGGCTTCTTCCTGCTTCAAACTGTCCGTCATCGATCGAAGCGATACCCGAACGGACTATTTCCGCAACGTAAGCGCCCGAGTTGATACCGAATGCGATTATCGCAACGAATATCTTTGAGATAGGGACGCTTGCAAAGATAACGAAATAAATTATAAGGAGCTGAACAACAACAGGTGTTCCTCGGATAACGGTAAGATAGATCCTGCATAAAAAGTTTCCGACCTTCATTTTGCCCGTCTTATCGTGCGTGAAGCGGACTATCGCAATGATGAATCCGAGCACCATTCCTATAAGAACGGAGAAAAATGTTATCAGAAGCGTTGTTCCGAGACCGTTTGCAAGATAGTGCCAGCGGTCCTGCTCGATGAAATTCTGCTTAAAACTATCGACAAATCCCAAATCTACACTTCCCTTTCTGTTCTTTTATCAAATATTCGGCTTTTCCTAAAAATCGCCGCACATAAGCATTTTTAAGTGCGGCGATGCATTTTGATATTTGAAGTAAAAATTACTTCTTTCTTACGATGATTACCTGATTGGATTCTGTGTAAGGATCGGAGAAGAGAACGTTCTTCATTCTGTCCTCGGTAATGGTCATACCTGCGCAGCCAACGTCTGCCTTGCCGGACTGAACTGCTGCGATGATGGAATCGAATGCCATATCATCTATACGGAGTTCGTAGCCGAGCTTATCACAGATAGCTGTCATGATATCAACGTCAAAGCCAACGATATTGTCGCTTTCCTTGTATTCGTAAGGAGGGAACTCAGCATTTGTAGCCATAACGAGAGTGCCGTTGCTGTAGTCTGTGTCCTCGGGGGAAACATAAGGGAGCGTACCCTTTGTGTCGCCGCTGTAGTTGCTGCGGATATTTGCGAGAGTGCCGTCAGCTTCAAGCTCTGCGAGTGCACCGTTGATCTTTTCCTGAAGCTCTGTGTTGTCGAGCTTCATAGCGATAGCGTATTCTTCCTTTGCGAAAGGTTCGTCAAGGATCTCGATATCGTCATTCTTGGAAACGAAAACCTCGGCAGGCTCGCTGTCGATGATAACTGCGTCTACCTTGCCCTGCTTGAGAGCCTGAACAGCGTCAGCGCCCTTTGCGAACTTTTCAACTGTTGCGCCTTCGATGCCGTCAGCGTATGTATCGCCTGTTGTACCAAGCTGAACGCCGATAGACTTTCCGTTGAGGTCGTCAATGGAGTGAACGGTATTTGCGGGGACGCCGCAGCCTGTGAGCATTACGGCAGCCATAGAAACAGCCGCAACCATAGATAATAACTTTTTCATAAAGCATATCCTTCCTTTTTCATAAAAATCTAACCTATATTATAGCACATCGATATGCAGAATTCAACCGTTTCTATAAATTTTAATATTTATAGCATATTTATGCCGTAAAACCCTGCAAAATACAGTATTTTTGTTGACTTTTTGTATAAAATGTGCTAAAATAACCGTGAAATAAAGCAAAAAAGGTGAACTTATACTATGGATATGAAGAAAATTTCACAAGTAATGGACAATGCAATAAATTCGGGCGAGGAGGTCGGCGCAGCTGTCGTTATCGTCAGGGACGGAGCGCAGGTCGGCAGCTATGCCTGCGGTTACGCTGATGTCAAAAGCCAAAAGCCGATGCAGACCGACACCATCTGCCGAATGTTCTCCTGCTCGAAAATAGCAACTGCGGTCGCTGCGATGATATGCCTTGAACGTGGGCTTATCGCAATGGAGGACGAGCTGTGCCGATTTATCCCCGAGTTTGAACACTCGGAATATTATGCCGACGGCAAGCTTTACCCATGCAGCCGCAGGATAAAGGTCTCCGACCTGCTGAATATGACCTCGGGCATTGCGTACCCCTGCGACGAAAAGGGCGCAGAATCGATAAATACCGTCTGGTACGAGCTTGACCAAAGCTACCGTAAGGGCAATATGATGACGACCGCCGAATTCGCCCGAAGAGCCGCCAAGTCCCCTCTTCTCTTCGATGTCGGAGCAAAGTGGATGTACGGTTCAAGTGCTGATATCATGGGCGCAGTCATCGAAGCGGCATCGGGTATGGAATACCGTGATTTCCTGAAAAAGAACATTTTTGAACCGCTCGGAATGTACGATACGGACTTCTTCGTGCCAAAGGAGAAGCGTGACAGACTTGGCAAAATATACGAATGTGCGGGAGAAGAGCCGAAAGAGTTCACGGGAACTAACCTTGCCATATTTGACTTTGAGGAAAAACCCAACTTCCAGTCGGGCGGCGCAGGACTTTTTTCCACGGCTGAGGACTACGCAAAGCTCGGAGCGGCACTTTCAACGGACGGCAAGGGCATCATAAGCCGCAAGACGGCAAGTTTTCTCTCGGTAAACTCGCTTTCGGAAAAGCAGAGGGAAACATTCACATGGGATTCGTGCAAAGGCTGCGGCTATGCTAACTTTATGCGGATAGTCGAAAACCGCAACAATGCAGGCATGACAGTTTCGGACGGCTCGTTCTGCTGGGACGGCTGGACGGGAACATACCTTATGAACGACCCTGCCGAAAAGCTTTCGATCTCTATCACGATGCAGCGTGCAGGTGCAGGCACTACAAGGCTTGCAAAGGCTGTTATCAATGCGGCGGAAAGCTTGATATAAATTAGGAATTCGGAATGCGGAATTCGGAATTATATAAGCTGATTTATTTAAGTTATCTAAAGTTATAAAAAAACGGTGCAGCCACGAACATTAAATCGTGATTGCACCGTTTGTTTTATTCATTACTATGCACAGAACCGAAAAATATAATTCCGAATTCCGAATTCATAATTCCGAATTTAACTTAAGCCTTGCCAACAGAACCGAAGAGTTCCATCTTTTCCTTAACAGTAGCCTTGATAGCTTCTGCGCCTGGAGCGAGGAGCTTACGAGGGTCGAAGCCCTTGCCCTGCTGATCCTTGCCTTCTTCGATATACTTTCTTGTAGCTTCCTGGAATGCAAGCTGGCACTCTGTGTTAACGTTGATCTTTGCAACGCCGAGAGAAATTGCCTTCTTGATCATATCAGCAGGAATGCCTGTGCCGCCGTGGAGAACGAGAGGCATATCGCCAACCTTTTCCTTAACAGCTGCAAGTGTTTCAAAGGAAAGACCCGGCCAGTTTGCAGGATACTTACCGTGGATGTTGCCAATACCTGCTGCGAGCATTGTTACGCCGAGGTCAGCGATCTGCTTGCACTCGTTGGGATCAGCACATTCGCCCATACCAACAACGCCGTCTTCTTCGCCGCCGATAGAACCAACTTCAGCTTCGAGGGAAAGACCGAGAACGTCACAGGCATTTACAAGAGCTGTTGTCTTTGCGATGTTTTCAGCGATAGGATAGTGTGAACCATCGAACATAATGGAGGAGAAGCCTGCGTTGATGCAAGCCTTTGCGCCTTCAAAAGAGCCGTGGTCAAGGTGAAGAGCAACAGGAACAGTGATGTCGAGTTCTTCCATCATACCGTTTACCATGCCTACAACAGTCTTATAGCCGCACATATACTTGCCGGCACCTTCGGAAACACCGAGGATAACAGGAGATTTGAGTTCCTGTGCTGTGAGGAGGATAGACTTTGTCCATTCAAGGTTATTGATGTTGAACTGACCAACAGCGTACTTGCCGTCACGAGCCTTGTTCAGCATTTCTTTTGCGGAAACGAGTCTTGACATAATAATATACATCCTTTCACGGGATAACACTATCCCATATTTAATATACGTTCATATTATACCACACACGTTCACGGATTGCAAGTATTTTTTGTTAATTTCTTATCATACACCGATAATAAAAAAGCAGGCATACAACAGCGTACACCTGCGATTTAACTTAAAGGTCGAGCGACTTGATGGTATCTGCTACCTTATCGCAGAGAGCCATACAGGTTTTCTTGGGGCTGCCGAGCTGGCTGAACATTGTTGCAGCGCCATCTGTAACAGCATCGAGAACATCAGATGCGATCTGATTTTTGATAGATTCGCCGAGACCTGCGATGATAGTGCTTCTCATAACTGTAAACTTGCCCTTATCGCCCGTGATCCAGATCTGGTTCTCTCTGTCGATCTTCGGGAAGCAGATAACGGTATTGAAGCCGTGCTTCACGATAGACGGAACGCCTGCTTCAAAGGTAACGTCCTTGATCTTGTCAAAAAATTCTTCCAACGACATTGGAGTTTTTGTTTCAATCTTTATATTTTTGATGCCGAGCATTTCACCAAAGCCCATATTTATTCCTCCCAAGAAACTACTCTCAGCCGCAAATGTATTAATCAGTCACCCAAGGTGTGCCGTCTTTTTTGGTAAACTTGCCTGTTGCGACCTGAATGATGTCAACTATGTAACCGATTCCAAAGCAGCCGGCAGTACAGAGCCAAAGGATTCCTGTGCCGATCTTGCCTGCCATAAATCTGTGAACGCCGAATTCGCCAAGAAAAATTGTAATAAGAAGTGCAGGTACTTTTTCCATAATATGATCCTCCATTTTGCGTATATCGCATTTTCATTTAAAATATGTAAACCACCTTTTCGGTGAGTTGCACATCCTTCCTGAATGTGTTGGGTCGACATATAATTCATATTCATTTTTATTTTGAAATATGCTGTCAATTCATTTGTTTTATTCTATTCATTATTATATCACAATTTTTGACTGTGTCAATATTAATTCATATTATTTTTATATTTTTAGTCATTTTCAGACATTCTTCTACATTAAATAGCAAAAAAACAGCATAAATTGTTTATAATCACAATTTATGCTGATCTATTATAATATTATTGGGGAGCTTTTCACTCGTCCGCTTCATTCTCTTCAAGCTGGGCTTTCAGAACACGGTTGTTTTTCATTGCGCAGAGTGATATTAAAATACAGCTGATTATGATTATCTGCCATTGGATAATAAAGGCAATATCGCTCAATTCATACTCCGAACGACGAAAAATCTGAACCGCTTCAACGACTTCCAAAATAAAATAAACGGGTATCACCCACTTTGCCGACCAGCCTTTCGCAAATTTGGGGTTCATTATTCCCTTTTTCGCAGTCATATAGGCATATATGACGTAAAATACAAAAACAACGGCAAGCAATACAAGTGAAACTGCCATGCCCCAAAGATCGTTTGCTTTGCCGCAAACCATCGTCAATATAAACGACACGATCAGCACAACAAAAAACATCGCTTTGAAAAGTCTGTAACCTATCTCGTGATTTTCTGCGATCTGCATTTCGTCATAGCCGGCTTCGTCAAAGATAGTTCCCGATAATGCGTTTTTTTCGTTTGCCATTACTCTTCCTCCTTGTTCTGCTCATCAAGCACTTTGTTGTTTTTCAATCCGCAGAAGTAAAGCACGAAATTTTCTGCGGAAATCATTGCACACAGCACGGCAAGAACAACGCAATCCGTCATTTTATCCGAAGCGGAGATAAGATGACCTGCGCCCAAACCGAAAACAATAGCAAGCACAGCCGTGAATATCGCCTTTGCAAGACTTCCCGTTGAGAACGAAAAAGCCGTGATCCCGTTGATAACGCCCGCTTTCGCTGCACGGAGAGCGTATATGCAGTAGCAGACTATCGCCGCCGCAAAATAGCTGCCTGCGACTATCACGATAGGAATAGTTGTATCAACAACACAGCTTATAACGTACCACACGACCGTCATTACGAGCGAAGTGATATAAAGCTCACGAAAGCATCGGAATCCGATATTTTCGCTTTTGCTCCGCTGACGCTCGTCCAGCCCGTAGTCGCTGAAAACGGTCACATAATTTCTTTCCTTTTTCGTTTTTTTCATATCAGTCACCCTCCCAGAAGATCTCGTCAAGTGTTTTTCCCAATGCTTTGCAGATATCTATACACAGATTGAGCGTAGGGTTGTAGTCGCCCTTTTCGATCGCATTTATGGTCTGTCTTGAAACGCCCGCTTTCTCGGCAAGCGTCTGCTGTGACATATCGAGAGCCGCCCTTGCGGATTTGAGTTTAAGATTCTTTGCCACCCTATCACCTCCGACAATTTTATAATAGCATATATTTTACAGTTTGTCAAGTATATTTTACATATTGTAAAGTTAATTTTTATTGGAGCAATAAAAATCCCCGAGAAAGAATATTTTCTCGGGGTTGGTTTGCATAAGATTTTCAAAAAAATTTAATATGCGATACAGTGTGAAATTCGGGACGGGAAACCCGTCCCCTACAGAAAAAATCTGTGTAATTTTGCGGATTGCTAACGGGCGGATATAGAATCCGCCCCTACGGAATCAAAGTGTTTCGTGACAAATATGCGGAACAAAAATAATTCCGCATTCCGCATTCCGAATTCCGAATTCCGAATTAATTAATTTCCCGTTACCGTAACGCTTTCCGTCTCCGTTTTCGGCGGAGCGGTCGTCACAGCCGTTTGCTCCTTTTTCTGAGTGGTGGTTTTCTTCTCATCGGCGGTCTGCTCGGTGGTCTTCTTGTCTTTTTTCTTTTTGCCGCCGGAGGCTGTCGTTTCGCTCGGCGTTGTTTCGGTCTCTGCCACGGTCGTGACTACCGAGCCTGTCGGCGAGCTGTAAAGATCCTCGATATGCTTTATGAGCGAGGAGGTGTTTGCAGCGAAGCAGTTATTGATGAAGAGAACATCGGTCGCACCTATTTTCTTAATATAGCTGACGGCGTTCGTACCGAAATAGCGGATATCGATAACGTATATCTCCTCAAAATTATTGACGAGGAACGGCACAAAGGCGTTGCCGTAGGATTCCTTGAAAACGACTATCTTCCTGCCGTTTTGGGTGCTTGTTGTTATCTTGGTATGGATAGCGTCTGCGCCGAGGAACATTCCGTAGCAGTTTGCACCCTCGACATACTCGTGGAAAAGTGCGCCGCCGTTTTTCGGTGCAAGCGTATCATAATAGTAGGTCTGGACGGAGTAGGTCACATCGGGCGGCAGGAAGTAATGGAACTGCTCTGGGGCGTTGGCGAGGGTGATATCGTTCGTATAGCCATAGAGCGAGCCGACAAAGCCTTCCTTGACCTTTTCGGTATAGTCCGTGATAGGGTGATATTCCATTCCGAGTGCTTCGCAGAAAGCTGTATAAGCATAGTATGCGCCGAGCGGTGCCCAGTGGTGGTCTGTGCGCAGGTAGATATACTCGTCGGTATGCTCCGAAAGCTTGGAATAGGCGTCTATCGGGGTAACATCGGGCGAAAGGCAGCTGTAAATATAGTCGATGGACTCCTTTTCAGAGGAGGAATATTTGCTGTATTTTTTCGGGAGATAGAACTCGACCGAGGTCGGGACTACCATATTATAGACGTTGACGTCGCCGAGAGCAGCCTTGTATTGATTTATCGCAGCGGCATAACGTGCGCCCTGCTTTTTATTTCCGCCGAAGAGCATAACGCCTGCGTCCTCGCCGTACATTTTTACGCCGTCAACAACGATGCCGTTATTGGAAAAGTCGGCAATGCCCGTTGTCTCGGACACGTTCGTCTCGGAAACGGCAGGCTCGGAGACAGATTCCTCTGCCTTTTCGCCTGCGCTGATATCGGTCTGCTGCGGAACGGGTTCTGTCTGCACAGGTTCGGTCAGGACAGGGGTTTCTTCAAGCGAATTGCCCTCATCGTCCGCAACGATATCCACCGTGCCGTAGAAGGTCGGTGAGCTTATCCCCATAGCCTTTTTCATACGGGAATTCAGCACAACGAGCTGCTCACGGAACGGCACTGTATCGGAAAAATGCTCCGCAATGCCGCTGAAATATTCGCCGCTGAACAGTGCCTGCACTGAAAATTCGGGCATCGGCACAAGCTCACGCTTTTCCAGCTCGGAGGTCTTTGGACGGGGCAGCACTGCAAGCATCACCGCCGTCAGTGCGATCACGCTCAGAATGACCGCCGCACTTATTTTATTGTAAAGCTTTAGGTTTTTCTTATAAGCCTTTGCGGCTTTTATTCTCTTTTCGAGCGATGGCTCTTTGTCTTTTGAACTCATTTGCGATTGTCCTTTTTGAGTAAAAATATATGTGAAAACTCATTTCAGCTTAAAAATAAGCTCTATCGTATCGGAATCCTTAATTTTCATGACAAGTCTGCCGTTCCCGATCCTTGCCTCCATATCCTTTGCCGAATCATCGAAATCAATAAGGTATACACCGTTGTTTTCAGTGACAGTTCCATTATGCGTTTTGCCGTTCAGCGTAAAAGTCACATTCTTCCCGTCTGTGCAGGAAAATTCCGGTGCGACGGAATCGAGCTGCAGCGATGTGCCGGACACGGTTTTTCCGTTGACCGTCATCTGCTCTATCTTCCATTCCGAGGTTATATCTGCATTTTTCGCAGAATTGCCGCAGGAACAAAGACAGCAAAGCATAATAAGTATGGAAGATGTAAAAATGATGATCTTCTTCATAATGATGACCTCCTCACTGTCAGCGTTAATGAACCGCAGCCATTGTTCACGGCTTGTTTTCGGGTGTTTGCTTATCTTCTTCAGCTCAAAGAAGTGCATACTGAACTTATCAGAGAAAATTTCGTTTTTACCTTTTATCATAGCCGCAGCCTCAGTTTGATAATCGCTGCCCTTAAACATATTGAAATTGATGATATTTATCATGATTGTATGCTTGAGATTGCCGTAATCCTCGCCGCTTTTTAGCTCGGAGGTATACAGCTTTGCCCAATAGAACAGCGTTCTGTCACGGTAGTCGTTGCCGATTTTGACCTGAATTTCAATATTTACGAGCTTGTCGTTAACATTAAGGTCTAGGGCAACACCGCGCAAAGACCATATATTGGCAAAACCGACTGCGCAATATCCTGTCGATTTTTCAATAGGTTAGCGAAATATTTTTGAGCGTGTCAGTTGAACTTTTCCACGACATCGTTTATCTGCGCAGCAGTCTGTGCGTTTGTGCGGGTGAGGGTATTGAGCTTCTGCGCAATCGAATTTGTTACGTCGGCCTTTTCGTCAATGCTGCGTATGTTGTTCTCGTTATTGAGAATAATGCTGTCAAAGTGCATTGCTTCGGCGCTGATGTTTTCAAGCAGACTGAAGATGTTTTCCATCTCGCCGTTGGTGGAGTCCATAGAATCCTTGAGGCTGCCAACAAGCTTGTTCATGTCGCCGAAGCTGTCGGCAATGTCCGTTCTGATAAAGTCTGTGATGTCCTTGAAACAGTGCTCTATGCCTGCGATGATGTCGTTCATGCAGCCGCACACGTCGAAAATCTCCTTGGCAGCGTCTGCGGAGTCCTCTGAAAGCTTTTTGATTTCATCTGCTACAACGGAGAATCCTGCACCGGCTGCGCCTGCTCTCGCCGCTTCGATTGAAGCATTTATGGCGAGAATGTTCGTCTGCGACGAGATATCCTGTATGCGCTTTACCTTTTCGTTGATACTGTTAAGCTTATTAAGGTTGTCAATGGCGGCGGAGATGTCACCCTGGGTAAGCTCGGCCTTGTCTTTAATGGAGCCGGCCAGACTCTGCGCATTCTTTATCATGTCATCGGCAACCGAAATCCTTTCCGCATTGGATTTTTTGCTTTCTTGCATGATGTCGTGTATTGAGGAGATGTCTGCGTTGACCTTCTGAATGGTCTGCGATGTCTCGTTAATGCTGTCGGAAAGTTCCTTGGTAGAGCGCGAGTTATCCTCCGCGCAGGAAACAAGGGAAGTGACCGTTTCGTTCATGACTTCCGCGCCGCTGCTAAGCGACTCGGTGCAGCCCCTGAGCATTGATACAACACCGCGGAGCGTTTCTGTGAGAATGTGTACAGAAGTGGCGATGTTGCCTACCTCGTTTTTCCTGCCGACGAAGCGTTCAATGTTCTTGCTGCTCACAAGAGACAGCTCGCCGAGCTCATTTACAGCCTCCTTCACCTTGCGCAGCGGCTTTGTGATGAGATGTGCTGTCGCGAATACCGCAAGCACTACTATCACTAGCGTCAGCACGATAAGCAGCATGTTCGTACGGGCAATGCTGTTGCTTGCCGCCAGTATCTCTGCGGAGGAATCCTGCATGGTAAGTATCAGGTTGTATTCGGGCAGTGACTCAAATGCGATGATATTATCAGCGCTGTAAACAACTCCCTTGCTTTCGCCGCTGCTTACGCGATTGATAATTGAAAGCATGGCTTCGTCCTCAACGGCAGCCATTATCAGCGAATTGTCGGTGTTGTAGGTGTAGATAAGGTTTGTAATGTCAAGTATCGCGTACTTTTCCTGCTCCATGCCGGAAATGGTCATCTTCGAGAGCAGGTCATTAAGTCCCGCAAGGAACGGGCCGCCGCCGACAAGTCCTATGGGCGTGCCTGCGTCATCAGTTATGGACATACGCAGATTGAATATGAGCTGACCCGAAGCGGGAGAGACGAATGCGCCGCCGTTGTAGAAGCCGTTCGGCGCGGAAGTCATCGTCGCCTGATAGGGCGCGAGCGCGTCACCCTTGCGCGTAACCATGCCCACTGCGGAAGGAGAGGAGTGCGCAAGCACTGTTGTGTCCCACTTGCTGAGGTAAACTCCTTCCCATGATTTGAGCTGTGCGAAGAAGCGCTCGGTGTATGCCTGCGCCGCCTGCTGTTTAGCTGCGTTGTCGGGTTCAAGCAGCAGTTCTTTAAGCTCGTCCGCCGTTGCATACTGCCTCAGCGACCGTTCTGATTCCTGTACGAACAGCTCTATCATGTTTGCCTGACCGTCAAGAGCGGTGTACATATTATCAATAGAGCTCTGCTTAGATGCCCGTGTAACTGAAGAAGTCATTACAAGGTACAGGCACGAAAGGCACAGAAGCGAGATAACAGCGACGCTGAGGGTAATTACGGTTGCCATTTTCATTTGTTTGAAACTCTTTATCATGGAAATATCTCCTTTTCGGTATATTTTTTGCTATGGCAACACTGCACAATCTTTGTGCGGTGTTGCCATATGTTTATTTTGTTTTGTCTTTTCAAAGCAGACAACTCGCGAATGTATCGGAGAAGTGCTTTACAGTGACATTAGTCATGCTTCTGACGACATATGAATAAGTCACGGCAACAAGTATGTGCTGCCATTTGTAAATACAAAAAATGCCTCAGATGCCCGAAAGGAGCTTCTTCTCCATTTCGGTGCGGTCGTTGCTGTATTCAAGCGCAGTTTCGTAGGAAATCTGCCCCGTCTTGTAGAGCTTTGCAAGGCTCTCGGTGAGGGTCTGCATTCCAAGCTGGGTGCTACCATGCATAACGGTTTCCATCTGCGGGATCTTGTTGGAGCGAATGTGGTTCTTTACCGCATCCGTGCCGAGCATGACCTCAACCGCAGCGATGCGCCCCTTCCTGTCAGAGCGCGGAACGAGGCTCTGTGCGATAATGCCCTGAAGCATATTTGAAAGCTGGTCGCGCATCTCGCCGATGAGGATAACGTCGGGGTCATCGCGCAGGGCGATGCGAAATACGTTGCCGCCCAGCGGCTCAGGCACCATATATCAATTTTAACACAGTTCGGAATGGTTGTAAATAGATTTGTGAAAATTCATCAATCTAACAAAAAATGCAGGACGTTTTTGGCAGTTTTAGTGGTAGTGTTTCGTGTCACCCGCGGCTGTGATTACCGTCTGCAAATAATGACAGACTGAGTGATACTGCCGCCATGAAAGAGATCTGTAAAAAAATGTAATAAGGCAACACCGCACAAATCCCACAAATTAGGAATTAAGCACGATTAGTAAACAAACCAGTTGCATAGTATAATAAAAATTATATAATAAAAGTATGAATAAGCAGATAAGTTTATTGAACCTGGAGGACGAACTGTCACAGGTACGAACAAAGAAAAAAGAATTTCTGGAGCAGATAGAGCGAATAGTTCCGTGGAACGAATGGACAGCAATGATAAAGCCGTGCGCATATGCTTGTGAAGACGGGTTCTTATAGTTACCTCCGTATAATTTTGTCAATTTGCCAAAAGCTTTGTTTATCCGTCATAAAAACGTCAGAATCTGAAATAGAGGAACGGGTTGTAGGTCTGACCGACCAGCATTACCGATGAAGCTGCGAGCAGGGCGATGCAGAGAATCGTTCGGATAACGCCGGAAACTGTGAGTGCTGCGCCCGACTTGCGCTCGATATTCGTGACCTCATCATTGAGCAGGCGTGAAACGGGCGTTGAAAGCACTATCGCCGCTATGATAAGGTAGAGGTTGCTCAGAAATGCCGATTTTGTGACCTCGTCGTAAAGCGGTATTCCGTTTGCGCCGAACATTGCGCCGAGGCAGGAGCCAAGCTGACCGAGGTCGGTAAAATAGAACACTGCCCAGCCGATGAGTATGAAGAAAAGCGCATAGATATGCGAGAATATTTTCGGCAGCTTGTCAAGAACCTTCAGCATAAAAAGCTTTTCAAGGATTATCAGCACACCGAAGCCCATACCCCATATAATGAAGTTCCAGCTTGCGCCGTGCCAAAGTCCCGTGAGAAACCACACTATCACAAGATTGAGTATCAGGTGCTTGCGGTTTCCTCCAAGCGGAATGTAAACATAGTCACGGAAGAACGAGCCGAGCGAGATATGCCATCTTCGCCAGAACTCCGTTGCCGAGCGTGAGATATACGGATAGTTGAAGTTTTCAGGGAAGTGAAAGCCGAACATCTTTCCGAGGCCAATCGCCATATCGGAATATCCCGAAAAGTCGAAATAAATTTGCAGCGCAAACATCGCAACGCCGAACCAGGCGGCTGCCACCGAGGTCGGAGCTTTCTCGAACGTGAGCGAATTTGCGGCAAGCTGACCGACTGTATTTGCGATGATGACCTTTTTGCCAAGTCCGCAGACAAAGCGCACAAGTCCCGAGTTGAAGTCCTCGGCTGTCACACGGCGGTCGTCTATTTCTGCGGCAACGCTTTCATATCGGACGATAGGACCTGCAACGAGCTGGAAGAACATCGAAACATAGAGCAGAAAGCTCAGGAACGAATGCTGCGCCTTGACTTTTCCTCTGTAAACATCGACCGTATAGGAGATAGTCTGGAACGTATAGAAGGAAATTCCTATCGGCAGCGAGAATGTCGGCTCATGGAGCGAAAGCCCCGTCAGAAGATTGAACTGGTGAATGAAAAATGCGCTGTACTTGAACGCAAAAAGTATTCCAAGGTTCACAACGAGCGAGAAAACAACGCCGAGTACGGGCTTTCCTCTTTTTTTGGTGCGGCAGCTTTCTATAAAAAGTCCGTTGAAATAATCGACCGCTGCGCTGAAGATCAGCAGAAGCACCCACACAGGTTCGCCCCATGCGTAAAATGCGAGCGAAAACAGTGCAAGCACAAGATTTCGCAGCTTTGCCGACCTTGCCGAATAATAAAACACAAGGCAGAGCGGCAAAAATACATATATAAATATAAGGTTTGAAAAGACCATTTCCTATCCAATGCTCCCAAGTTATTTTTTAAGCTTTGTTTCCTCGGCATCGATAATGCTCATAAGCTCTTCAAGCGTTTTGCTGCTCTTTTTCTTTCTTACGGGAGCAATATTTTCTTTCGGAACGACTGCGTTTTCGGGGATGGTGGAAACAGATTCTACGACAGGCTTTTCCTCTGCGGGAACGGTCGGCTTGTCGTTTTTCTCGAAGTAATTTCTTACACTTGCGTCAAATCCCGACTTTGCGGCAGCCTCCTCCTGAATATTAGCAAGGCTGTCGGGGATAACATTGCTGACGTGAGGAGTGAAAACAACACGTTCGCCCTCGGAGCTGCGGACTGCGTCTGCGGTTATCCTTGTGGGGACTGCGGCAAAGGTCGGTTCGCTGCCCGATGAAGCCTTTGCCGATGCGCTGACGGGAGATGTATGCTTTGCTATGCCGCTGATACGTTCAAGACGCTCATTCGGCGTTTCATTTTCGGGAATGCGGACGGGTTCTTTTTCCTCGGCAACAAAATCCGCTCTGCCGTTGCTGTCAACGGTAAGGCGTGACCTCGGATGCAGATCTTCCATATCAAGGTCAAGATCACGGCTTCGTGGGCGTCTTACAACGAGCGGAGACTCGGTGCTTCTTTCGGGGCGGAGCTGCTCATTGACTTCCTCATTGAATTTAGGCTTTGTAAAGGTAACGGCAGGAGCTTCTTCCTTCCTGCGCGAATTGATAACATCGTCGATATCATCAAGCGAAGAAGCCTCACGTTCAAGTGCCTTGAGCCTGTTTATGCGGACGACCTGAACAGCTATTATAATAGTAAGCGGAACGATAAGCACAACGATTATTCCGACCGTGCTTGTGGCAAAGTCGATGAACTTTCCGAAGGCTTCGAGCTGCCATACAGCCTTTGCGATGACGTCCGTTTTTTTCACACGGGCGGTCTCATTATCGGGTGCAACGTCATATTTGACTATGTAAGCATCGTCCTGCACCTTGGTAACTCGTGTGAGGACGGTATATTCATCGATTTTAAAAAGGATAACGCTGCCTGCTTCGATGGAATCCTTAGCCGACTCCTTGGCAACGATTATCGTACCCTGCGGTATGCTCGGCTCCATATTCACAGCCTTTGTGCGGTAGAAGCAGTAGCCGAAAACGCTTGTGGCAGTGTTGTCCTTATGAAAAACAACGCCTATGAATATCATTGCTGCGATAACGGCAGCGAGAAGTATTATCAATATTATCTCCGCAACGGAAAAAGCGGAAAATTTCTTATCGGTTCGTGACATTTGCGGTTCGTCCTTTCAAAAATTCGCATTCCTTTATGACTTTTATAACTTTTATAAACAGATAAAGATATTATAGCATACTTTTTTACAAATTAAAACCCCCAAAGCACTAAAAATTCTTAAAAATCTTAAATTTTACTTAATTCGCTCTGTATTTTATTGACAAGAACGCAAAACGGTGCTATACTCTTTAACGTGAAAAAAGAATATTGCTGCACAAAGGCACATTTAATATGTGTCTGATACAGCCGGGGAAGTATTATACTTATTTTTAAACTCAAAGTGTACAAAAAATCAAGCAAAAGCTCGAATAAATGGCTTTTGCGCCGATTTTTTGTCTACACTTTGATTAAAAATTAGTATTACACACGGTCCTGCCGCCGTAATGACGATGCAAACGCAATTATGTCACTGCAAATTTTGTGGGAAGGCTGCGTTTGTCCTGTTAAAACAGGTAAGTCAAAGTCGGAATACCCGTCTGTCCGATAAACGAAAAATTCATCGGGTTTGCCGAAAAAGCAGATATCCGCAGGTGAGCGTCGCACCGCAGTGAACGGTTGAAAAGTTACGCTTGTGCATTGTTCGGGAATTTCGGTTCTTTTTCGGAATGTCGGAAATACCCTTGCTTTGCTGCGGTCATTTTGCATTTCAGGCAATATCGGCTGCGGCGTTTTTTATGCGAAAATGAATTATTTCGCAGAAAGGAAGTTCTAAATGAAAAAGTCAAAGCTCTTATCCCTCGCTATTGCAGGTATTCTTGCCGTTTCAATGACAGCCTGCGGAAATGCGAACTCCACCCC
Source organism: uncultured Oscillospiraceae bacterium (assembly GCA_934465295.1). GTDB lineage: Bacteria > Bacillota > Clostridia > Oscillospirales > Ruminococcaceae > UMGS363. Next base: position 86,324 of record CAKSKU010000004.1, read on the forward strand.
CGACGGCGGAGAGATCACTACATCCGAGATCACAACGACCGAGGAGACCGTTGTAAACGAAACAGAAGCTGAAACAGAAGAAACCTCTGCCGAAACAGAAGATGCCGATGCTGACAGCGTTATCGACCATGAAGGCAACCTCGTTGACATTCCCACAGAGATCAACACCATCATCTCCGCAGCTCCGTCCGTAACGGAAATTCTCGCAGGACTCGGACTTGCCGACAAGATCATCGCAGCAGATAAGTATTCCGCTGACGTTGAGGACATCGATCCTGCTGTATGCACACTTGATTTCTACAACCTCAACACAGAAGAACTCGTTGCCCTTGCTCCCGATGTTATCATCATCAACGGTATTTCCGACAACGGCGACACCGACCCTTACGCTGAACTCAAGGCAGCAGGCACAAACGTAGTTTACATTCCGTCCGCTGTTTCTCTTGACGGCATCAAGGACGACATCGCATTCCTTGCAGCTTACACACGCACTTCCGACAAGGGCGATGAACTCATCGGCACTATCGACAGCTGCATCAGCGATATTTCCGCAAAGGCTGCAAACATCACCGAAAAGAAGTCCGTTTACTTTGAGATAAGCGCAGCTCCTTACCTTTACACAACAGGCAGCGGCACATTCCTCAACGAGATCATCGAGCTTGTCGGCGCAGAAAATATCTACGGCGGCGAAGAAGGCTGGATCTCCAACTCCGATGAAACAGTTATCGCTGCTGACCCCGATGTTATCCTCACAAGCGTTGCTTATGAAGGCTATGACTTCAACGAGATCACAGCAAGAGAGGGCTGGGACGTTCTCACAGCTGTAAAGAACGGCGAGGTTTATCAGGTGGGCGCAAACGAAACAAGCCGTGCATCTCAGCACGTTGTTGAGGGCATCAACGAGATCGCATCTGCAATTTACCCCGATGTTTACGGCGAAAATGCAAAGGTCACAGCATGCAATTCCGCAGCTGACCTTGCAGCTTAACGCAGGGTGAAGCGGCTCAATTTAACAGCAAAAATAACGGCGGTGATACTCTGTTCATTCGCTTCCCTCGTCATTGGAATATGCGTGGGAAGCGTCACGGTATCACCGCTTCATATTTTTGCGGCGATAAAAAATGCGTTCTTCGGCGTACCGCTCCCAAGCGATGTCACCGAGGGCGAAGTCAGCATAATCGCAGGGATAAGACTTCCGAGAGTGATCCTCAGCTTCATCGTCGGAGCAGCCTTTTCCGTCAGCGGAGCAGCTGTCCAGTCGGTGCTTCGCAATCCGCTCGCCTCCCCTTTCACGCTCGGAACTTCAAGCGGCGCATCACTCGGTGCGAGCCTTGTCATTGTCACGGGCTTTGCACTTTTCGGCAGCTACTCAACAGCAGTCGGCGGAGCAGTTTTCGCCGTTGCAACAATGTTTATAATGGTAGCCTTCGCAAGGCGGCTCGACCGAAGCCTGCAAAGCAGCACGGTTGTCCTCACGGGAATGGTGCTTTCGCTTTTCATAAGCGCATGGGTGAGCCTTATGGCGACATTTTCGGACGAAAGATACCGCCAGCTGATAAAGTGGCAGAATGGCAGCTTTGCAGGAAGAGGCTTCGGATATTCGGCAGTCCTGCTCGCAGTTTTCGCCGTGTGCTTCACCGTTTTTATGATAAGATCAAAGCAGCTCGACCTGCTGACATTCGGCGATGAGCAGGCGATGTCGATAGGCGTGAACACCTCCGCCGCCAAGACGATACTGCTCGTGCTTGCGTCCGTGCTTTCGGGAACGGCTGTCGCTTTCGCAGGAGTTATCGGCTTCGTTGACCTTATCGCTCCGCATATCACAAGGAAAATCTTCGGTCCGAAGCATAAGCTCCTCCTGCCGATGACAGCACTTGTCGGCGGTGCATTTATGACGATATGTGACGTTGCGGCAAGAACGCTTGCAGTTCCGAACGAGCTTCCTGTCGGGGTCATAACCTCGCTTATCGGCGCACCGTTCTTTGCAGCGGTTTTCTTTAAGAGAAGAAGGTGAAGCTATGCTCGAAGTAAAAGAACTTTCCTGCGGCTATGGAAATGATATTGTCGTAAAAAATGTGAGCTTTTCCGTAAAGGACGGCGAGATACTCTCAATAACGGGTCCTAACGGCTGCGGAAAAACAACGCTCCTGCGTGCTTTGTGCGGAATTATCCCCTATAAGGCAGGCAGTGCGCTCATCGACGGCAAGGAGATACGCTCAATGTCCCGTGAGGAGCTTTCGGCGAATGCCGCACTTCTTTCGCAGACGGGCGCAGGCGGCGAGTACAGCGATTTCACCGTCCGTGAAACGGTCGCACTCGGAAGATACGCAAAAAGCAAAGGCTTCGGCTCGGATAAAGCCGATGAAGCCGCCGCAGAGGAGTATATGAAAAAAACGGACACTCTCCCCATCGCAGACAGCGTTATAACCGAGCTTTCGGGCGGTCAGCTGCAAAGAGTCCTGCTTGCAAGAGCGTTCGCACAAGAGCCGAAAATAATTTTCCTTGACGAGCCTGCGAACCACCTCGATCTGAAACGCCAGATAGAGCTTATCGAAATGCTCAAAGGCTGGGCGGCAGACGGAAAAAGCGTTGTAGGTGTTTTCCATGACCTCAACCTTGCCGCCGAGCTTTCGGACAGGATAATGGTGATGAACGAGGGCAGAACAGAGATACTCGATTCGTCAGAGAATGTATGCCGCTCGGAAAAGCTGAATGAGATCTACGGTTTTGATATAAGAGCCTATATGCAAAAAACGCTGAAAATGTGGGAATGAAAAATATCTGCCGGAGTGGCGAAGCAAACCGGCTGGTCATGCTAAACTTAGCACGCTGAACACAGCTTACGAGGGGTCAAGGTGGCTCCTCGCCCCTTTGCCGCAGGGCAGTTTGACCTTTAGCAGAAAGCGAAACTCCCTTAATCTATGGCTAAAGCTATGCTGTAATAGCTAAATCACTAACAGTTAAAAATGTAAAGCCCAAAATTATCAACTGTCAATTATCAATTAAAAACTGTTAACTGTAAACTAAATTAAGGGCGCAATTCACATCGAAATGGTAAAACGAAATATAAAAAACACAGTTTCGTAAACCTAAAATGTGAATTGCGCCAATTCTTTTTTCTTCAAACAAACTATCCTTGAAGCGAAAATTCACGAACGTAAGTGAGTGAATTTGAAGCTTCAACACAGTATGAACAGCTATGCTGATTACCGAACAGTTATGTTACTTGATCTTCATCGTAAGCGAAATTCTCTTTCTCTTTACATCAACGTCAAGAACCTTCACCTTCACAACTTCTCCGACCTTAACAGCTTCAAGCGGGTGCTTGATGTATCTGTCGCATATCTGCGAGATATGCACAAGTCCGTCCTCGTGAACGCCGATATCAACGAAACAGCCGAAATCGATAACGTTTCTGACCGTTCCCATAAGCTCCATTCCGGGTTTGAGATCTTTCAGCTCCATTATGTCGCCGCTTCTCATAAGCGGTGGAGGAAGCTCGTCACGTGGGTCACGTCCTGGCTTTTCAAGCTCCTTGAGGATATCATTTACGGTCGGGATACCGATGCCTGCGTTGTCTGCGACTTTAGCTACACCTATCTTCTTTGCAGCGGCGGAGATATCGGACATCTTTCCCTCACCAAGGTCTGCGACTTCAAAGCCGCACTCTGCGATTATCTTCTTTGCGGCTTCGTAGCTTTCGGGGTGGACGGCTGTATTATCGAGCGGATCTTTTCCGTCACGTACTCTCAAAAAGCCTGCGCACTGCTCAAACGCTTTCGGGCCAAGCTTTGCAACTTTGAGAAGCTGCTTTCTGTCGGTGAACGAGCCGTTTTCCTCACGGTAGGAAACGATGTTTTTGGCAATTGAAGCGTTTATTCCCGCAACATACGAAAGAAGTGAGTGCGAAGCTGTGTTAAGGTCAACACCAACGCTGTTTACGCAGTCCTCGACAACGCCCGTGAGCGCTTCATCAAGTCTTGCTTTCGGCATATCGTGCTGATACTGACCAACTCCAATAGCCTTCGGGTCGATCTTTACAAGCTCGGCAAGCGGATCCTGAAGTCGTCTTGCTATGGAAACTGCACTTCGGAGCGAAACATCATACTCGGGGAACTCCTCTGCCGCAAGCTTTGATGCGGAGTAAACGGACGCACCTGCTTCGGACACGACCATATACGAGACCTTCTGCGGAATTTCCTTTATAAGCTCTGCCACGAACGCTTCCGATTCTCTTGAAGCCGTACCGTTTCCGATAGCGATCATCGAAACGCCATGCTTCTGGATAAGGTTCTTCACAAGCACCTTACCCTGCTCGATCTTGCGCTGTTCGCCCGTTGTGATGTAGGCAACGCCCGTATCGAGAACTTTTCCCGTTCCGTCAACAACTGCAAGCTTGCAGCCCGTTCTGTAACCGGGGTCAAGTCCGAGCGCAACGCTGTTTTTAACGGGCGGCTGCATAATAAGCTGACGAAGATTCGATGCGAATACCTTTATTGCGGATTCGTCTGCCTTTTCGGTAAGCTCGGAACGAATTTCACGCTCAATTGACGGATAAATAAGGCGTTTGTAGCCGTCAACGCAGGCATTTTTCACATATTCGGCGCAGGCGGACTGATTTTTCACATACTTTCCGCAGACAGTGTTTTCGCCAACACCCTCGGGAATGTCAACGCTGACTTTGAGCTTGCCCTCACGCTCACCTCTGTCAAGCGCAAGGATACGGTGACCTGCGATCTTTGAAACGGGTTCGGAAAATTCGTAATAGTTCTTGTAAACCGTTTCTTCCTCGGGATCGGCGGCTTCGGACGAAATTATGCCCTGCTTGGAGAAGATACCCCGAAGCGCTTTTCTGAGTTCGGCATCATCGGAAACGTCCTCGGCGATGATATCCATTGCGCCCTGAAGTGCATCATCAACGGTTTCAACACCCTTTTCGGCATTGACGAACTTTTCAGCCTCGGCTGACGGGTCAGCTTTGTCCTGTTGGAGCATAAGGAAAGCGGCGAGAGTTTCAAGTCCCTTTTCACGGGCGACAGAAGCTCTGGTCTTTCTCTTCGGCTTGAACGGACGGTATATATCTTCGACCTCGACAAGCGTAGCGGCGGCGGAAATCGCAGCGGCAAGCTCTTCGGTCATTTTTCCCTGATCTTCGATGGAAGAAGAAATTTCCTCCTTGCGCTTTTCGAGATTGCGCAGATATGTAAGCCTGTCAAAAATTTCACGAAGAAGCTGATCATCGAGTGAGCCTGTCAGCTCCTTGCGGTAACGTGCGATAAAAGGAATAGTCTTGCCGTCATCGATAAGCGAAACGGTGTTGTCGATCTGTTCCCGACGCAGCTTGAATTCCGCTGCGAGTACCTTGTTAATATCCATTGTAAAAAACTCCTTTGAAAAAATACATTAAATATTATAGCATATTTTTGAAAAGTCCGCAAGCGAAAAATGTCCCCCAAAAAAGTTTTTCCTGCGCTGAAATAGTATAATACCGATCTCAAAATATACTGTTGGAGGATGTTTTATGATAAACAAAGCCGAGCTGCCGCCCTGCACCGTCGAAACAACGCTTATGCTTATCGATGATAAGTGGAAGGTGCTTATCCTCCGTGACCTGCGCAGCGGAACAAAACGCTTCGGCGAGCTGAAAAATCAGTCACGGAAATTCGCAGAAAGTGCTGACCTCAAACCTGCGTGTTATGGAGGAGGACGGACTTCTTACGAGAAAGTTTTTCCCCGAAGTTCCGCCGAGGGTGGAATATACCCTCACCGACCTCGGGCAAAGTATGTCGCCTATCCTTGACGCAATGGCTGAAATGGGCAAGGCGTTCCAAGCCGAACATAATACTAATTTTTAATCAAAGTGTAGACAAAAAAATCGGCGCAAAAGCCATTTAAACCTGTTTTCAACATCAAGCTGTTTTCAACAGCTACGTGCTTTCGCTTGATTTTTTGTACACTTTCAGTTTAAAAATTTGTATAAGCAATAAAAAAAGCACCACAGTGTGATGTTTTTTTCAGTAAGCTCAATTCAAAAAAAACGTGGAATAACTTGCCGCTGCACCATCGATGATCGGCATTCCGCTCACCTTTTCATCAAAAACTTTCGGTTCATTTTTTCAGTGCAGGCTCGGCCTTGTCAACATCGCTGCCGCATACGGCAAGACCCTTTGTGACGTTTGCGCCCTTTGCTGCGCCCCGAATATCGTTTACGGTGTTTGCAAGTCCGCTGCCCTCGTGGGTGCAGAACGGGTGGATCGTCTTGCCCGAAAAATCGAAGCTATCGAGGAAGGTATAGACCGCCATCGGCATCGTTCCCCAGTAGTTCGGGTAGCCGAGATATATCTCGTCATACTTATCGATATTATCGTGCAGGTCAATGACCTCGGGACGGGCGTTCGCTTTAAGGTCGTTCTTCGCCTGAGCTATGCATTCGTTGTAATTATCGGAATAAGGCTCTGCCTGTTCGATCTTATACTAATTTTCAAACTGAAAGTGTACAAAAAATCAAGCAAAAGCTCGTAGCTGTTAAAAACAGGTTTATATGGCTTTTGCGCCGATTTTTTTCTACACTTTGATTAAAAATTAGTATTAAACAGGTCTGCGCCAGTGAGCTTTGCGAGCATTTCAGCGGCTTTTTCCGTGTTTCCGACCGTGATATGACGGTATGCTCCGCCGAAATAATTCTCACCTACACGGGAATAAAAAGCTATCAAAGCTGCCATTTTACATCGATTCCTTTTTTATTTTCTGATATAATTATAACTGTATGAAAGCAATTTTTCAATCTGAGTTTATGACGTTTTTGATAAGAAAAACTTATATGAAAGTGATGTTGGATAGTACAGTTTTTACGGGGAGAAAGCGTATATCCTGCTTTTCTGTTATGATCTGTTAACTTTTTCTGTTGTTTTCAGACGGTCGGATATGGAATCCGACCCTACGACTTTTGGTAGATTCATATTTCACCGCCGTTCAAACGTTGTCGGCATAAATTGCTTATCGCTTTCGCTCTGCGCATTTTATGCCGAGGATAGTTTGTTTCAAGGAGATAGAATTGGCGCAATTCACATTATTGGTTTTACGAAACTTGGTTTATCATATTTCGTTTTACCTTTTTGGTGTGAATTGCGCCTTTTTGATTTGTTACTGATTTCGTTATTGCAGCATAGCCTTTAGCCATAGTTTAGGGAGTTTCGCTCTCTGCGGAGAGCTACAATGGGACGCTGTCCCCTTGACCCCTGCCACCCTTTGAACAAAGCGAAATTCTTGCAGAATTAACGTAAACTTTGATTTTTCAGCGACTGCTTGTTTTATTCCACCGTCATCTGAGTTGCTGTGCCGTTTTCGTCGAGCCAGCCGTTTGCCTTAAAATATTCTTCAAGGCAGAGTCCGCTTTCCTGAACCTTATGCGCATAATACACGCCGACAAAGCGGTAATGCCACGGTTCATAGATTATTCCCGTTTCCGCTTCCTTTCCCTCGGGATAGCGGAGGATAAATCCATAATCTGCGGCGTTTTCCATAAGCCATGCATATGCTTTTGTGTTCTTGAAGCCGTCGTCGTCGAAGCTCACATACTCATCGGAAAAAATATCTGCGGAAAGCCCTGCGTTATGCTCGCTTTTTCCCGGATATGCGACCTCTTTTTCGGTATCGAGGACTGCTTCGTCATAGCTCATTCCTTTATCAACACGCTGCTGGACGCTTCTGTCAAAGTTGAACTGCTGATACTCGATCGTGCGGTAGGACGAATTCACGGTGAGGTTTATGCCGTCCTTTTTTGCGGCTGCGAACATATTTATAAGGTAGTCCGCCGCACGTTCGTCGAACTCAAAGTCACGGCTGCCGTTGGAATAGACTTTTTTCACGGATATTTTCTTGTCGTAATCCTGCGGAAGCGGATTTTGGTTGTTCACGAGGAACATTGCCCATGCGTTATCGATGCTTTCCTGCTCTGCTGTTGTTTCTGTCATATCTTCTCCTGCCCCGATGACGATCCCGCCCGACTCGCTCTCGTTAGTTTCGTATGTACTGCTGCTTTCCTGCTTCTCGGATAAAGCTTCACTTGTCTGCAAATTGCTGTCCGATGAATATGAAGATGACGATGAAGTCACTGCTGCGGAATCATCGACCTTTTTTACAGACGATGCGATCTTTTTTACTGCGAACCAGACGAGAAGAACGAGTATTATTATCATTATCCACCGCAGGATAAGAGCCTGTTTGCTGATTTTTTTCTTCCTGCGTTTTTTCTGCTGTGCCATTTTTTACGTTCCTTTCATTGTATACTATCGGAATTATAGCACAACACGCCGCCTTTTTCAAGAGTTTTCACGTTTTGTAAGAATTCTGTAATTGATTAATATTAAATTTAAAAAATTTCAATAGTATATTTACATTTGCATATTAACAAAGTATTCACTTTTTTGGAATTCTACGTTATAATAGATGTATATGACATTATCCGTGAAAATATGCGAAAGAGGGGGCGTTCGGATTGAATAAAAGATCGGCGAAGATAAAGGCTGCCGCAGCGGTTACGATCTGCATCGTTCTGCTTGCAGTCTGCGCAGTCATACTCGGAATAAAGCTCAGTGAGCGCACCGATGAGACTTCGTCTGTCCGCACTTCCGCTGAAAACGCCGTCCTTTACATAACCGAAAAGACTGACCTTATGAAAGCCGCCGCAAACGAGACCTCCGAGCTTGCGGCTATACGATACGCTCCCGATGAGTTCAAGGGCTATGCTCTGCGTGACAGAAACAGCGCACTTTCGGGACTCGGCATAAGCCTTGACCTTATCAAAAACGGCGAAAGCACAGGCTTGTCGGGCGGCAAAAACTACACCTCGACGGGCGTTCTCTCCGTTTCGGGCGGCTTTGTTTATGATGAAAATTCGGAAAAGCTTTACTATACCGTCACCAACTCCGTCAACGGGAATATCACGGTCTGCGGCTGCAGTTCCGACTATTTCGGCGAATATTTTTCTTTGCTCGGCAAAAATACGGGTGCAGTTCTTTCCGTCGGCGGCAAGACGATGATCTCGACCGAGCTCAACTCCCCCGTTTATGATAACGCAAGCGAACAGTGCGGTGAATTTTCGCTCGAAATGTTCGATTACAGCTTCCCCGAAAAGACCGACATCCGCCCCTTTATAGCCATAATGGCGGCAGCGGCGGTCATTCTGGCAGTGATAGCTTCGGCGATCAGCTGTGCTGTTATCGGCAAGTCTGACGGCGAACAGTCGGCAGAAAATGCCGAACTGAAAATGCCCGAACTCCGTTCCGTACTCCCCTCGCCCGTGCAGGAGAAAACCATTCCCGTACAGGAAAAACCCGTTACTGTGCAGGAAATCCACGTTCCCGAGCCGAAACGCCCCGAGCCTGCCTTTGCTTCCGATGAAACAGAAAAGCAGCTTGCCGCTCTCGGTGCAGAGCTTGAACGTGTGAACAACGAAAAAGCCGGGCTTGCGGAGCGCATAGCAGAACTTGAAGAAAAGCTCTCGGCTGCCGAAGCATCGGGAAAAGATGTAGCCTGCGCCGCTGCCGAAGCGGAAGAAATGATAAAGGAAAGCCGCCTGAGATCGTCCGAGCTTGCCGAAGCTGTGGAGATCATCGGTGAAAAAAATCAGCGCATAAGATCGATCATCGGTGCAATCGAAGATATAGCTTTTCAAACGAATATGCTCGCCCTCAACGCTGCCATCGAAGCTGCCCGTGCAGGTGAAAACGGCAAGGGCTTCGCCGTTGTAGCGGATGAGGTGAGAAGCCTTGCCGCCGAAAGTGCAGAATCGGCAAGAAAATCGACCGCTATCTTAAACGAATCGGAAGAAGCCGTAAAGAAAGGCAGCTCCGCCGCAGAGCAGGCTGTACTGGCAGCCGATAAAGCTCTTGAAAGTGCCGAAAATGCAGTAAAAGCTGTGAATTAAAACGTACTGAACGCCGCCGCAAATAAAAATCAAAAAAAGGTTGACCTCAGGGATTTTTTATGCTATAATATAGTTCGTGAAATTTTTGCGGATATGGCGGAATTGGCAGACGCGCCAGACTTAGGATCTGGTGTCCCCGACGTGCAGGTTCAAGTCCTGTTATCCGCACCACCAATAGCCCCGTAACTGCGTTAGTTACGGGGCTTTATTTATTTAGGGTACACACTTTTATTTTATCGTGATAAATCAACTTTCACCCGAGAAAAATCTAAAAAGCTCTTGACAATGCGCATAGTGCGTGCTATAATATAATTACAGGGGGTGAAGGAATGAAATTCAGGGAAGTTGAAAGAATAATCCTTGAAGACGGCTGGTATTTCAAGAACGCAAAAGGCTCACACAACCAGTACAAACACCCCACAAAGCCGGGAAAAGTCACTATTCCAAAACATTGCGGTGACCTTGACCCGAAAACAGTAAAAAGCATAATGGAACAGGCAGGATTGAAATAAGACCTGCGAATTTCTGCGATCCGAATGGAGGCATATATATGAAACTTATTTATCCCGCAATTTTTGAAAAGCTTGAAGAACAGGACGGCTACTGCGTAACATTCCCCGATCTTCCGGGCTGTGTAACACAAGGCGCAAGTCTTCCCGATGCTATTGAAAGCGCCCAGGACGCTGCATCGGGTTGGGTTCTCGATGAACTTGAAGACGGCAACGTTGTTCCGAAAGCATCTGAACTTAGTGCTGTAAAGTGCAAGGACGGCTGCTTTGTCAACCTTATAATGCTCGATATGGACAGCTATGCAGAAAAGTACGGCGAAAAAGCTGTGCGTAAAAACTGCACTATCCCTGCCTGGCTCAATACAGCGGCTGAAAAGAGCAATGTCAACTTCTCGGCTGTTCTGCAAAATGCGCTTATTTCCGAGCTTCACCTCGCTTGATTTCCAAAGGTAAACACATTTTAATTCTTAAAACTGAAAAGTAACTTTTATCCTAAACAGACAGTCAAAAAAGCACAAAAAAACTCCCCGACCGTATCTCCCCCGAAACGTGCATAAACACAGTTTCGGACGAAAATATAGTCGGGGTTTATTATTCCGATTTATCCCGCAATAACATTGTTGAGCTGCTCTGCGGCGGAGCGTATGCTTTTTACTATTTCGGCAAGGTCAGCTGTTCCTGCGCTGTTTTCTCTCGTTACCTCGGTAACATGCTTTGCGGCCTCGCAGTTCTGCGCTGTGTTTGCGCTTATTTTTTCCATGCTTTCAAGTATCTCACTGCTCTTGCTGCGTATCTCCTCAGCCGAGCGGTCGATGGCGTATATCTTCTGCGCAAGCTCTCCGTTTGAAGCGGTGATGACGGCGGAGCTTTCGTTCGCTTTGCGTATGCTGTCCATACCCGTTTTGGTGAAGTCTGCGTTCTGCTTCATTGCGCTGACCGCTTCCTCGGTGTATTTTGTGACCTCGCTGATTATGCGCTCGATGTTGTCAACGGCTGCTTTTGTCTGCACGGAAAGCCGCTGTATCTCGGCTGCGACAACGCCGAAGCCCTTTCCGTGTTCACCTGCTCGGGAGGCTTCGATACGGGCATTTATCGAAAGGATATTTGTCTGTGCGGATATCTCGGTAATGGTCTCGATGATGCCGATGATCTCCTTTGAACGCTCGCCGAGAGCACTTATGATCTTGCTGCACTCGTTGGTGCTGTTGTATATCTTCTCCATATCGGCGGTGGCGTCGTCCATCCGCTGCTGATTTTCCAGTGTGCTTTGCTCGATCTCGCTTGTGAGCTCTGCCGTTTTGTGGTTCATATTGCTGAGTGCGGAAAGCTCGCTCGTCATATCGTTTATCTTTTTATCGGCAAAGCCTACGGACTCGGCATTCTCGGACGAACTTCCGAGCAGACCTGCCGACTCCTCCGCAATGCTCTTATTCGCTTTGACGGAGGTTTCGGTTATTTCGGAAAGCTTCGTCACCATACCCGAAAGCGTTTCGGAGGTCTGCGTCATCTTTTCAAGCATTTCCTTCTGCTGCTCCGCTCCAAGGAGGTTTGAAAGCATGGAAGCCGTTCTTGAGCAGAGCGATGTGAAGATCGCTGCAACTGCGATAACACAGAGCGCACGGGGAATAACCCCGAAAACGATGAGCCTTTTGAACGTATCAAAATTATCATCGGCAAAGCTCACATAATTAAAAGCGAATATCTGCCCTGCCGAGGTTCCGATGACCGTCATGACCGTAGCCATAATGTTGAGCCGCTTAGAGAAATACAAGCTCGAAAGTGCGATCGCATAAACATATACCGCAACAACATGATAGATGAGCGTTGCGCTGAGTATCGTGACGAAAGCCGTCGCACAGACAACGGTTATATACTTCACTGCGCTGCTTTCTACCTTTAAAATATCCACGAGCAGGGTCGGCAGCAGCAGCATAACACCGCCGCATATAAAGGCGATGGTCATAAGACTGAGCTTTACCGTAAATATCCCTAAGCAGTCGAGGATATAGATAAGCGTGAAGATCAGGAACGTTATCCGCATCACCTTTGCGGACAGCTTGTTCGCCTGCAGTTCGTTTTCCATAAGCATTTTATTCTGCGTCATTTTATCTCCTCCGTTTTTATCCTAAAAGAAATGCTTTCCTCGGCATTTTTGCCGTCAAGAGAAACAGTATAAGCTCCGTCCTCGCCGACCGTCACTTCAAAGTATGCCGTCGTCCCGGCGTTCCCCTCATATATCGGTGCTTCGTTCTGCTTTGCAATTTTTATTTTCATACTTCCCGATGAAATATTCGGGTCAACGGCTATCCTGCCGCCGCTTTTTAATGCAAACTGCTCCTCAATCTGCGTGCATAGCGGATAAACCTCCACCATCCGGCTGTCTGCTTCCTTTACGGAAGAAAATCCCGAATTTTCCGAACAGCCGCAAAAGCAGAGCGTCAGAACCGTGACCGCAAGCAGCAACAATGCCGATCTTTTCATAATAAACTCACTTTTCCGTAAATTTCCCGTCTTTACGACAGAATTTGCACAAAATAATTATAGCCGACAGGACATTTTTTTCAACAATAATGCAATAAGATGCACAAACAGGCGATAAGATGCAAAAATCGCCGCATAATGAACTTGAACTGCTCATTGTGCGGCGATATTTCATTCCTTGTGGATATAAACTCTCGAAGTTTCCCCGTTATTCTCGATGATACAGTAAAATTCCCAGCCGTAACGCTCATAGAACGATGTGTGGTCGGTCAGAAGATAGAGCGTGTCCACGCCGTTTGCCTTCATATCGGCGCAGACGAAATCCAGAAGCTTTCCTGCGATGCCATGACCTCGGCAGTCCTCCTCGGTGTAAACTGCGCAGACATTCGGTGCAAGATCCTTCCTCGGATGGAAGTCATTCTCGATAACGCCCATTCCGCCGATGATCCGCCCGTTTTCAAGTGCGAGATACCACTGCGGAACGGCATTTGCTCCGCTGACAGCCTCGTCCATACTTTTGAGATAAGCCTCGGACGGTATGTGCCATTTTTCGCTGAACCACTCCGCCGCCTGCTGTTTTAAGCTCGGGCGGTCGATTATTTTTACAATATCATACTGCATTTTTACACCTTTTCCGAGCAGACCATAAGCTGTATGCCGTTCTCCGATGACGGTTTTCCGCTAAAGTCGGAATAGCTTTCGCAGACTTTCATTCCGAGCGTGGAAAATATCTTTTCGACCTCGCCGAGCGAATATAATCTTATCGGGTTGCCCTCGGTCATTTCGGGCTTGGTAAGCAGTTCGCCGTAGGGATAGTCGAGCTGACCGTAGAGAAGTATCCTCGTTTCGCTGTTCCACTCAAAGTTTGAAAGCGTGAGACACTTTTCGCCTGCGTCCCATAATTTGCACGGAAAATGGCTGTCGGCATAATCGGCGTTCATAATATCCATAAAATTTCTGCCGCCGCTTTTCAATGCTCTTGAAACGGCCTTGAAAATTTTCAGATTTTCTTCATCATTTTCAAGATATCCGACAGCGCCGTCTGCCATATTCAGCACAGCGTCAAACTCATTTTCAAAGCCGACCTCCCGTATATCCGAGCAGATAAAATGAGCGTTAAGTTTCTCTTTTTCGGCTGTTTTCTTCGCAAAATCAATATAGTCGGGCGTAATGTCAACTCCCGTTACATCGAACCCTCTCCGTGCAAGCTCCAGCGAATGTCTGCCGAAGCCGCAGGCAAGGTCAAGTATCTTAGCACCGCTTTTCAAACCGAGCTTTTCTATGAGAAAATCGACCTGACGGTTAGTGTCCTCGACCCAGGACTGGTCTTTGATATCGAGCGTCCAGATTTTAGCGTACCAATTGCTTTCCATTGACTTCATAATTATGCCTCCCTTTAATAAAATGTAAAATTGATTATACAACAAAAATATCCGCATTTCAAGTCCCGGTTGACTGAAATGCGGATTTTTTTATTAAAATGCTTTATCTCTTTGTGAAATAGACCGTGTAAGGCTCGTCTGTAACATCATAAAGCGGAACGAGGTCGAAGTTTTCGGGCTGGTTTACAGTGCGGTAAACGCTCTGCTGCCATGGGAAAGTGCTGTAAGTATGCTCAATAGTGTAAGCAAGTGCGCTTTCGGGCTTATCATTTTCCATTGTGATGCCCTTGTCGGAGGAGCAAAGTCCTGCGAGGACGATAGGACCTTCGGAGAATGCTGTGAGCTGCGGCATATCGGGGAGCGAGGACATTGTGAGTGCTGCGGGGAAGTGAAGATTTATCGTGTCATTTTCCCAAGTGCGGTCAATGTTTATATAGCCGTTTTCAGACTTGCCGTCGAACTTTTCACCGTTGATCCAGACCTCAGGTTCGCCGACCGTCCAGTTCGGAACACGGAGCGAGAGCGTGAACTTCTCGGGTGTCTTTGCATTCACGTTAAGCTTTAAATACCATCTTGACATTCTGCTGTCATCGTGTTCATCGAACGAAGCACCGTCGTTGTAATACTTCATATCAACGCTCTGTGTAACGGTGACATTTTCGCTGCGCTTGTATTCGGAATTGATGTACTGACCGACAACAAGGCGGTCGTTTTCGGTGTCCTCATACCAGCAGAGCATCGGGTAAACGGTGTGTGCCTGAACCGTTGTGCCGTGGCAGCACCAGAAATCGTGGGTCTTGCTTCCCCATTTCTTCACGCTGCCCGACTTCATCGGGAGGAAGTATGCGGGCATACCCGTGAATTTGTTCTGCTGTGCAAGGAAGCCATTGTAGAGGTTCTTCTCTATATAGTCGAGGTACTCGCTTTCTCCCGTGAAGCGGTAGAGGTAATCGGCAAGGCGAACCATATTGTAGACCGTGCAGAACTCCTGCGTTCTTTCGCCGATGAACATTCCGAGCTTGTGCGGAGGTATCCAGAATTCGCCCGAATTCTGACCGCCCGTGCAGAATGATTCTCTGTCGTAAACTGCGCACTTCCAGAACTTCTTTACGATCTCGAGCCACTTTTGATCCTCTGTGATCTCGTACATTTTAGCTGCGCCCTGCGCCCACGGAACACTTGCGTTTGCGTGGCAGTTTGAAAGCGGGTCGCCGCCGTCCGTGAGCTTTTTGAAGATAGACGGGTGCGAGTAACGCTGTGCGAGGGTGAAATATCTTTCATCGTGAGTGTATTCATACAAGCCTGCCCAGACCTCGAGCATACCGCCCTCTTCGCCGCTGTAAACAGCGTGTGGGTTGACCTTTTCCATTTTCTCCGTCCACTCTATATACCAGTCGGCAGCGTTGCTGAGAATTTCAAGAGCCTTTTCATTCTTCGCATACATTGCGCTGTGGTAAAGTCCGAGGAGAGTTTTATGCATTGTATACTGCGGTGACCAGACGTAAGCGTTCTTTTCGAGCAGTTCAAAATATTTTTCGGGGATAGAGCCTACCCACCTGCCGCCGTTGAGCTTCTGGCAGCGTCCGAGTTCATCGATGATGTTGTCAAGCTTTGCTTTAAGCTCACGGTCGCCGTTCTGTGCGATGAGCATTGAAGCAGCGGAGAGCCAGTGTCCGAGGAAATGTCCCCTGAGCTGGCATGTCGGAGATTCCCAGCCGAGGTGCATTTCGGTCACATCTCTGTCCGTGCGTATGCAGGCTTCGAGGTAGAAGTTCTGCAAAAGATCCTCATTTTTGAGTTCCATAAGATACGCTCTGTTTACATCGGAACGCTCCTTGAAAAGTCCCGGAAGAAGATGTGCTTCGGTAACGTCTGTATTCTTAAATTTAAGCATTGTTTTGCCTCCTTATTTTTCAAAGCGGAAATACTCAAAGTCGAAGCTGCTGCCGGGGAGAAATGCAAACGATACGGTCTGCTTTCCGTTTATGCCGCTGACATCGAACGATCTTTCGGAATAATTTTCGCTGTCGTCAGTTTTAAATTCGCAGAGGATACGGTTCTCGCCGTTTTCGCCGTTCGTGATAAGGTGAATACTGTTGAGCGGCAGCGGTGATCTTCCGCTTATGACAAGTTTTGTCGGCTTTTCGGCGGTAAAATCGAACTCGCCGAAGTCGAGCAGAACGTTGTTTCCTATATTCGTAACGGCTTTTTCCTCGGCTGTGAAGCGGTCGCCGTAGATATGCTCGGAGTCAGCCGCATAATTCACGCCGAATTCACGGTTCGGCTTTTCAAATCTGAAGCCGCTCATCTGATAGCCGCCGTCCGTTTCAACGCAAAAGGTATGTATGCCTTTGAGCCGTTCGGGGAGCTTGTAGGTCTCGTCCTTGAATATCATCCACTCGGGCTGCTTGTGATATGTGAAGCTGCCGATGAGCTTTCCGCCCTCTTTCGGTATGCCGTCATAGAAGCGAACATTCACGGGGTCGAGTGTGTTCGCCCATATCGAAACGGTCACTTCGTCCGAGCCTGCCGAACCAAAGTCAACATTGTCGAACGCTGCCCACGAGGAAACTCCGCCCGATGCAAAGCCAACGCCCTTGTTTACGCCGCTGCAAATATTTTCGCTCGCTCTTGTGTAAAGTCCGCCGTGAACAAAGCTGTACGGCGAAGTGAGAGCATCGCCAAGTCCGTCAGCAGTGAATTTCAGCACGGAAAGAATGTGTATGCGCTCTGTTCCGTTTTTGCACATTGCACGGAGATAGAAGCAGCCGTCGCCCTTGGCTTTGAGCGTTACAGTGCCGTCTTTGTTGTCGGTACATTCGGCAATATTTGTCGGTATACCCGTTTCATTCGTCACCTTGAACTCAATATCATTCGCATAATCGGAATTTTCGGGGTAAGCCTTGACCCTAACGGTAATTTCACGCTTTTCCTCGGAAAATTCAAGGCTCTCGGTGCAAAGTTCAAGCTTTCTTACGGGTATCTCGTCCGTTTTTCCGCACTCTGTTTCGGCGAACGAAACATTTTCTATCGAAGAAACGCCGTTCTCGTATTCAGCCTCGACCGATTTCAGTTCGATAACGCTTTCGGGGAGTTCGGGCGAGCTTATCGTTACCTTTATCTCCCCTGCCTTGTCGGTCGCACCGATAACTGCGAGCATTTTGCCCGAGAAAAGTCGGCGTGAAGTGCCTTTGTACTGGTCATAGTCTGTGCTGTCGCCGTTGTCAAGACCCATAAGCCTTGCCGCACCCTCGACACGGACATTCACACGGTTATTCGCATTTGCGCAGAAGTTTCCGTCCTTATCGAAAGCGGAAATTTCAAGGTAGATAAGGTCACAACCGTCTGCTTTGAGCTCGGTCTTATCGGCGGAAATTTCAAGTCTTGCGGCATCACCGAACGAACGCTGAACGTCCTCGGCGATGATGTTTCCGTTCTCGTCATAAGCGACCGCTTTAAGCTCGCCCTTTGCATAAGGGATAACGTGATCGGCGGTGAGCTTTTGTCCGTGCAGATGATCTATCCCGGTCACGCCGAGCGAAGCTCCGTTATAGAAAAGCTCGACCTTCGGCGCATTTGAGCAAACTCTGACATCTATCGGCATACCGTCATTAAAGTCCCAGTACGGAAAGATATGCACAAACGGCGATTTTTTACAGTCCGTCCATTCGGATCGGAAAACGTATGCGCTGTCCTTCGGGAAGCCTGCCGTATCATACTGACCGAAGTAGGAATTCTTCGTGCTGTAAGGCGTTGGCTCGCCGATGTAGTCAAAGCCTGTCCATATAAACTGACCTGCGCAGTATTCAGCGTCACGGTCCTTTATGATACATTCCTCGGTGTTCTTGGCGCCCCAGCCCGTGCAGCTGTTTCCGAGCGAAGAGCATTGCTCATCATCATCGGCAAGAACAGTCTGCGAAAGCGGAAAATGATATATTCCACGGCTCTGTACGACCGATGCAGTTTCACTGCCGTATATTGCCCAGTCGGGGTGAGCCTTGTGATGCTCGGCGTAAAGTCTTTCACCGTAATTGTAGCCGACAAGCTTTAAAATGTCGCCGCACTTCTGACCGTTTTCCCACTGCATAAAGTTTGAGCCGAACGTTACATAGCCGTTGCCGTTCGGGTCGTGGAGCGTAACAAGCCTTTTGAGCCAAGCCGTTACTTCCTGACCTCTCTCGTCAGCGTGGGTGTCAAAAATCTCGTTTCCGATGCTCCAACCTATGATCGAAGGTCTGTTTCTGTCACGGCGAACCCACGAAGCTACGTCCTTTTCTACCCATTCATCGAAAAATCTCGCATAGTCGTAGTCAGTCTTGGAACGTTCCCACATATCGAAGCCCTCGGAGAGAACAAGCATACCCGTTTCATCGGCAAGCTCCATAAATTCCTCCGCAGGCATATTGTGCGAGGTTCTTATCGCATTCACGCCCATTTCACGGAGCTTTGCAAAACGTCTGCGGAGCGCCGCTTTGTTGGACACCGCACCAAGACAGCCGTTGTCGTGATGCTCGCACGAACCGTGAAGCTTTATATGCTTACCGTTGAGGAAGAAGCCTTTATCGGTCGTAAATTCTATCGTTCGGAAGCCGAAACGCTGGCTTACACACTGAACGATATCGCCGTTTACGATAATTTCCGAAACCATTGTGTAAAGATAAGGTTCGTCAATATACCACAGCTTCGGCGCTTCAACCGTCATTCTCTGCGTTGTGAGCGAATAAGCCGATCCGTCAGTCCTCACCGCCTCGGGTATGCAGGAAATATCAACTGCACAGGCATCGCTTTCATAGCTTGCAACGCTGTTTCCGCTGTCATCAAGGATAGTGCTTCTCACCCTGACGCCTGCTATCGGAACGCTCTTTTCACGGACGATCTCGGAAGTGACTTCGACCTCCCAAGCGTTGTTTTTCGGCTTTGCGGAGATGTAAATGCCGTCATTTCCGAAGCGTATCTCGGAGCTTTCGCAGAGCCAGACCTTGCGGAAAATACCTGCTCCCGAATACCATCTTGAATTCGGCGAGCGGTGATCGACACGGACGGTCACAGCATTTTCGCCGTTCTTCACAAGGTCGGTTATGTCGAACTGAAATGCGGAATAGCCGTACTTCCATTCGCCTGCGAGCGAGCCGTTGACATAGACCTTGCTGTCTGTATAAACGCCGTCAAAGCGTATATATGTGCGAACGCCGTCTTTTTTCGTATAAGAAAAATTCTTTCTGTACCAGCCAGTTGAAGTTTCGTACAAATTATTCGTATCGTAGATGAGCCAGTCGTGCGGAACATCTACGCTTTTGAAATCGAAGCTATCGGAATAATCCGTGCCGAACGGAGCCTTAAAAAACTCCCAGTTATCGCAGAAAAGCGTTCTGTTTGAATATGTATCGCAGAAATTCATATCGTTTTCCTCATTGTCAGTTCTGACTTGGTCAATTCTGACCATAATAAGCATTTGCACCGTGCTTGCGGAGATAGTGCTTGTCAAGAAGCTCCTGCGGCATACGTCCTGCCTGCGCATTTATCGACATTGCGTGATAATTCATAAATGCAACTTCTTCAAGCACGACTGCGTTGTGAACGGCTTCCTTTGCATCCTTGCCCCAAGCGAACGGTCCGTGGTTCTTCACAAGAACGGCTGGTATAGTCATCGGGTCAATGCCCTTGAAAGCTTCGATTATGACCGTTCCCGTTTCCTTTTCGTATTCGCCGCCGATCTCCTCCGGAGTCATTGCTCTTGTGCAGGGGATTTCACCGTAGAAATAGTCGCCCTGCGTTGTTCCCATTGGGATAATGCCCGTTCCTGCCTGTGCGAACGAGGTTGCCCAGCGGCTGTGAGTGTGAACGATGCCGCCGATATTTTCATAAGCACGGTAAAGCTCAAGGTGCGTCGGAGTGTCGCTCGATGGTTTGTATTTTCCCTCTGCGACATTTCCCGTTGCAATCTCCACAACGACCATATCATCAGCCGTCATAGTGTCATATTCAACGCCCGAGGGCTTTATAACTATCATTCCGCTTTCTCTGTCAACTGCCGAAACGTTGCCCCAAGTAAATGTTACAAGTCCGTATTTCGGGAGCATAAGATTCGCTTCAAGCACTTCCTGCTTTAATTTTTCAAGCATTTTTATCTATCCTTTCAAATTCTGCCGAGAATATCTTCTGCGCCGAGAGCCGCTTTGTATCTCTTTATAAATTCATTGAAACCGTTCGTGCCGTCCTTATTCGGCGTGAGCGTGAGCTTTTCCATTCCTGCAAAAACCTCGCTGTCGAGCCAGTCGGGGAGAGCTTTTCCGCCGCCGTTCATCATATAAGAAGCGAGCAGAGCCATTCCCCATGCGCCGCCCTCGCCTGCCGTTGTCATTACGGAAACGGGAGTGTTCAGAGCGTCCGCAAGGACTTGCTGTGCCGCACCCTTTACCTTGAAAATGCCGCCGTGACCCGTGAACTGCTGTGCCTCGGCATTTTCCTTTTCAAAAAGGATATCCATACCTATCTTAAGCGAAGCGAACGCCGAATAAAGCTGCGCTCTGAAAAAATTCGCCAGATCCATACTGCCGTTCGGCTGACGGAAATACATTGGTCTGCCGTCATCTGCGCCCGTTACGGGTTCGCCCGAAAGATAGTTGAACGCCGTAACTCCGCCGCAGTCAGCATCGCCCGTCATCGCATTTTTATATAGTGTTTCGTAAAGTGCCGACTTGTCAAGCTTGTTTCCCGTAAGCTCGGCAAATTCGCCGAAAAGCTTCACCCAAGCGTCCAGTTCGGAGCAGCAGTTGTTGCAGTGTACCATTGCGGCAGGTGCGCCGTCGGGCGTCGTTACCATATCAATTTCGGGATAAGCTTTTTTGAGGTCTTTTTCCAGAACGAGCATTGAGAATACCGAAGTTCCTGCGGAAACATTGCCCGTTCCCGAACGTACAGCGTTCGCTGCGACCATTCCCGTTCCTGCGTCACCCTCGGGAGGGCAAACGGGAACGCCCGATTTGAATGTACCCGTCGGGTCGAGGAATTTTGCGCCGCTTTCGGTGAGGAATGCACCCTTTTCACCTGCGATCTTTACGGGAGGAAGAACTTCCGCAAGCTTTTTGTCAAATCCGTGCGAGGAAAGCTTTTCTTCGGCAGTTCTGATCATCTCGGCATTGTAATCCGTCCTGCTGACGGGGAAAATTCCCGAAGCTTCACCAATTCCGACCGCTCTTTCGCCCGTGAGGAGATAATTTATGTAGCCTGCGAGGGTCGTTATGTGTGATGTCTGCGGAACGTGCGCTTCACCGTTCATTACAGCCTGATAAAGATGTGCGATGCTCCAGCGCTGGGGAATATTGAAGCCGAGCGCTTCGCTCAATTCCTCTGCCGCCTGCTTTGTGGTGGTGTTTCGCCAAGTTCTGAACGGAACGAGCAGCCTGTCGTTTTCATCAAAAGCCATATAGCCGTGCATCATTGCGGAAACTCCCATTGCTCCGACATGCGTGAGCGTGATGCCGTGCTTGTTCTTCACGTCCTCGGCGAGTGAGGCGAAGCAGCTTCTTACGCCGTTGTGGATATCGTCAAGCGAATATGTCCAGTAGCCGTTTTCAAGCTTGTTTTCCCAATCATAGCTGCCCGATGCGGCGGGAGCGTGGTTTTCGTCTGTGAGAACAGCCTTTATTCGGGTCGAGCCAAGCTCAATGCCAAGGCTTGTTTTATCAAGTGAAAGCATATCAAAGTATCTCCTTTATCCATCTTATGCAGTGTCCTATCCATTCCGAGCAGTATTTTACGTCGTCCGAAAGGTCAGCCTTTTTGCTCACGGTATCATCGCAGAGCGACAAGCCGTGACCGCCCTTGGGGTAAATGTGCATCTCAACGTTTTTGCCCTGCCTGTGAAGTGCCTCGGCAAGGAAAAGCGAGTTTTCGAGAGGCACTGTTCCGTCCTCGCTCGTGTGCCATATAAAAGCCTGCGGAGCGTTTTCGGTGACTTGATTTTCGAGTGACATTTTCGCAAGAAGCTCGGGTTCGGGATCATCACCGAGCAGACACTTCATACTGCCCTCGTGGGTGTATTTTCCCGAGGTTATAACGGGGTAGCAAAGTATCATTCCGTTCGGCTTGTCCTCGCCGTGTTCAATTCCGAGCGCATCTTCAGCGAGCTTTTCCTGCCAAAAAAGTCCTGCCGAACAAGCGGCGTGACCGCCTGCGGAGAATCCCATTACTGCTATCTTTTCGGAATTGATATGAAACTCCTTGCTGTTGCGGCGCATAAAGGTTATCGCTGCTAAAATTTCAAGCAGCTGGAGAGGATAATGCTGATATTCGCAGGCATAGTTTACAACTGCGGCAGCAATTCCGTTTCCGACCATTCGCAGTGCAACGGGTTCAGCCTCGCGCTCCGAGCACCACCAGTAGCTTCCGCCCGGGCATATAACCGTGCAGGGAAAGGTCTGCTCGGTGTCAACTTCTTTCCATACTTCGGGGATATAAAGCGTGACCTGCGTTTTCTCTTTCGCTTTCGGCAGGTTCGGGAAATGGTCTTCAAGGTAGATTTTTTCGTATCTCATAATTCCACCCTTATCTCTTCAAAGAAGCTATCGCTTCAAGCATTTCAAGCTGCTGTTCAAATGCGTTCAGCTCTGTTTTTTCATCGATAATAACAAGCTCCGTGTCGGTCATCTTTGCGAACAGACGAATATCATCAGCCGTAAGTGCGGTCGAAACAACAGCGTGATGTGCGCCGCCTGCGTATATCCAAGCCGCCGAGCCTGTTGCAAAGTCGGGTTTGAGCTTCCACATTACTCTTGCAACGGGGAGCTTCGGCATTGGCTCAGGCTGCTTTACGAGGGTTATCTCTGCGCAGACAAGTCTGAAACGGTCACCCATATCTATCATTGAAACTGCAATGCCCTCGCCCGTTGTTCCCTCAAAAACAAGACGTGCGGGGTCAGCTTTTCCGCCGATGCCAAGGGGGTGAACTTCTATCTTTGGCTTTTCAGCGGCGAACACGGGCGAAACTTCGAGCATATGCGAAGCAAGCTCGGTTTCCTCGCCCTCGGGAAGATCGTATGTATAGTCCTCGAGGAAGCCCGTTGCGCCGTTTCTTCCCTCTGCCATTTTGCAGAGAACTGCGGCAAGAGCGGCTGTTTTGTAGTCGCCCTCGGGACCGAAGCCAACTCCCCTTGCCATGATATTCTGAGCGGCGATTCCGGGGAGCTGTTCAAGTCCGTTGAGATCCTGGAACGTGTCCGTAAATGCGGAGATATTTTCTTTTTTGAGGAACCTGTCAAGAGCGGCTTCGTACTTCGCCTGAACTCTTACTGCGGAAATGTTGTCGGTGTTCATTTCATATTTCTCGGCATATTCAGCCATCTTTGCGTCAACTTCTTCATCGGTCACTTCGGAGATGATGCTGCAAAGGTCGCCTATGCCATAGTAGTTGACGTTCCAGCCGTACTTTATCTCACTCTCCACTCTGTCGCCGTCCGTAACCGCAACGTCACGCATATTGTTGCCGAACATCGCAACTCTCATTCCCCTGCCGAAATCAACAGCGGCGGCAGCCTGAGCGAAGCGGCGAATCTTTCCGATAACATCGCTGTGCTTGTAATAGCCCGAAACGACCTCACGCTTTATGCCGAGACGTGTGCAGATAAAGCCGAATTCCCTGTCGCCGTGTGCGGACTGATTGAGATTCATAAAATCCATATCGATGCTGTCATAAGGCAGTCTTTCGTTATGCTGTGTGTGAAGGTGGAGCATCGGCTTGCGGAGCGCTTTAAGTGCTGTTATCCACATTTTCGCAGGAGAAAACGTGTGCATCCACATTATAACGCCGATACAGTCGCTGTCGGACGAAGCTTTCGTACAAACGCTTACGGCTTCGCTGCTGTTCCGTACAACCGGCTGAAAAACGACCTCTGCGATATTTTTAAGCTTTTCGCTCAGAAATGCCGCCATTTCCTGCGAATCCTCAGCCGCCTGCGCAAGAGTTTCCTCGCCGTAAAGATCCTGACTTCCCGTGATAAAATATAATTTCTTCATTTCTGTTTTCCTCCGCTCAAAATTTTGCCGAAGCATAGCTCATCAATTTTATATTATTATAGCTTACAGAAGAAATTTTTTCAAGAAGCTTATTCGCCGATTATGGACATTTATTAACCTTTATGCTATAATATAGCTTGGGTGATGCAAAAATGATAGCAAAATATGAACAAAGCGTTCTCTCGGGACGTTCGCAGGTGTCCGTCCAGCGCTACGGGGGATTGCAGAATCTTCCGCACTGGCACATCGAAAGCGAGCTTATCTTCGCCGAAAAAGGCTCTGCCGAGGTCATGACGGACAACGATTTGTACGGCTTATCCGAAGGATACTGCGTTTTTATACGAAGCGGAGCTGTGCATTACATCAAAGCCGAATCGGACAGCGTTATTTCCGTTATGAAGATAGATTCGCAGCTTATTTCCGCAGAATTCGGAACGCTTGCGCCGGTCTGTCCCCTGCTCGAAAAAAAATATGATGTTTCCGAAACTTTTGAAAAAATAAGACAGGAGATATCCAACGGCGAAAAATATTACGAGGTGATATGCTCGGGACTTGCGCTCGCTCTGACCGCCGAAATTTTCCGAAACGAAAAAACATCTTCGTCAGAGATTTCTTCGGGAAGCGGCGCATATAAAAAGCTTCTGCGGATCATCTCCGAGCGCTTTGCCGACATAACCTTTGACGAAGCGGCAGAGATAATGTGTTTCAGCAAGCCTTATTTCTCGAAATATTTCCGCCGAATGTCGGGAATGACTTTTTCGGAGTATCTCAACATCGTCAGAGTGAGCGAAGCCGTGAAAATTCTCTCCAAAGGCAATATGTCCGCAGGTGAAACGGCAGTTGCGGCAGGCTTTGGCACGATACGCAGCTTTAACCGTGTTTTCAGGCAGTACACGGGCTATACGCCAAGGGAACTGCCCGATGATTTCGTTTTTATCGGCGAGGATCGGGGTACGGACAGCGACAGCTTCGACCCGACCCTCCCCGTTTCAAAAATATTGTAAAAAACGGACATTCCGCTATCATATCTGATGCGGAATGTCCGTTTTTATACTAAACACCATTTAAAATTCGGGGAGATCAAGCCGATAATCTCGTAGCTGTTTTTAACAGGTTTATATAGGATTTCGGCGCAGATTTTTTCCTGTATTTTATTGGTGTTTAGTATTATAAGCCTATATCAGGGTGAACCTGTTTCCGTGGGTGTCGTTTCCGTAGGTGTCGTTTCCGTCGGATAGTCTGTTGGGTATTCTGTCGGATCTGTCTCAGGCGTTTGCTCCTTTGATGTTGTCGTCATATAATAAATCTCCGTCCGTCCTGTCTGGATATCGCTTGTGGTCGTTGTTGTGGTCACAGTAGTTTTCGCAGTTGTCGAAGTGGTTTCCTCCGTAGTTTCCGTTGTGGTTTCGGTTGTCGTTGTTTCCGTTGTTTCGGCTGTCGTTTTTTTGGTCTGCTTGGTCTTTTTGGTCTTTTTGGTCTTTTCCGTCGTTTCCTTTGTTGTCGGGACAGTTGTCTGAGCCGTTGTAGTCGGCTTTGTCTGAGGAACATACGCATCTGTTTCGGGTACTGTTGTTACTGTTGTAACGGCTGCTGCGGTAACAGTGGTCTCCTCCGTTGTTTCCGTTGTTTCGGGAACGGTCGTCACCGCTGTTGTCGTTGTCTGCGTTGTCGTGACGGTAGTTGTGACGGAGCTTTCGGTCTGCGGCTCAAAGCCTCTCAGTTTTTCAAGCACCTCATCATTGAGCGGCATTATCTCCTCATCATTTGAACGAAGAGCAGTGTTTTTCATTACCTGGGAAATACTGTCGTAGTTTATATCAAAGGTCGGATCTTCGCCGTCCTTTGCGGTATAGAAGCCGCCGCCCTCACGATTCGGGATAACGAACCTTGATGTTCCGTCTATCTCGGCAGGGTTTCCGCTGTTTTCATTGGGTTCGGTGCATATCATAACTCCGCCGCCTGCGGGAGTAAGAGCTTTTTTGCCCGTGCGGTTTCCGCTGTTGTCGATAAGCTCTATCTCGACCTTGCCCTGAAGAGTGCTTTCGCTTATCATATAAACACCGTCGTCGTCCTTATCGACAGTAGCGATGAAGCTTGTTCCTCGTACAGCCATTGTCGATTTCGGCGTTGCGACCTCATAAGTGGAATTTTCCGAAAGCGGATTTGTTATTTCATTAAGTATAGTACCCTGTTTAAGATCGACTACCGTTCTGCTGTCGGCAGCCGTTCCCGATGCATTCAGTTCAAGTATCGTTCCGCTGTCGAGAAGAATATATTTATCATCATCGAGTGAGATCCTGATAGTGCTGTCATCGCCGACTGTGAGCGTATCACCGCTTTCAAGGTTCATTCCCGTATATGCGTCCAGCTCGCCGGAGCCGTCTCTTTCCACAATTGCGCTTCCCGTAAGCTCGAAAACCTTCAGAACACGGTATGCTTCCTCACGGGTCATTGCGATCCCTACTCCTGCGGCTGTTCCGCCCGTCACCGCAACTGCGGCACAGACCATAACGACCTTTGCTTTCAATGTCATAGCTGCCAAAGTGCTTTTAATGCCCATTCCTATCGCCTCCGTACATAATAAAAAGGAAGTATGCAGCCAATGCTGCATCATTGGGTCAACCCCTGCAAATGCAGCCCGACCG
The DNA here is from genome assembly GCA_934465295.1 of uncultured Oscillospiraceae bacterium. Classification (GTDB taxonomy): domain Bacteria; phylum Bacillota; class Clostridia; order Oscillospirales; family Ruminococcaceae; genus UMGS363. The sequence goes on from CAKSKU010000004.1 coordinate 113,283, forward strand.
CCATACTTCCCGAATGATTCTAAAGCTTAGGCTCGTGCTTTGCGCCGCCGATTTTCATCGGTTTTGCCTTTTATTTGTTGTTCATATTATATCATACATACATAATTATTGCAATAGCAAAATCACAATTTTGTCATAAAGTTTAAAAAATATATGAAATTTGCAACTATTGAGGATAAAACTTACAACACTGACACACAACGCTAACACGTTAAAGCGTCATATAATACCGAGCTTCGCCAAAAATTCCGCCGAACGCCGCTGATTTTCTATCGAGGAAGTCTCGATCAGCACCGTTTTCGCAGAGGAGAGCTTTTCTTCAAAGCAAGCCTTGAAATGCTCCCAGTCGATCTTTCCGTCGCCGACCGCAAGGTGAAGATCGTTTTCAAGGTCATTATCATTAATATGTATATGCCGAACATAAGGTGAAACAGCCTCCACCCAGCCGTCAATATCGGAGCCGTAGACCGCAGCGTGGGCATAGTCGAAGCAGACGCCGAAATTGGGCATATCCGAGAGCCGCTTTGCAATTCCGCAGAGCATATCGGGCGTTCTGTCAAACATATTCTCCATATAGATCTCAAGGTCGGGATATTTCGGCAGAACTCTTCTCCAGAAGCTTTCATTGCTGTCGAGCCAGCCCTCGGCATACACTTCGGAGGTGAGATCGGGGTTGTGGTTCGTGTGGAAAACAACGCCCCTTGCGCCTATTTTCCGTGCGATATCAAGACTCGTCACGATGCGCTCCTCGGATATCTTCCGTATTTTTTTATCACTGCTGAAAACAAGCACATCGAAAAATGCGCCGTGCATCGTGCAGTATTCGGGGAGCTTGTGCGACTTATAGCTGCCGATGATGCCGTCCGTGAGCTTTTCATCGTCCATGACATCAGGAATAAAAAAATCGTTGTATTCAAAACCGAAGCCGTATTCCTGCGCAAGCTCAAGGCTTTTTTGCAGCTCGTCAAGCTTTGGGATTATAAGAAATTTACACTTTTGCTGCATCTTTCTGCTCCTCCGTTTTCGTTTCGGTGATCTCGTTCAGCCCCGTGAGGGAATACACGAAAACCCCCTTCGATTTGCCCTTCAGCGGAATTTCGCCGATAGGCTCGACCGTTACCCTGTCCTTTACCTGCAGGTAGACATTCTCGCTGATGAGTACCTGTCCCCGCTTTGCGTTCGATTCAAGACGTGCAGCGGTGTTGACGGTATCGCCTATCGCTGTATAGTCCATACGGAAGTCGCAGCCGATATTTCCGACAACGGCAGGTCCGCAGTTTACGCCGACGCCGAATGCGACCGATTTTCCGTATTTCTCCCGGAATTTGCTCTCGATGGCGTTTCCTCCGCTGACAATGTCCCATGCGGTCTTTACAGCCTTGTAAACATAATCGTCAAGGTCGAACGGAGCGTTGAAGACCGCCATTGTAGCATCGCCGATGAACTTGTCGAGCGTTCCGCCGTTGCTGAATATCGAATTCGTCGTGAGGTTCAGATAGCTGTTGAGGATATCGACGACCTGCTCAGGCTCAAGGCTCTCCGACATCGGCGTGAAGCCTCGGATATCAACGAAAAGCACAGCGATATCACGGTTTTCTCCGCCGAGCTTGATGTGGTAATTGCCCGTTTTGGCGATCTCCTCAACGACCTGCGGAGCAACGTATTTCTTGAATGCGGCTGTTATCTTGCGCTTTTCGGCAGCTTCCTCCGCATATTTTCTTACTATATTTATAAGGCAGCAAAGCACGGCAAAAAGCGGTGCATAAAGTATCGGGAAGCTCGTTCCCGCATTGTTGAGAGCAACGCCTGCTGCGACACAGCCCCCCGAAACAAGGATCGCCGCAGGTATCGAAAGCTTCATTTTGAACCTTCGAGAAATTATATATACGCAGCAGGATACCACAGCGGCAGCGAGTGCCGAAGCCGTTCTTCCGACAGGTACGGAATATCTTCCGTCAAGCAAGCCCTGAACGATATTTGCGTGTATCTCTGCGCCGAACATCTGGTCAGCGCAGGCCGGTACGGAAAACTGATCCTGCAAGCCCGAAGCATAAGCGCCTACTATTACTATACAGTCGGTGAAGACCTTCGGGTCGACTGTGCCGTCGAGCAGACTGCAAAGCGGTATATGCTCATAATCGGACGGCTTGCCTGCGTAGCTTATCCACATTCTTCCGCTGCTGTCGAGCGCAGGGGTATTTTCCTCTATCCCGAGATGCTCACAGTATGCCGAATAGGTCTGCGCAGCGAAGCTTTTATATATAGTACCGTCCGCTTCTGCCGAAAGCAGAGCCGAACGCACAATGCCGTCATCATCCGGAGCGGCGTTGACGAAGCCTGTTTTCACGATATCATCGATAATAGGCTGCTCGACCTCCTCAATATTGAAGTGGTCGATGTAAGGGTCGCCGTTTTCGTCCGTTTTGTAGGCGGTGTTGTAGTTTATGTATGAGCCTGCAATGACACGTCCGCTCTTTTCACAGGACTCTCTGAGAGCGTTGTCGCCCTGCTCGTCCATATCGCCGAATATCATGATATCGAGCGAGATAACGGCAGGATATTCTCCGAGCTTGTCGATAACATCGGCATAAACGCTCCTTGACCATGTGCCGAACGGACCTATCTCCTGCAGGGTCTTATCGTCTATCGCAAGAATTTTTATCTTATTGTTTATCCCCCTGTGCGTCTGATAGAGCCTGTCGCGCAGAATAACGTCAAACGAATGGAAAACATCAAAAAATGCTGCAATAAATGCAAGCACAAATATGACGACCGTTTCCGCAGCCGTCAAAGCCTTTGATCTGTGTTTCACTTTATCCTCCTGTTTTTATAAATTTAACAAATTATCATAATCTTACCGCATTATTATAACATATTCAAAGCAATTTGTCACTATCTTTTTATAAGTTTTTTATATTTTTTTGAATTTACTATTTACAAAGCTAATAAATTATGGTATAATTAATATCGAATTTTAACGTTTTTTTAATATTTCGTATTATCTCGGAAAGGAATGCTTCAGCAATGGAAAACGATATCAATACAGCAGGCAAAACTCAGTCGGAAGCTTTGCTTGAACAAATATTCAGCATTACACAGAACCTTTACAAGGAAATGTCAAAAACGGGAAGCGATGCGGAGGACGATCATAACACGATATACCGCCTGCTTACCGACCTTGGAAGAACGCTCGTCAATGCTGACCGTGCAAGCTTCTGGAAATGGGACAAACGCAGTCATTCGCTCTGGACGACGGCAGCTGTCGGCGAGGGCAGGATAACCATTCCCGAGGGAACGGGTCTTGTCGGAAAGGCTCTTGCGGAACAACACGCCATCGTGACGAACGACCCCTACAACGACCCCGACTTCAACTCGGACGTTGACAAGAAAACGGGTTATGTCACACGTTCGATACTTGTAATGCCGATATCCGACTGCAAGGGCGAATTCATCGGCGCATATCAGGCGATAAACAAGCTCGACGGAGACGGCTTTGACCTTGTTGAAGATGTAAAAAGGCTCTCGCTTGCCGCTTTTATCTGCGGAATAACGCTCGAATCGGACAGCTTCCTCGATGATTCACGCCATGACAAGCTCACCGAACTCAAAAACCGAATGGGCTTTTACAGTGATTACAGTAAGATATACGAAAAAATGCTCACCGACAGCCGAAACCGCAGAGATGTTTCGCTTTTCATCTGCGATATCGACTTTTTCAAAAAGGTCAACGATACATACGGACATAACGCAGGCGACGCTGTTTTAAAGCACGTTGCGGAGCATTTCAGAATAAATTCACGCATCTGCGACGGCGTTTACAGATGGGGCGGTGAGGAATTCATCGTCGTTCTCCCAGATACGGACGCTTCAAAGGCTGCGGAGGCGGCAGAAAGGCTGAGAGTCTGCATAATGGACTCGACCTGCTGCTTTGAGGACTTAAAGATCAAGGTAACGATGAGCTTCGGCGTTACACAGCTTGATCCTTCAATTTCTATCGAAGACAATATCAAGGCTGCCGATGAAAAGCTTTATAAGGCAAAGGAAAGCGGCAGAAACAGGGTTATTTTATAAAAACGGAGGAATGATATCAAATGTCAAAAACAATTCTTGTAACAGGCGGCGCAGCGAGCGGAAAATCCAGATGGGCAGTCTCCTACCTCGCAGCCTGCGATTATGTGCTTTATCTCCGCACAGCAGACGAAGTGGACAAAGACACCCTCGGACGAATCGAATACAGCAACAAGCATAACTTCGTTGAATGGGACATAAAGACAGGCGTCACAAGCACTCCCGTTGAAACTATCACAGACCACAAGTTCGTTATCTTCGACAACCTTGCAGCTTATTCCTCACACATCACCGAGCAGATGTGTCCGGATCTTTCGGCAATGACAGAGGAACTGAAAAAAAGCATCGAAAAGAAGATAATCTCCGACATCACCGATATGTACGACCGAATAATGGTAATTGACGGAACGATGATAACCATTACCCTCGAAACAGGCTTCTCCGTTACACCGAATAACAGAGAGCAGGCTGTTTTCAGAGAAATTCTCGGAAACGTAAACCAGCGTCTTGCCAATATGTCCAATGAAGTTTATCTGTCGGCAAGCGGAATACAGTTCAAGATAAAGTAAAGGAGAGGCAGAAGTATGACATTTGAAGAATTTGTAATGGAAGCCAGAACAATGGGTGCTTCCGATATCCACCTCACAGTCGGCAAACCTACCGTTGTAAGAGTAAACGGCGAACTCAGACCGTTCAAGGATCTTTCCGATGTTGTCGTAAACCGCACTATCCTCTCTATCCTCACCGCAGAGCAGGAGCAGCTCCTCACAACGGGCAACGATATCGACTTCAGCTTTGAGCTTTCCAACGGCACAAGACAGAGAGTCAACGTTTTCCGTCAGAGCGGCAGACTTGCATGCTGCATAAGACTTCTCAACGACAATATCCCAACGCTTGAAGCGCTCAAAATGCCGAACGTTCTTAGCGAGCTTTCCGAAAAGAAAAGAGGTCTTATCCTTGTAACAGGTCCTACGGGTTCGGGTAAATCCACCACCCTCTCCGCAATGGTAGACCATATCAATAAGAACAGAGCCTGCCATATCATCACCATCGAAGACCCTATCGAATATAAGTACAATCAGGATAAGGCAACTATCCACCAGCGTGAGATCGGCAAGGACGTTCCATCATTCAGCACCGCACTCAGAAGTGCGCTCCGTGAAGACCCCGATGTTATCCTCGTCGGCGAAATGAGAGACTATGAGACCATCTCCCTCGCAATGACAGCCGCAGAAACAGGACACCTTGTGCTTGGCACGCTCCATACTTCAAGCGCAGCACAGACTATCGACCGTATCATCGACGCCTGCCCTCCGCACGCACAGGATCAGGTAAGAGCGCAGCTTGCGAATATGTTCCAGGGCGTTATCTGCCAGACCCTCGTTCCGACAGCAGACGGCAGCGGACGAGTTGCGGCACTTGAAATACTTATCGGCACAGACGCAGTAAAGAGCCAGATCAGAGCGAATAAGATACCGCAGATGGAGACCGTAATGCAGTCGGGAATCCGTCAGGGAATGTGTACCCTCAAGGACAGCCTTGCAAAGCTGTATCAGCGTGGGGTCATCTCATACGAAACAGCAATGGAATTTGCACCGGATAAAACAGAAATGGAAAAAACACTCCGTATGGGAGCAGGATTTTAAATTAATTCGGAATTAGGAATTCGGAATGCGGAATTATTGCATAACTGACATTTGTTCAGTGATGCAAAGCCAAACTAAAGTTTAGGTCAAGCCTTTTCAAAGGCTTGCAGGGGGTCAAGGGGGGCAGAGCCACCTTGTTGCTCTCCGCAGAGAGCGAAATCCCCTAAACTAACAGCAAAACATCAGTTGCAGTAAGCGTAAATCACTAACAGCTTAAAATGGCGCAATTCACACGAAAAAGGTAAAACGAACTATGAGAAATCAAGTTTCGTAAAACCAATAATGTGAATTGCGCCAATTCTATTTTCCTCACAAAACTATCCTCGACGTGAAATGCGCAGAGCGAAAGCGATAAGCATTTCACTCCGACATCGTTTGAACGGCGTTGAAATATGAACGGGAAACGACATTTGCCGTTCATATCCCACCACCGTTCATACTGCGTTTTACCACTCATACTGCGTTGAAGCTTCAAATCCACTCACTTCGTTCGTAGATTTTTGCTTCAAGGATAGATTTTTGAGGAAAATAATATGGCGCAATTCACATTTTTAGGTTTTACGAAACTGTGTTTATCATATTTCATTTAACCTTTTGGGTGTGAATTGCGCCTTTTTATTTGTTACTGATTTCGCTGTTGCAACTGACGTTATGCTGTTAGTTTAGGGAGTTTCGCACTCTGCGGAGAGCGACGAGGGACGCTGTCCCCTCGACCCCTGCCACCCTTTGAAAAGCGTGGACGTAAACTTTATTTGGCTTCGCAACGCCCAAACAAATTTTAGCTATGCAAATAATTCCGAATTCCGCATTCCAAATTCCGAATTTAATTCACCTCTCCAACTCAAACATATTCTCCATAAGCAGGTAAGCCTGCGGAAACGCTCTCATAAAGTTCCACACGCCTGCGCCTCTGAGCGAATATTCACGGATAAGATCAAGCTTCGCTTTCACGCTGCGAACGTCCTCGAACCAGACGATATGCTCCCGTCCCTCGCTGTCAGAATAGGTATAGTACGGGCTTTGCGCTGTTTCGTCGTAGAGTATCGGAACGTTGTATTCTGCCGCTCTCGCAGCAGCAGTGCGGTTGCCTATGACTTCGGCGGCGCTTTCGCCCTGAATGAACGGGAGTGTCCAGTCGTAGGCATAGTTCGGCATACCGAGGTATATCTTTTCAAGCGGTATTTCCGTTATGGCATAATCAACAACTTTACGGACGTTATTTATCGGTGCGATGGCCAAAGGCGGACCGAATTGATATCCCCATTCATAAGTCATAAGAAACGCAAGATCGGCACTTGCACCGAGTGACGGATAGTCGTGTGCTTCGTAGAGCGTACCCTGCTGATCTGCACTCGTTTTCGGGGCGAGGTCGATGTTCAGTACCAGTCCCTCAGCATGAAGGCGGTCGGCGGCATTTTGCACAAAAGCCGAAAAACCGTCCTTATACGCCGCAGGGATATACTCCATATCGATGTCCATTCCGTCTGCGCCCTTGCGCTTTATTTCGTCTATCATCTGCGTAAGGACACGATTTTGAAACTCCGCATCGTTAAGGAGCGGAGCAAGCTTCCCCGAATAAAAACTGCCGTCCTCGTTGACGAGCGAAAGGCTAAGAAGCACCTTTGAGCCGTACTGCTTTGCGATGCTCACGACCTCACTGTCATTGGGGACGATAAGCGTTCCCTCGGGGGTGAAGCCATACCCGAAAATAATGGTATATTCCGCAAAGGAAGCTACCTGACGGAGTATGTTCCTGTTCACGCCGGGATAGACAAAGCCGCTAAGACTTAGGCTCCCCGAACGCTCATTTTGATAGCTTATAATAATAGTCTCGCCGGGGTAGATATACTCACGGACGGCAAGGTGCAGATTGTTCCGCCGAAGTCTGCGCACGGTCGTTCCGTAGTCACGGGCGATGCTTTCGAGCGTTTCGCCGCTTCGGACGGTATGGACGACCTCGGGAATAAGTATCAGAAGAGCCTGCCCGACCGCCAAATTATCGGGAAATGCAAGCGAATTATCGGCAATTATCCTCTGCGGAGATACTCCGAAGCGTGCGGCGACAGATGAAACGGTGTCGCCCTGCTGTACGATATAAATTTCCATAAAAATGACCTCGGTTTCGTGAAAAGTTGGTTTCCTCGGAATTTCGTTGACATATCTTTTTAATTGTATTATAATTAAGGTATATTTTATGCAAAAATTCTTATGGAGGTCATTTTATGGCAAGAATAGATTTTGACTATATCTGGACAGATAAAAAAAGAACGTTCCTCGGTCTGCCGCTCTCGTTCACACGCTATATCCTCACCGAAAAGAAGCTTATTACGCAGACGGGCTTTTTTTCAATACACGAGGACGAGATCGAGCTTTATCGGGTTTCCGATAAGAGCCTGAATTTGTCGTTCGGCGAGCGCCTTTTCGGCTGCGGAACGGTCACGATAAACTGCCGTGACGTTGACACTCCCGTCAAGATCGTGAAGTCGATAAAAGCACCGAGAAAGTTTATGGATCTGCTTGAAGAAAACGTTGATATCCAGCGTGACCGATACAGAGTTCGGGGCAGGGATATGATCGGCGCAGACATAGGCGATCACGACTGTCATTGCGATCATAACGATGATGAAGAATTTGACGGGTGACGGCAATGGCACTTGAAATAAAAGAAAAGCAAAGCTGCTGGGAGTTTTTGCAAAAGACCGACCTGCCGATCTTTATATACGGAATGGGCGACGGTGCGCTTAAAATTCTCTCCGTCTTTGAAAAATACGGCATCCCGACCGCAGGATTTTTCGCAAGTGACGAATTTGTCCGAGGACACAGCTTTGAGGGGCATCTTGTGCATAAGCTTTCGCAGATAGAACAGCTTGTGGACGATTTCGTCATAGTTCTTGCGTTCGCCGCAGGTTATGAGAGCCTTTATAAGCGTGTGAACAGCATTGCCGAAAAGCATCTGCTCCTTGCGCCCGATGTTCCCGTTGCGGGCGGCGGCTTGTTCGATTATGATTACTTCTGCGAAAACAAGGAAAAGTTTGAAGCCGTTTATGACAGGCTTGAAGATGAAGCTTCACGCAGGACTTATGAAAACGTGATAAATTTCAAAATAAGCGGCAAAATAGAGTATCTGAACGCCTGCACTTCGGACAAAAGCGAGGTATATTCTTCGCTTGTGAAGCTTGGAAAACACGAAAGATACGTTGACCTCGGCGCATACAACGGCGACACTGCGCTTGAATTTGCCGAAGCTGCAAAGAGCGAGTATGAGCATATCTACGCATTTGAGCCTAACCCGAAGAATTTCCGCAAGCTCTGCAAAAACACCGAGGAGCTTCACGATGTAACGACTTTCAACGCCGCCGCTTGGAACGAGGACACAGTTCTCCGCTTTACGAAAAACGAGGGCAGAATGTCGCAGAATTCCTCCAAGGGCGAGATAGAAACGACTGCGCTCTCGGTAGATAATGCGATAGCCGAACAGGTCACGCTCATAAAGCTGGACGTTGAGGGTTCAGAGCGTGAAGCCATTGAGGGCGCAAAGCGTCATATCAGCGGCGGAGCGAACGTCATTTCTGCGCTCTATCACCGCAACGAGGACTTGTTTGCGATACCTCTCCAACTGCTTGAGCTTGCCCCGAATCTGAAGCTGTATGTCCGTCATCAGCTTTATATCCCTGCATGGGAAACAAATCTTTATGCGATAAACAAATAAAGGAAGTCTTGAAAATGAAAAGAACCGAGATAAAAAAGCTTTATGAAAATTCGCCCGCAAACGGCGCAGATGTCACCGTTTGCGGCTGGGTGAAGTCCGTCCGTGTGAGCAAGGGACTTGCGTTCCTGTCGATATCGGACGGCAGCTGTTTTAAGCAGCTGCAGATAGTTGCCGAGAGCGAAAAGGTGGACGATTTTGAAGCCGTTGCGCACCTCAACACGGGTGCGGCAATATCCGTCAGCGGAAAGGTCGTGCTTACGCCGAACGCAAAGCAGCCGCTTGAGATCAACGCCGAGAGCATCACCGTCGAGGGCGCATCTACCCCCGATTATCCTTTGCAGAAAAAGGCTCACAGCCTTGAATATCTCCGCACGATCTCGCATCTGAGAATGAGAACGAACACGTTCCAAGCCGCTTTTAAGGTGCGTTCGGTCGCTTCACAGGCACTCCACAGATTTTTCTGCGAAAACGGCTTTGTCTATGCGCACACTCCGCTCATCACGGCGAACGACTGCGAGGGTGCAGGCGAGATGTTCCGTGTGACATCGTTCGACTTAAACGAAATTTCGAGAAACGAGGACGGCTCGGTCGATTACACGCAGGATTTCTTCGGCAAGCCTGCATCTCTGACCGTTTCGGGACAGCTCGAGGGTGAATGTATGGCAATGGCTTTCGGCAAAATTTATACGTTCGGACCGACATTCCGTGCAGAAAAGTCATACACTCAGCGACACGCCGCAGAATTCTGGATGATCGAACCCGAGATAGCTTTCGCCGACCTCGAGGACGATATGGAGCTTGCCGAGAGTATGCTCAAATACGTTCTCCGTGCGCTTCTTGACGAGTGTTCGGACGAACTCAGATTCTGCAACGATTTCTATGATAAAGGCTTGCTTGAACGCCTTAACGCAGTCGTGAACTCAGACTTTGCAAGGGTAAGCTATACAGAAGCTGTCGAAAAGCTTGAAAGCTGCGGCGAAAAGTTTGAATATCCCGTGTTCTGGGGCTGCGATCTCCAGACCGAGCATGAGCGTTATCTCACCGAAAAAATTTACGGCAAGCCTGTTTTCGTCACCGATTATCCAAAGGAGATAAAGGCTTTCTATATGCGCCTTAACGACGACGGAAAGACCGTTGCGGCGGTCGATCTGCTTGTCCCCGGAGTAGGTGAGCTTATCGGCGGAAGCCAGCGTGAGGAAAGACTTGACCTTCTGACCGAGCGAATGAACGAGCTGGGACTTGACACAAAGGCTTACGACTGGTATCTCGACCTGCGCAGATACGGCGGTGCAAAACACGCAGGCTTCGGACTTGGCTTTGAGCGCCTTATAATGTACGCAACCGGTATCTCCAACATTCGTGACGTTATCCCGTTCCCGAGAACTACGGGTTCTATCTATTAAAAATACGGCAGCCGCAATTCCTCATCAGCATGGGGAAAGTTACGGCTGCCGTTCCTGCATATATATAGGTTCAAGGCAAGCACTATATGAATATAATATTAACAATATGCAAAAGCTTTTGAAAAGACTTGCATTTCGTATTAAAATGCTATATTATAATATATAGCGTGATTTTACAAATGTATTCGCAGGGAGTACAACTGTTTTTCAAGGGAGTAAATCATTATCAAAAAAACAGGTGTAATTTGTGTGATCCTACAAAGTTTGACAGAACTTATTTGAATGGGAAGGAAGATATATTATGCTGCTTAAAGAAATGAACAAGGCACAGCTCGAAGAATTCAAGGCTGAAAGCGAAAAGGCTTACGAAGCTTACAAAGCAAAGGGTCTTAAGCTCAATATGGCAAGAGGCAAGCCGGGCGCAGATCAGCTCGATATCACAATGGATATGCTCGATACACTCAACAGCAAGTCCGATATGAAGTGCGAGGACGGCACGGATGCACGCAATTACGGCGTTCTCACGGGTATCCCCGAGGCAAAGAAGCTTTTCGCCGAAATGCTCGGAGTTGACCCCGAAATGATCATTGTCGGCGGCAACGCAAGCCTTTCACTTATGTATGATTCGATCGCAAGAGCAATGACACACGGCGTTCTCGGCAGTGAAAAGCCTTGGTGCAAGCTCGACAAGGTAAAGTTCCTCTGTCCTGCTCCGGGTTATGACCGCCATTTCGGTATCTGCGAGTGCTTCGGCATCGAAATGATAACCGTTCCTATGACACCGACAGGCCCCGATATGGATATGGTGGAGAAGCTCGTTTCCGAAGATGAGTCCATTAAGGGTATCTGGTGCGTTCCTATGTACTCCAACCCTGACGGCATCACTTATTCCGACGAGACCGTAAAGCGTTTCGCAAACCTCTCACCAAAGGCTAAGGATTTCCGTATTTTCTGGGATAACGCTTACTGCGTTCACCACCTTACAGATACACCCGATACTCTCCTCAATATCTTTGACGAGTGCAAAAAGACGGGCAGGGAAGATATGGTGTTTGAATTCGCTTCAACATCGAAGATCAGCTTCCCGGGCGCAGGTGTTGCTGTAATGGCAGCTTCAAAGGCTAATATCGCACAGATCGAAAAGATCCTCGGTATGCAGTATATAAGCTACGATAAGATCAACCAGCTCCGCCACGTCCGCTACTTCAAGAACCTTGACGGCATCAAGGCTAAAATGGAACAGCACAAGAAGCTTATCGCTCCTAAGTTTGAACTCGTCCTCAATGCACTTGAAAAGGAACTCGGAGAACTCGGAGTTCTCACATGGCATAAGCCGAACGGCGGTTACTTTATCTCCGTCTATACATTGAACGGCTGCGCAAAGCGTGTTGTCGAGCTTTGTAAGGAAGCAGGCGTTGTCCTCACAGGCGCAGGCGCAACGTATCCATATAAGAAAGACCCCGATGATAAGAATATAAGAATAGCACCGACATTCCCACCGCTCGCAGAGCTTGAACAGGCTATCGATATCTTCTGCCTCGCAGTAAAGATCGCAAGCGCAGAAAAGCTTCTTGCTGAATAAAAAGTAACAGAACACGAACAAAAACTAAAGTTTACGTTAATTCTGCAAGAATTTCGCTTTGTTTAAAGGGTGGCAGGGGTCAAGGGGACAGCGTCCCATTGTCGCTCTCCGCAGAGAGCGAAACTCCTTAAACTAACAAATAAGGTGCTGTTGCAATAACGTAATGGTTAACAGCTAAAAAAGCGCAATTCACAAAACCAAATGGTAAACAGAACTTGAAAAATTACTTTCGTAAACCATATTTGTGAATTGCGCATATTCTTTATGTACAGGAAAACTATCCTCGGCATATAAACGTGCGGAGTGAAACGACAAACGTTTATATACCGACAGTGCTTGTGTTGAGTCTGAATTTGTAAGAAAGCAAAACAACAAACATAAGAGAAAGGGGATAAAAAATGACATACTGTAAAAACTGCCATAGAATGAGCAGGGACGATGACTTCTGTTCGCACTGCGGCTCTGCCGTGTGGGGCGAGGACTTCGTTTCCAACAATGCCGCCATAAACTGCGATTCGCTCGAAAACCATACTCACGATAAAGTCACCTACAACCGAACCGAGCGGGGCGAGGGCGTACATATCCCCGAGGGCTACCGACCGTACAACCCGACAAACAATAACACCAACAATTCTTCCGCAGGAAAAGGAAATCTTGTCGGGGTGATAATAACTATCGCTGTTATCATCACGATCATAGGCTCGTTCGTTGGGGCAATATCCGATTTTTTGGACTAATCCTCCGCAAGAAACGCCACACCCTTTGCAAGCCGCAGAGCGCAGTCCTTAAAGTGACCTCCGCTGTTGGATTCGTACTTGCAGTCGGTGTTTGCTTCGCTGAATTTGTTGTATATCTTCAAGGTCATGTCACCAACTGCCGACATGACCTTGTTTTTTGTCTTTGGCTCTTTGTCGCCAAGGCTGAAATAGAACTTTCCGCTCGGAACGGGTCTGCTTTCGATGTATTTGTCAAGCTTCGGAAACCAGAGCGAACCCGAACAGCTTGCTGCGCCGTCAAAAAGGTCACATTCATAACAGCACCAGAGCGCAAAAAGTCCCGAAAGGGAATATCCGCCGATAAAACGCCTTTCGGGGCTGCCCGTTTCATTTTCAACGGTCGGGATAACGTCATTTTTCAGCACTTCAAGCGTTTTTGGGGCGTTTCCGCCGAAAGCTTCATCACCGAAAACGGCAGGCGCATACCACGGTGAAAGCTCATCGTTCCAGCTTGCCGTTTCAAACGCAATAAGGGTAAATTCAGCGTGCGAAAGCTGCTTTGCGAGGGCGTAAACCTCCTCGGCTGCTCTCTCTTCGCCGCTCATTATGCCTATGTAGATGTGAGTGCTGCCGCTGCCGAAAATGTGAGTTCTCATTCTTTTTCACCGTTTATTATAAAGCTGTAAATGTCGCTCTTTTTGAAGCCCGTGAGAGCCGCTGTTTCCTTGCAGGCCTCGGACGGCTTAACGCCCGAATCGATGAGCTTCTGTGCCTGTTCCGCAGCCTGTTCGAGAGTGAGCGCAGCGGTGCTTTCCTCCTCTTTGCAGCCCTCAACAACGAGAACGAATTCGCCCTTCGGGGGCATTGCTTCGTACATCTCTATCGCTTCGGAAAGGGTCGTGCGAACGACTTCCTCGTGTATCTTCGTAAGCTCACGGCAGAGCGAGATCTTTCTGTCGCCGAAATATTCAAGCATATCCTTGAGTGTTGCGAGAAGCTTATGCGGAGCTTCATAGAAAACGAGCGTATGAGGGTCGTGTGCGACCGATCTGAGATGCTCATAACGCTGCTTTTTTGTCACGGATAAAAATCCCTCGAATGCAAATCTTGCCGAGGAGATATTTGAAAGCGCAACAGCCGATGCCATCGCCGTAGGTCCGGGGACAACTTCGGTCTCGATATTGTTTTCAACGCAGAGTGCGATAAGGTCTGCTCCGGGGTCGGAGATGCATGGCATACCTGCGTCCGAAACAACAGCGCAGTTCTCGCCGTCCAAGATCCGTGAGACTATGCCCTCGCATATCTGCCGTGACGAATGTTCGTGAAAGCTGACGAGCTTGTTTTTTATCTCAAAGTAATTCAGAAGCTTCAAGGTCACTCTTGTGTCCTCGGCGCAAATAAAATCGACCTTTTCGAGCGTTTCCACCGCACGGTAGGTCATATCGCCGAGGTTTCCTATCGGCGTTCCGACAACATATAATTTTCCTGCCATTTTTTACTCCATTAAATCAATAGTTCAAGCTGCTTCCGCCGATAAATTCACGGACGAGCGAATCGGACGGCACAAGTTCTTCCGAAAGCGGTTCGAGCTCGGTGAGGACTTTCAGCATAACATCGCCGTCCTCGATCGCAGCAAAAGCTTCACGGTTGTTTTCGATATCGTTTTTGAGCATTTTCGCATAGACCGAGGCTTCATACGGGATAAACGAGTCAATCTCGATAGTCGCACGGTTTTTATACGGCATAATGTACTTTTCCTCGCCGTTCGTGACGCTTTCAAACATACCGAAGATATCCTCAAGGCTGCGGCAGCGGAAAAGGCGGTCACGGTTGAGCCTGCGCATAAGGCGTATTTTTCTCGGGTGGAGCGTATAGCCGAACTTCGTGCGTATTCTTGTTCTTACGCTGACATACATACAGGTCGTGAAATCGTCAGAATCGCCCGTGACTTCGGGGTTGAGTGCGTGTATGCCCTCGATGATGATGATCTCGTTGCTCTTTCTTGCGACAGGGATATAATCCGAGCGTGACTGCGTGGTGAAGTCGAAAACGGGCATTTCAACCGGCTCGCCCTTTGAAAGCTTTTCAAGATGCTCGGAAAACATCGGGATATCAAGTCTGTACGGTGATTCAAGGTCGGGCTTGCCGTTCTCATCAACGGGGAATTCGGCTGCGCCTGCAGGGAGAAAATAGTTATCCATCGAGAGCGTATGCACCTGAAGCCCCTTATTGCCGAGGAGCATTGCAAGGCGGAGTGCAGTGGTCGTTTTGCCCGAACCCGACGGTCCCGACAGCAGCACGAGCGGACGCTCATTATGGCTCATATATATCTTTTCTGCGGCGATGCGGAGCTGATCCCGATAGATATTCTCGGAGCTTTCGATGAAGCCCTCCGCATCGTTATCCAATCCTGAGTTGATATTTGTCGTGTTTATATAATTGAGTTCCATTCCAAGCAACCTTTCAGCAAAAATTTATCTGTTACCTTATTATATATCATTTTTATGCAGTTGTCCATATAAAATATTTTTTGGAATGGATTTTCGGCAGATTTTGCTTTTGCGGCTGTTATTTTTGGACGAAAATCACATATAATAATGCTGATGTTCAAGCCATTTTCAGCGATTTTTGGAATTACACATAAAAACGGAAAACATCTTCAAGAAGATTTTTGTATAAATAGCTAAAAAGTAATCGCTAAATTCTATACCTGTTTTTATTAATATTATTTGACTAATGTTAGAAAATATGCTATAATACTTGTGAAGTATTTTTTGATAATACGTTTGCGGACAGCTTTTTGCAGGAAATGATCCCCCTCTGCTGCCGGTATTATTATTGAAAGTGGTGTTTACAAATGGACGATCAGACAAATGTTTACAGTGAGAAAAAGCTCGCAAGCTTTGAAACTATCTATAAGGAAAGCGTTTTTTCAAAGCCGCTCGATATCACCGTTACCATAACTGCCGCACATATCTACGGCGCAGGCTATATCTGTGTTCAGAAGGGAACTAAGGAAGATGACCCTGAATACGGAAAATATGTATGCGGTCTCGAAGATATCACAAAGCTCTCGATCAATACCAATAACAAAAGCCTCCCGATCAACGTTCAGTGCGACGAAGTTGAAAAGGGCGTTCCGTCAAGAAAGAGAATCATTCTCCCCCATTTCCCGAATGCGGAGGAGATCATGCGCCTTATCAACGACGCAAAAGCAGATTACGACAGAAAGCACGCTCCGAAAAAGCAGCCAAGCGAGGAAGAAAAGCAGAGAGAGCGTGAGCGTCTCAAAAAGGCTGCCGATGAGGAGTTCCTCAATGCTACTGCCAATTACGACAAGCAGGATAAGGACAAAAAGGCTAAGAAGGTCGAAGATTTCACGGTTGCCGATATCCTCGGACTGGACGATTTCACACCTATCGTTCCCGAGAAAAAGGCAGAAGAGCCTGTAAAGGAAGAGCCGATCAAGGAAGAGGCCGCTGCGGAAGAACCTGCTGCAAAGCACTCCGATGCTGTTGAGATCGACGATATCCTTGAAGCAGCTCCCGAAGCTGATATTTCCGTTCTTGAAGAGGCAGAGGAAAAGCACTCGGATATTCCTCTCACAGACTCGTTCGATGAGATCGTTATCCCCGATACCTCCGATCTTCCCGAAGCACAGGCTGTTGAAAGCCCCGGATTTATCCCGACCGAAACTATCGAAGCTATCGGCGTAGTTGATATAAACGAGGACGCTATCGAAGAACCGAAGATCGTTTCCTCGCACAAGCCCGAGCCTCCGAAGCAGCCCGAAAAAGAGCCTGAGAAAAAGCCCCAAAAGGAACCTGTCAAGGCTGAACCCAAGCAGGAGGAAAAATCCGCTGAAAAGAAAGAAAAGGCTCTCGATATCCCGACTCCGAAGGATGGAGAAAAGATGTCGCTCGAGGAATTCCAGACGGCTGTTAAGAAGCTCAAAGCTATGCACGACGAGGGCTTGATGGACGATGAAGAATTCGCTGCCGAAAAGTCCAAGCTGATGAAGTTCCTTTATTAAAATGTACATAAGGGTTGCCGACAGACCAAACGAAAATAATATTCCCGTGCGGTCTGCGCAGACCCCATAACAACACCGTTACGGTTTTCCGCAGCGGTGTTATCTGTCTTTAAGGAGAAAAACCATGTCTTTGCCGAATGACCCTTTTATGCTCATGAGCTATGTTAACACTATGCTCCGTGACAAATACGCAAGCCTTGACGAACTTTGTGACGACCTTGACGCAAGCAAAGCCGATATCACGGCGAAACTATCCGCCGCAGGCTTTGAATATGACGAAAAGCTCAATAAATTCTGCTGAAAAAAATGAAAGAGGAACAAGAAAATGGCTGAAAAAAAATTTACCATTGAACTCAAAGCTATCATTGACGAATTTAACCTTGAAGCGATATATCTTCCGCAGGATGCTTCAAAGATACTCATAGATGAAAATGACGTGAACCGTCCCGGACTCCAGCTCCAGGGCTTTTACGAATATTTCAGCAATGCAAGAATACAGATACTCGGAAAAATGGAGTTCGCTTACCTTGCAACGCTTGACGAGCAGACGAGAACGGAGCGCCTTGATATGCTCTTTGCACAGCATATCCCTGCGCTCATCATCTCCCGTGAGCTGCCGTATTTCCCCGAAATGGTGACTATTGCGCAGAAGTATGAAGTTCCGCTCCTCCGCTCAAAGGAAAGCACTTCAAGCTTTATGTCTGCGCTTATCGCATTCCTCAATCTGCACCTTGCTCCGAGAATAACACGTCACGGCGTTCTTATCGAAGTCTACGGCGAGGGTATGCTTATCCTCGGCGAAAGCGGCGTAGGGAAGAGCGAAACTGCTGTTGAGCTTATCAAGAGAGGTCACCGTCTTGTTGCCGATGATGCTGTTGAGATAAGAAAGGTTTCAAACATAAGCCTTGTCGGTTCTTCACCCGAAAATATCCGACACTTCCTTGAGATCAGAGGTATCGGCATCGTAAACGCACGCCGTCTGTTCGGTATGGGTGCTGTTAAGGTCACGGAAAAGATCGATATGATCGTTGAGCTTGAACCTTGGGACAGCGAAAAGGTTTACGACAGAATGGGCGTTGACAGCGAATACACCTCGATCCTCGGCGTAAAAGTCCCCTGCGCAACGATCCCTGTAAAGCCGGGCAGAAACCTTGCCGTTATCCTCGAGGTTGCCGCTATGAACAACCGTCAGAAGAAGATGGGCTACAACGCAGCGCAGGAACTTCTTGACAACCTCGGTCTTGAAATGGATCACAAGGAAACTATTAAAAAGTGGGATATTTATTGATATGAAAATAATCGCAGACCTGCACACGCATACGGTCGCTTCAACTCACGGATTTTCGACAATTAAGGAAATAGTTGACGTTGCCGCACAGAAAGGACTTTCCGCCGTCGCAATAACCGACCATACACCGGCATCAACGGACGGCCCTCACGTCTGGCACTTCCACAATCTCCACAAGGCGATCCCGAGAGAAGTCAACGGAGTAAAGATCATATACGGCGCAGAATCGAGTATAATTGATTATGAGGGCAATATTGATTTTCCGCATGAGGAATGTGCAGCCCTCGACTGGATGATCGCATCCTTCCATAAGGATATGCTGAAGCCTGCAAGCTTTGAGGAGCATACGAATATGTATTTAAAGCTTGCCGAAAATGACGATATTGATGTTATCGGACACTGCGCAACGGTCGTTTGTCCATTCGACTATGAAAAATGCCTGAAAAAATTCAAGGAATACGGTCGGTTGGTCGAGATAAACGAAAGCACTATCCTCTGGAAAAACACCCGTGAAAACTACCGTGAGATCATCCGAATATGCAAGAAATATGAGATACCCGTTGTCATAAACACGGACGCACATTTCTGCACGATCGTCGGCGATGTAACGCAGTCGCTTGCACTTGCGGAGGAGATCGGTCTTCCCGAAAAGCTTGTCGTAAATGCCGACTGGGACAGACTTTATGCTTATATCCAGAGCAGACACGGAAAAATTTTCGGCTGATATCCGCAGAAACAATACCTTTTATCTATGGGGTAAAATTTATGAATGACAACCTGAAGCTTCTTATCAATGAAGCAGAAAAAGCAGGCTGCAAGGTGGAATTAAAGCCTTTGCTGAAAGACTACACGACCTTTCGCATAGGCGGTGAAGCTGCTGCACTTTTTGAACTCGACTCGGTTCAGAAATGTCAGCGGCTTATTCCGTTTGCAGCGAAAAACAATATACCGTATTTTATCCTCGGCAGAGGCTCAAACGTCCTCGCCGATGACAGAAAAACGGACTTGGCGATATTCCGCATCAACGGCTCTGCACCCGAGATGGTCGGCGAAGATACGATACGATGTTTCGCAGGAGTTCCGCTCGTGAAGCTTTGCAGCTTTGCGCTTGACAACGGACTTGGCGGACTTGAATTTGCCTACGGTATCCCCGGCAGCGTCGGCGGAGCTGTATATATGAACGCAGGAGCTTACGGCGGCGAGATGAAAGATGTTCTCGCTTCGGTAACTGCACTTGACACAAACGGAAATATCCGCAAATATTCCGCAGACGAGCTGGAAATGTCCTACCGTCACAGCCGTTTTACGGACAGCGGCGAGGTCATACTTTCGGCTGAGTTCAGGCTGAAAAAAGCTGACAAAGACTGCATAAAGGCAAGAATGAGCGAGCTTATGGAAAAACGCCGCTCAAAGCAGCCGCTTGAATTTCCGAGTGCAGGCAGCACGTTCAAGCGTCCCGAGGGAGCGTATGCCGCACAGCTTATCGAGGAGTGCGGACTGAAAGGCTTCACGGTCGGAAATGCGCAGGTCAGCGAGAAGCACAGCGGCTTCGTCATAAACCGAGGCGGAGCAAGCTTTGACGATGTAATGGCTGTTATTGCGGCGGTAAAAAAGACCGTTGCCGAAAAAACGGGCTATAAGCTTGAATGTGAACCTATCATAATTTCGGAGAGGGAGGAACACGGAAAATGAAATTTCTCATAGTAACGGGACTTTCGGGTTCGGGAAAATCGGGCGTTATAAATGTCCTCGAGGATATCGGATATTACTGCATCGACAATATTCCTCCGCAGCTTATCCCGAAGTTCGCCGAGATATGCATAAAATCGGATAAGATCATCCACAATGTCGCTATCGTCACCGATATCCGAGGGGGAGAGCTTTTCCTTGAGCTTGACGAAGGCATTGCTTACTTCAAGGAAAACGGGCTGGACTACAAGATACTTTTCCTCGACGCTACCGATGATGTTCTTATAAGAAGATACAAGGAAACACGCCGCAGACACCCTCTTGACGAGCAGACTCACGGCAATCTGCTCCGTGCGATCACGACCGAGCGGCAGATGCTTATGTCGGTGCGTGAAAATGCCGATTATTACATAGACACCTCCGATCTTTCGATGTCGCAGCTCAAAGAAACGCTCTACACGCTTTTCCTCGACAATCCGAACGATTCAATGGTCGTAAAGGTAATGTCTTTCGGCACGAAATTCGGCTGCGCAAGAGAAGCCGATCTCGTTTTTGACGTTCGCTGCCTGCCGAATCCTTTCTATATCCCCGAGCTTAAGGAGCATACGGGGCTTGAAGAGTGCGTGAGCGGCTATGTTATGCAGTTCGACCAGTCAAAGGAGCTGCTGAAAAAGCTCACCGACCTTATCGACTTCCTCATTCCGCTTTATCACCGTGAGGGAAAGAGCCAGCTTGTCATTGCGTTCGGCTGCACGGGCGGAAAGCACCGCAGCGTGACCTTTGCCGAGGCTATTTTCAAGCATTTGCAGGATAAGGGCGTTCGCAGCCGAATATGCCACCGAGATATAAACAAAAAGTAAGGGAATACCTATGTCGTTTTCATATTCCGTTAAAAAAGAATTGTGCGGTCTTATGACCGACCGTGACAGAAAATTCGCCTGCCTTTACGGTATGCTGCTTTTCTGCAAAAATTTTGATGCAGACAGTATCGTTTTCCAGACGGAGAACGATATGGTCTGCAATTTGTTCTGCGAGCTTGCGGACGATGTGCTTGAACGTCACAAGGTCGTGACGGTTTCGAGCAATGAGAAGAAAAACAACACGGTTCTGTACACTCTGAGCATTGAAAAGCTTGAAGACCGTGAGGAAATAATCTACCGCTTTCATATTTCGAGCCGCAGTCTTATCCATCGGATACAGCGTGAAAATATCAACAATAATGACATTTTCGCCTTTGTCGCAGGCGCATTTTTATCCTGCGGAAGCGTTTCCGAGCCGCTCAAAGATTACCACCTCGAATTATCCGTGCCGTATTATAACCTTATGCTCGACCTGACGGAGCTTCTCAGCGAGATAGGCTTCAACGTAAAATCGACCGAGCGAAAGGGCAACCACGTTATCTATATGAAGGACAGCGAGGCCATTGAGGATCTTATAACCTTTATGGGCGCAACGATGTCCTCGATAGAGCTTATGAACGTGAAAATTCTCAAGGACGTCCGCAACAAGGCGAACCGAATTGCGAACTGCGATGCGGCGAACATTGACCGAACGCTCAAAGCCTCCGACAAGCAGATAGCTGACATTGAGTACATTGTTGACAAGATCGGTATGGAAAATATGCCGCCTGACCTTGCCGAGATCGCCGAAGTTCGGCTCGAATTTCCCGAAATGTCGCTTAAAGAGCTTGGCGAGGAGCTGGAAAAGCCGCTCGGACGTTCGGGCGTGAACCATCGTTTGAAGCGAATTTCCGCACTTGCCGAACAGCTCCGTGAGGAATACAACGAAACCGAAACAGAAGAATAATTATGGATAATTTTGTAAATCTTCATCTTCACAGCGAATACAGCCTGCTTGACGGTGCTTGCCGTATAAAGGACCTTGTCGCAAGGGCAAAGGCACTCGGGCAGAACGCTGTCGCTGTCACCGACCACGGCAATTTATATGCTGCGGTCGAATTTTATAATGAGGCAAAGGCGCAGGGGATAAAGCCTGTTATCGGCTGCGAAGTCTATGTTGCGCCACGAACACGCTTTGACAAAATTTCGGGCTTGGACGGAAAGCCTTATCACCTTGTACTGCTCTGCGAAAACAACGAGGGTTATCATAACCTTGTAAAGCTTGTTTCGATAGGCTATACCGAGGGATTTTACAACAAGCCGAGAGTAGATATCGAAGTTCTGCAAAAATACAGCAAGGGATTGATCGCACTTTCGGGCTGTATCGCAGGAGAGCTTCCCCGTCTGCTTGCCAACGGCGAATACGACAGGGCAAAGGAAACTGCGCTTTTGTACCGTGATATTTTCGGCGAGGGCAATTATTACATCGAGATACAGAACCACGGGATCCGTGAGGAAATGTCCGTCCTGCCGCTTCTGTTCAGGCTTTCCGCCGAAACGGGGATACCGCTCTGCGCAACCAACGATGCGCACTATATAACCAAAGCCGATGCGAAAGTCCAGCGTGTGCTTATCGCAATTCAGACGAACACGCCGCTCAGTCAGCCTACTCCCCTCGCCTTCCCGACCGCTGAATTTTATATGAAAACCTATGCCGAGATGGAGAAGCTTTTCCCCAATCATATCGATGCGATAGAGAATACCGTGAAGATCACCGAGCGATGCAATGTTGAATTTGAGTTCGGCAAGATAAAGCTTCCCCGTTATGAAGCTGAGGGCGTTGCCGACAACAAAGCGTATTTCGTTCGGCTTTGCAGAGACGGCTTAAAAAAACGCTATGGTGAAGCTCCGCCGAAGGCTTACGAAGAACGGCTTGAATATGAGCTTGACGTTATAATCAAGATGGGTTATACCGATTACTACCTTATCGTGTGGGATTTTGTCAACTATGCAAAAACTCACAATATCCCCGTAGGTCCGGGACGAGGCTCGGGCGCAGGAAGCATTGCGGCTTACTGCATCGGCATAACGAACATCGACCCGATGAAGTACAACCTGCTCTTTGAGCGTTTTCTCAACCCCGAGCGTGTTTCAATGCCCGACTTTGATATCGACTTCTGCTATGAAAAACGCCAGCTTGTCATTGATTATGTCGTGCGGAAGTACGGAAGTGACCGTGTTGCACAGATAATAACGTTCGGAACAATGGCGGCAAAGGCGGCAATTCGTGACGTTGGACGGGTCATGGAAATGTCCTATCAGAAAACGGACGAGGTCGCAAAGCTTATCCCGTTTGAGCTTCACACAACGCTTGACCGTGCGCTCGAAAACAGCCCCAAGCTGAAAAAGCTTTATATGTCCGACAGCGATGTTCACGAGCTTATCGACACGGCTAAAAAGATAGAGGGTATGCCCCGTCACGCTTCGACCCATGCGGCAGGCGTTGTTATCTCCGATGCGCCCGTGAGCGATCATGTCCCCGTGCAGAAAAACGACGGCTCAATAGTAACGCAGTACCCGATGAATATCCTCGAAAGCCTCGGCTTGCTGAAAATGGATTTCCTCGCCCTGCGAAACCTCACAGTCATTGACGGAACGGTCAAGGACATTCGCCGAGCAGAACCGAATTTTGATATTGATAAAATTCCACTCGATGACGAAGCGGTCTTTGCGATGCTTTCCGCAGGCGAATCGGACGCCGTGTTCCAGTTCGAAAGTGCAGGAATGAAGCAGGTTCTCGAACGGCTCAGACCCGAGTCGATAGAAGACCTCATTGCAGTGCTTTCGCTCTACCGCCCCGGCCCTATGGACAGCATTCCACGCTATATCGAGAACAAGCGTCACCCAGAAAAGATAACCTACAAACACCCCCTGCTCGAAGATATCCTGAACGTCACCTACGGCTGTATCGTTTATCAGGAGCAGGTAATGCAGATATGCCGAAAGCTCGCAGGCTATTCCTACGGCAGAGCTGACCTTGTGCGCAGGGCAATGGCTAAGAAAAAGGCTGATGTTATGGAAAAGGAGCGAAGTGTTTTCATCGACGGCGCAGTGAAGAACGGAGTTCCAGCCGAAACCGCCGAGGATATTTTCAACGAGATGTCAAGCTTTGCTTCGTATGCGTTCAATAAATCCCACGCCGCCGCTTACGCCCACGTTGCGTATCAGACGGCTTACCTCAAATGCCATTATTATAAAAAATATATGGCGCAGGTCATGACGAATGAGCTTGCTTCTCAGGGAAAGCTTATTGACGATATCGCCCTCTGCGAAAAAAACGGCGTGAAGATACTCTGCCCCGATATCAACAGAAGCGGTGCAGGCTTTACAGCAGATGAGAACGGCATCCGCTTCGGTCTGCTTGCGGTGAGAAACCTCGGCAGAACAGCTATCGACAATATCGTTGAGGAGCGGAGAAAGGGCGGCTCGTTCCGTTCGCTCGATGAATTCTGCCGAAGAATGAGCGGGAAGGACGTCAACCGCAAAGCCGTCGAGAGCCTTATAAAATGCGGTGCGTTCGACAGCTTCGCACTCAATCGCCGTGAGATGATGGAGAACTACGACCGAATTTTCATCGTCCTCCAAACCGACGTGCGGAATAATATCGAGGGGCAGATGAGCTTTTTCGATTCGGTCGGCGGTGATGATTCGCCGTCAATGATAGATAACCTCCACCGAACGGAGGAATATCCGCTGAAAACGCTGTTGATGTACGAAAAAGAGGCAGTCGGAATGTATATCTCGGGTCACCCCCTCGATGAGTTCAGGCTTATCTCCACAGCCGCAAAGCATAACACGATACACAGCTTCTTCTCGGAAGATCACCCGAAAGACGGCGCGCCCGTGCAGCTGATATGTATGATAACCTCGGTCAAACAGCACAATACCAAAAAAGGCGCGCAAATGGCGTTCTCAACCGTCGAGGACAACGGCGGCGAGTGCGAGGTCATTTTCTTCCCCGAGGTATATGCTCAAAGCGTGCAGCTTATCCGTGCCGACAGCATAGTTTTCCTCAAAGGAAAGCTCTCGTATAAGGACGATGAGCCGAAAATACTTGCCGAAATGGTCATTCCCGCCGCACAGTATGCTGAATTAGCCGCCAAAAGCAGCCTTTTTATCCGCTGTATGAGTACGAATAAGGAAAAGATAACCCGAGCAGCCGAGCTTTGCCGAAATTATAAGGGCAGCGGCAAGCTTAACTTTTATTTTGAGGATATGAAAAAATACGTCCGTCCGAAGTCAGCCGACGGAGTGAATGTTACCGAGGAGCTGCTTGAAAAGCTTGCGGAAACGGTCGGAGCAGCGAATGTTGCGATAAAATTTTAATGCGTAATTCGTAATTTTTGCAAAGCTGACATTTGTTAAGCGTTGCGAAGCCAAACAGCTGGTCATGCTAAATTTAGCACGCTGAGCACAGCTCGTCAGGAGTCCAGAGGGCGGAATCCCTTTGGTCGCTTCCGCAGAAGCGAAACTCCTTAAACTACGGCTAAATGCTTTGTAACAACAGTGTAATCACTATTAAATAAAAACTATAAACTGTAAACTGTTAACTGAATTAAGGGCGCAATTCACATCAAAAAGGTAAAACGAAATATGAGGAATCAGTTTCGTAAACCTAAAAATGTGAATTGCGCCATACTATTTTCCTCAAACAAACTATCCTTGAAGCGTAAATACACGAACACAAGTGAGTGGATTTAAAGCTTCAACAGGAAATGAACGGCGATGAAATATGTCAGCAACAACATACAAAACAAGACAGGCAATCTGAAATACCATATCTATATGTGCAGAAACTGTTGACAGTGACAGTTATACTGTGGTAAAATATGTATGTAACTTATGCAAACTGTAAAACAATCTGCACTTATACCGACAGGTCATTGGAGCATTATATTGAACAACGAATTTAGGGGGTGAGAATGTTGGATATCCAAAAAATCAGCAGCTTGGTGTTAAATAAACTCTATTCCGTCGGCTGGACTGCAAACCGTCATACGGACAGTGCGCAAAGGTCTATCGACGAGATGATACAGCATGAGGGCTACGCCTTTTTCGGGTACGCTTATGAAGTAATAACCGCTCTGGACGGTATTTCTTTCGGCTTTGCAAAAGAAGAATTAACGGAATACAGCTTGACAGCTTGCTATGGAGAAATAGAATTTTCTGTATCCGAATACGGCGTTGGCATATTTGACCCGACCGAGCTCAAAGCCGAATATTCCGAAAATGTTGTGCCGTTCGGTGCAATCAACGGACAAATAATTTTATTGGTGGGCGAAAGTCAGCGTATCTATGCCGATATGGGAAAAGCAGGGCATGAGATCGTCGGCGAAAATATTGAGGACTTTTTAAACAGATGCGTGCGGTAAAGGTCGGGAATGAGTGGCAATTTGATCTGCATTTTTTTGTCCATTTGTTTGACATCACGAATATAATATGTTAAAATAAAATCAGCAGATAATTCAATATAAACCTGACGGCGATCTGCTGTCTGTCGACGTTTCACACATACTCGGAAAGGAGCAGAAGTATGATCATTACAGGTATCACGGCTTTATTGTTCGGCATTATTATGGCTGTTCCGGCGGTTTTGTTTCTGAACGGAAAATGCGTTGAGCTTATCGCTGGCTACAATGCTATGACCGAGGAAGAAAAGAAAAGCTCTGCCCCGACCATCGCCTGTATGAACGGCAGGACGCTTATGGCGGTGACTGTTCTTACGCTTATCTATGCGGAGGTCTCCGTTATTTCCGCATTTGAGATACTTTCGGCGGCGGTGTTTATTGCTGCCACTGTGATCTGCTGCGCTCTGTTTATCCTGACGGTAACGGTGAGCGTTATCAGATATATGAAAAAATAATAGTTTAATTCGGAGAACCCAAGATGAAAAAATATATTTTTGCTCTCCCGTCCGAAAAGGCAGAAAAGCGTCTTTACCGTTCGGGCGAAGCGGAGCTGGAGACGAGCTTTCCGATCCTTCTCCCGATAAGCCGGACGACGCAGTGCGATGAGCTTATAAATATCACGCTGCTGATATCGGAAAATTCGCCCGTTTCGAGCGGGAATTTCCTGCGGCTGATGACCGAGCTGAAAGAGCTTGCGGTGAAAACAGGCTTCCGATACGACCTTACGGAAATACGCATCGCAGGAGAGGAAACTCCCGAAAAGCAGAAGCGTGTTTTTGAGGCGCTCATCGAAACGCTCGGTGACGGCGAAAGCATTTATGCCGACATAACGTTCGGACACAGGGCAACTCCGCTCATAATTTTCACAGCACTAAGCTTTTGCTACAAGCTCTGCAAGGACACGGAGGTAAGCTCGGTCTTTTACGCAGACTGCGGCGTTCTGCACGATATCTCAACGCTTTTTTATATGGAATCGGTCATTCACAGTGTTTCGCAGTCCGTTCCCGATGACCCTTTGCCGATAATAAAGCGCATACTTAATATGTAAGGGGAATTTTTATGAAAAAGCTTTTTTCGGTGATACTTGCGCTTACTGCTTTTGTGATGATAGGCTCAGTCTCAGCCTTTGCGAAAAAGGAGATCAAACCCGTTTACGCTTCTGACCTTGAATTTGGCAGCTTCAATATAGATGTCGCTGTCAGCAACTCGGAGCTTAACGCCGAAAGCTGCATACTGACCGTTTCGGGCGACACGATGACGGCGAAAATGACGCTCGCAGGCAATGATGTCACGGCTATTTATTTCGGCTCTGCCGCTGATGCAGGACGTGCGGAGGACAGCCGTTCGGTGAGCGGAGCTGTCTATCCCGACAAGGACGAAAACGGCAGGAACGTATTTGTTTTCAGGGTGGAAATGCTCGACAAAAAGATACCCTGTGCCGCTTACAACGAATCAAAGGGCGGCTGGACGGACAGAGATATCATGTTCAGATCAAAGAGCCTGCCGAGTGAAGCTCTCCGCATAAAGCACACTCAGGACACGGCGAATGTTGTTATCCCGATAATAATAGTGATCGCTGCGGCAGGCGGAACATTCGTGATCATAAGCATAAACAGGAAGAATAAACGAAACGATTGGAGCGAGGAAGAATGATATTTTCAGCGGGTACGATAGCAGCTTTTCTTATCGGAGGAATACTGGCAATACTTATCCCGACAGCTGCGGTGATAATTTTCAAGCTGAAAAACAAAAGCGTGAAGCTCCGCTATTTCTTCATCGGTGCGGCGACATTTGTTGTTTTCGCACTGATACTGGAGCAGATACTTCATTACTTTATGCTGTCAACGATACAGAACAGCGGCATTGTTTTCTACACGCTTTACGGTGCGCTCTGTGCAGGTATCTTTGAGGAAACAGGACGGTTTCTCGCCTTTAAGCTTTTCTGCAAAAATGAGAACGACCCCCGTGCTTCGATAATGTACGGTCTTGGTCACGGCGGCGTTGAAGCGATAGTTCTTGTCGGTATAACGCTCATAGCCTATGCAGTGACGGCGGTGACGGTAAATGCACTCGGAACGGAAGTGCTGTTCGGTGCGCTCCCCGATGAACAGCGTTTGGCGGCTGAGGCGCAGCTGACCGCTCTCACAGACTATGATATGGTCTCGATGCTTGTGAGCCTTGGTGAAAGAATACTTGCGATAGTTCTTCACACCTCGCTATCCGTTATTGTTTTCGCAAGCATAAAAATGAAAGGCAGGCTCTGGCTTTACCCTGCCGCAATAGTGCTTCATGCGATCTTTGATGTTCCTGCGGCACTCTATCAGCGAGGTGTTATAACAAGCATCGGAATGACAGAACTGCTTCTTCTTGCGGCGGATATCGTTCTTGTTCTTGTCACGGTGAAAATCTACAGGGCGATGAAAGCCGAGCTTGCGGAGCGTTCGGAGCAGGTCACGGAGGCTGAACCTCCTGCCGAAGAACCCGAGAAAGTAAATTCTGCGTCCGAAGCAGAATAAAGTTAAGCAGTCTGAACAATTATTCAGGCTGCTTTTTGTGTATTTCAGCAAAAACTTGTGAAAGTTGACTACCAATGATTAAAAAAGTGATTAACTTTTTATATTTTTTTTGAAAAAAGCAAGACAAACGCAGCTTTTTGTGTTATAATTATAGGGAACATATAAATTTGCAACAGTCGGCGCTTATGTCGGACTGTTCGGAAAGGAAAAACGGCTCATGCTACATGAAAAGTCATGCGGTGCGATAGTTTACCGCAAGTACCACGGCAACCTTGAGATACTGCTGATAAAGCACGTCAACAGCGGCCATTGGTCGTTCCCGAAAGGTCATGTCGAAGCCGGCGAGACCGAAGTTGAGACCGCTCTTCGTGAGATAAAAGAGGAAACGGGGATAGATGTTATCATCGACCCGACCTTCCGTGAAACGGTCACCTACAATCCCCGAAAGGATTCGCAAAAGGTCGTTGTCTATTTTATTGCGAAGGCGAAAAACTTCGATTATGTAAGGCAGGAATCGGAGATCGCAGAGATCAAATGGGTCGATGCAGGCTGTGCGGATTCAGTCCTGACCTACGAAAACGATAAGTGCATCGTCAACAAAGCACGAAAGGTCATAAAGGGCAGCGCAGACTGACCTCTATGAACGAAGCTCCGCCGAACAACGGAGAAATACCGATCGGAACGATATGGTCGGTGTTTTTGCGGTGTTCGGCGGCTTGCATATATTGTAATATTTTCACAGAAAGAGAGTAATACCTTGAATATTCGTTCCGAAGTTGTAAGATCGGTGCTTGTGGGGGAGTTTCTCCCGAGCGCAATAAGAAAAATGTCGGCACTCGAAGTCGGCAGCTTCACTATCCATGTCAACACCCTGCCGTCAGCGTTTGATGGGCTGAAAATAGCGCAGCTTTCCGACCTCCACAACAAAAAATACGGTGAAAACGGCTGCGAGCTGTTTGAGCTTATCGACAAGCAGAACCCCGATATCGTTGTTATGACGGGCGATATGATAAGCCACAGTGCTGTCAACCGTGAGGATTTTATCGGTCTTACAAGGTCGCTTGCGGAGAAATATCCGACCTTTTACGTCAACGGAAATCACGAATTTTCCGATATGTCGGACGAACTTTTCTCCGAGACCGCCGAGCAGATGAAAGCCGCAGGTGCGGTCTGCCTTGACAACGCCGAGTATACTATTTACAAAGACGGTCAAAAGCTCAACCTTTGCGGAGTTTCCTACGAGGCAAGATTTTACCGAGGCGTGCGGGAGTACAAGCGCAACTGGGAGCATTTCACGCTTGACGAAATGGAGCGGCTCTGCGGAAAGAAGCCCGACGGGTTCACGATACTCCTTGCGCACAATCCGCTCGATTTTGCGGTCTATGCCGAGTGGGGCGCAGACGTGACGTTCGGCGGACATATCCACGGCGGTTCGGTGCGCCTGCCGATAGTCGGAGGACTTTTCTCACCCGAGCTTAAACCAAGACCGAAGTATTCCGAGGGCATCTATCGGCTCGGCGACAAGCGAATGGCAGTCAGCCGAGGTCTCGGCAGGATACGCCTTTTCAATCCGCCCGAGCTGCTTGTAGCTACGCTTTCGGAGAAATGATAAAATATTGATTTTGAAAAATATATCTAAAATTACCGTTAAAATGCATACTTTGCTATTTACTTTTATTTGCTTATCGCATATAATATAAGTGACAAATAAAATGTTTGTCAGCAGGTAACCTGAGTATCTGCTCATAGTGATGATCTGTAATGAAGTTTCAAGATGCTGTATTATGGGGAGCTATACAAGGGTTGGATATTTACCACAACTTCAATAGGTTAATGCCCCCAAAAAATATCTGAAAAAGCCTTGCATTTGCAGGGCTTTTTTATATATAGCGGGCACCATTCAAAATGAAGAATGCCCGTGTTTTATCTGCATTTATCAATATATACTTACTTGAAAAATTAACAATTCATCATTATACTGATTGCGTGGGAGTTTTTTAGCAAAAAAGTGAGGATCTTTATGGAAAAGATAAAAGAAGACAGCAGTTACTTCGGCACGGAGAGGATAAGCCGAATACTGCTTAAAATTGCGCCGCCCGTAATGCTTGCGCAGCTTATTCAGGCGCTTTACAATATCATTGACAGCCTTTTTGTCGGAAAATATTCCGATGTCGGACTTACTGCGCTCTCGATAATTTACCCTATACAGCTTCTGATGATAGCACTGGCGGTCGGAACGGGCGTTGGTATAAATACGGTAATGGCTGAAAAGCTCGGACTTGGGCAGGAGGACACTGCGAACGAATATGCAGGCATCGGAGCTCCGCTCGCCACGGTGCTTTGGGCAATTACTGCGGTGGTATGCTATGCGATAATGCCTGCTTATGCTGCAACGCAGACAAGCTCCCCCGAGGTCATTGCAGACGTTGTTACATACGGCAGAATAGTCTGCATTTTCAGCTTCGGGCTTTTTCTCGAAAGCGGCTGGACGAAGGTACTTCAGGCGAGGGGCGATATGAAAACGCCGATGGTCGCACAGATAATCGGTGCGGTGATAAATATTATCTTTGACCCGCTGCTCATTTTCGGTCTGTTCGGACTTCCCCAAATGGGTATTGCAGGTGCGGCGGCCGCAACGGTCGCAGGTCAGATCGCAGCGGCACTCGTTGTAATGAAAAAGGGCTTCCGCAAGATGCCCGAGCTGAAAAAATTTCCGGGCTACATAGCAAAAATATTCCGTCTCGGACTGCCGAATATCCTCATGCAGTCGGCTTATACGTTCTATATTTTCGGGCTGAACGTTATCCTTGCGGAGTTCTCGGACGCCGCTGTAACAGTGCTGGGACTTTATTATAAATGGCAGTCGTTCTTCTTTATACCGCTCGGCGCAATGCAGACCTGCATTGTTCCCGTTATAAGCTACAACTACGCCGCACGAAATATAAACAGGTGCAAAAAAACGCTTAGGGAGTCGGTCGTTTTCGGAATGGCACTGATGTTTCTCGGAACACTCTGCTTTTTGTTTCTTCCCGAACCGATGCTGCGGTTTTTCTCAAGTGACGAACAAGTCGTCTCTATCGGTGTGCCTGCTTTCCGCATAATCGGAATAAGCTTTATCCCGCTTGTAACGTCGCTGACATATCCCGTGCTTTTCCAAGCGGTCGGAGCAAGCTTCAAAAGCTCGCTGCTGACGGTGATACGAACGGTGTTCCTGTTTGTGCCGCTCGGATATGCTTTCTCGCGCTTCGGCTTGCAGTATTTCTGGCTGACCTACCCAATAACGGAAGTGATAACGACTGCGGTCGGCTTTGCTATGAGCAGGAAATTTTTCAAAAACCCGTACCTTTCCAAGAAGAAAAAGGAAGAAAAGGTTCACGTTATACAGCCGTCCGTCCCCGGTCCGATAATCACTATCGCAAGACAGCATGGTTCATCGGGCAAGGAGATAGGCAGACTTGCAGCCGAAAGGCTCGGCATACCCTTCTATTATAAGGAAATGACCGCACTTGCGGCGCAGGAAAGCGGACTTGACAAGGAGTTCATCTCCGATATAAACAGAAATTCGCCGCAGATCATGCATGAGCTTTACCTCAGTACGCACGTTGTACGGAAAGCCATCATTGCTCAGTACGACATAATCCAAAAAATAGCCGAAAGCGGAAGCTGCATGATAGTCGGCAGAGCTGCGGATTATGTGCTGAGAGACCACAAGGACGTGATAAAGGTTTTCGTCTGCGCTTCGGAGGAATGCCGCATTGAAAGAGTAATGAAGGAATACGGCGATACTCACGATGAAGCGGCGAAGAACATCGTCCGTGCCGATAATGCAAGAGCCTCCTACTATAAAAACATCTCGGGGCTTGAATGGGGCAAAGCCGAAAACTATGACCTCGTTATAGACAGCACCGAAGGCGTTGAAAAAAGCGTTGATATCCTCTGCGATTTCATAAAGAGCAAACAGAAAAAATAAAAATCGTCCGATGCAGTTTCGGTGCATCGGACGATTTTTTATGTCGATTTAAGCTTATTTGATCTCAAGCCTCTTTGTAACCGGAGCTTCGGGGGCTTTCTTCGGAAGGTCGAGGATAAGAATGCCGTTCTTGTACTCGGCTTCGATCTTGTCAACATCAACAGCACTTACGTCAAAGCTTCTCTGGTACGAACCGTAGGAACGTTCACGGCGGATATACTTGCCGTCCTTGTCCTTTTCGTCATTTTCGGTGTTATGCTCGGCTGTGATAACGAGGTTGTCGCCGTCAAGGTCAAGCTTGATATCTTCCTTTTCAAAGCCGGGAAGTTCAGCTTCGAGAACGAACTTGTCGCCCTCATCTTTTATATCGGTCTTGCAGCTTGCAAGAGCCGTTCCGCTGAAGAAGTTATCTTCAAAATCGTGGAATGCGTTAAAAAGGTCGTAAGTTTTCTTTTCAAAAGGTGTGATGCCATACATAAAGATCCCTCCTTAGGGGTAATGTTTGTTTAGGTTTTGTGTTGGTTTAAATGTCGGGAAAGCTTGAAGAATTACTTGATCTCAAGCCTCTTTGTAACCGGAGCTTCGGGGGCTTTCTTCGGGAGGTCGAGGATAAGAATACCGTTTTTGTACTCGGCTTCGATCTTGTCAACATCGACAGCACTTACGTCAAAGCTTCTCTGGTACGAACCGTAGGAACGTTCACGGCGGATATACTTGCCGTCCTTGTCCTTTTCGTCATTTTCGGTGTTATGCTCGGCTGTGATAACGAGGTTGTCGCCGTCAAGGTCAAGCTTGATATCTTCCTTTTCAAAGCCCGGAAGTTCAGCTTCAAGAACGAACTTGTCGCCCTCATCTTTTATATCGGTCTTGCAGCTTGCAAGTGCTGTTCCGCTGAAGAAGTTATCTTCAAAATCGTGGAAAGCGTTAAAAAGGTCGTAAGTTTTCTTTTCAAAAGGTGTGATGCCATACATAAAGATCCCTCCTTGGGAGTAATTTTTGTTAAAGTTTTTTGTTGGTTTAAATGTCGGGAACGCTTGAAGAATTATTTGATCTCAAGCCTCTTTGCAACGGGTTCTGCCGGAGCTTTCTTAGGAAGGTCGAGGATAAGAATACCGTTTTTGTACTCGGCTTCGATCTTGTCAACATCGACAGCACTCACATCGAAGCTTCTCTGATACGAACCGTAGGAACGTTCACGGCGGATATACTTGCCGTCCTTGTCCTTTTCGTCGTTTTCGGTGTTATGCTCGGCTGTGATAACGAGGTTGTCACCGTCAAGGTCAAGCTTGATATCTTCCTTTTCAAAGCCGGGAAGTTCAGCTTCGAGAACGAACTTGTCGCCCTCATCTTTTATATCGGTCTTGCAGCTTGCAAGAGCCGTTCCGCTGAAGAAGTTATCTTCAAAATCGTGGAATGCGTTAAAAAGGTCGTAAGTTTTCTTTTCAAAAGGTGTGATGCCATACATAAAGATCCCTCCTTAGGGGTAATGTTTGTTTAGGTTTTGTGTTGGTTTAAATGTCGGGAAAGCTTGAAGAATTACTTGATCTCAAGCCTCTTTGCAACGGGTTCTGCCGGAGCTTTCTTAGGAAGGTCGAGGATAAGAATACCGTTTTTGTACTCGGCTTCGATC
>CAKSKU010000005.1 GCA_934465295.1 uncultured Oscillospiraceae bacterium
TTTTCTCTTGTACTCGTTATTATATCGCACAAAAATACCCTCCTTACTGGGTGTCCAGTAAAGAGGGTACATATCAGACTCGCACTCTGTGGGGGTTTTTGGTGTAAAAACCGTGGATACATACTTACTACTTCATTTCAAGATAAAATATAACATATCTTTTTTCCCTTGTCAAGTTTTTTATAAAATAAAAAAGTCAGAACTTAAATCTCCAACAATATTGACTTTCCAAAGATTAGATCATATAATAAAATAAACGCCTAAATTTGGCGATATTCCGAAAACAAAGGTACAATAAAATGTCAGACTTCATCTATTCAGATACAAATAAGCATTACCATACCCAAAGCTATTACCTTAAACACCGCTTCGGCAGAAAGACCGTCAAGGTCTCGCTCAACGGCGGCTTTACCTGCCCGAACCGTGACGGGTCAAAGGGCGTCGGCGGCTGTACGTTCTGCTCGGCTTCGGGAAGCGGCGACTTCGGCGGCGACCCGAGCGTTCCTATCGAAACACAGTTCGATGAGGTTCGTTCAAAGCTTACGGAAAAATGGGGCGAACCGCTCTATATCCCCTATTTTCAGGCGAACACGAACACTTACGGCAGCATCGAAAAGCTTCACTGCCTGTTTGAAAAGGCTCTGACCCTGCCAAACGCTGTCGGACTTGCCGTTTCGACCCGACCCGACTGCATTTCCGATGAGGCTGCCGATTATCTGGAGGAGCTTTCAAAGCGTACTTACCTTGTGGTAGAGCTTGGTTTGCAGACGATATTTGACAAAACCGCCGAGCGTCTGAACCGCTGTCACAGCTATGCCGATTTTCTTCGAGGATATGAGATGCTTGCTTCGAGAGGAATAAACGTCTGCGTTCACATTATTGACGGTCTGCCCGATGAGAGCCGTGAAATGATGCTCGAAACGGCAAAAGCGGCGGCTTCACTTCGTCCTCACGCATTAAAAATTCATATGCTCCACATAATAAAAGGAACTAAGCTTGCAGAGGAGTATGAATGCTCGCCGTTTCCTCTTCTCACCGCCGAGAAATACGCTTCTCTCGTCTGCGACCAGATCGAGCTTATGCCGCCCGAAACGATAATCGAACGGATAACGGGCGACGGCGCAAAGGCTGACCTTGTTGCTCCGAGGTGGACACTTGACAAAAAGCGTGTTATGAACAGCATTGACCTTGAATTTGCTCACAGGGGAACTTTTCAGGGAGATAATACTAATTTTTAATCAAAGTGTAGACAAAAAATCGGCGCAAAATCCATTTATTCGAGATTTTGTTTGATTTTTTGTACACTTTCAGTTTAAAAATTTGTATAAGTTTTCACCGTGATAAAAGCTAAGTGTGGAAAACATTTCTGCCGAAATTAGCAGTGAATAACAGCTTGCACAAAAAAGTCCGCTGCTCGTGAACAAATTTCTACACCCGATTTAACAAAAAGGCACTTGACCTTGCGCCGATAAAGTAGTAAACTAAATAAAATATATAATAACGAATTTAAAAGGAGGAACTTTTCATGCTTGAAACCGATATGTCCAAAAAGTTC
Organism: uncultured Oscillospiraceae bacterium; assembly: GCA_934465295.1. Classification (GTDB taxonomy): domain Bacteria; phylum Bacillota; class Clostridia; order Oscillospirales; family Ruminococcaceae; genus UMGS363. The sequence continues at coordinate 1,556 of CAKSKU010000005.1, forward strand.
GTCAAAGAGGGACTGACCTTTGACGATGTACTGCTTATCCCTGCTGAATCGAACTGCACACCGAATATGGTAAGCCTTAAAACCCGTCTTGCAGGTGACATCTACCTTAACACTCCTATCATCACCTCCGCTATGGATACCGTTACCGAGGCAAATATGGCTATTGCAATTGCCCGTGAAGGCGGTATCGGCGTTATCCACAAGAATATGTCTGTCGAAAAGCAGGCAGATGAAGTCGATAAGGTAAAGCGCTCCGAAAACGGCGTTATCGTTAATCCTTTCTCGCTCACAGCGGACAAGCTCGTTTCCGAAGCTGATGAACTTATGGGCAAGTACAGGATTTCAGGCGTTCCTATCGTTGATGAAAAGGGAAAGCTTGTCGGAATCCTCACAAACAGAGATCTCCGCTTCCTCTCCGATTATTCAACACCTATCAAGGAAGTTATGACAAAGGAAAACCTTGTTACCGCCCCCGTAGGAACAGACCTCAAGGGCGCACAGAAGATCCTTATGCAGCATAAGATCGAAAAGCTTCCTATCGTTGATGAAAACGGCATCTTAAAGGGACTTATCACTATCAAGGATATTGAAAAGGCTGTCCAGTACCCGAACTCCGCAAGAGATAAGGCAGGAAGACTCCTCTGCGGTGCTGCTATCGGCGTTGCGGCAAATATGATGGAAAGAGCAGAGGCTCTCGTTGACGCTCAGGTCGATGTACTCGTTCTCGATTCCGCTCACGGTCATAATATCAACATCGTCAATGCTGTTCGTGAAGTTAAGAAAGCATTCCCGAACACTCCCGTTATCGCAGGCAACATTGCAACGGCAGAAGCAGCAGAAGCTCTTATCGAAGCAGGCGCTGACTGCGTAAAGGTAGGTATCGGACCGGGATCTATCTGTACAACACGAGTTGTCGCAGGTATCGGCGTTCCGCAGATCACAGCGATCTACGATGCAGCCTGCGCAGCAGCAAAGCATAATATCCCCGTTATCGCAGACGGCGGTATCAAGTATTCGGGCGATATCGTAAAGGCTCTCGCAGCAGGTGCGAATGTCGTAATGCTCGGCTCGCTCCTTGCAGGCTGTGAGGAATCTCCCGGAGAAACAGAAATTTATCAGGGCAGACAGTTCAAGGTTTACCGTGGAATGGGTTCGCTCGGCGCAATGGCTTGCGGCTCGAAGGACAGATACTTCCAGGAAAACGCAAGAAAGCTCGTTCCCGAGGGCGTTGAAGGACGTGTACCTTATAAGGGACCTGTTTCCGATACTATCTTCCAGCTTATCGGCGGTATCCGTTCGGGTATGGGTTATACAGGCTGTGAGACCATTGAAAAGCTCCATGAAAAAGCACAGTTCGTCAAGATCACAGGTGCAGGACTCCGTGAATCTCACCCTCACGATATTTATATCACTAAGGAAGCTCCGAACTACTCGGCACAAATTTAAGCTAATTGATAATTGATAATTGACAATGGATAATTATTTGCATAGCTCAAATTTGTTTGGGCGATGCGAAGCTGACTTAAAGTTTACGTCCACGCTTTTCAAAGGGTGGCAGGGGTCAAGGGGGCAGAGCCACCTTGTCGCTCTCCGCAGAGAGCGAAACTCCTTAGACTAACAGCATAATGTCAGTTGCAATAGCGTAATCAGTAACAAATAAAAAAGGCGCAATTCACAAGAAAAAAGGTAAAATAAGCTATGAGAAATTAGTTTGTAAACCTTAAAAATGTGAATTGCGCCAATTCTGTTTTTCTCAAAAAATCTATCCTTGAAGCAAAAATCCACGAACGAAGTGAGTGAATTTGAAGCTTCAATGCTGTATGAATGGTAAAACGCAGTATTGAGCAGCGATGGAATATCTGACAGATGGTCTATCTTGGGGGAGCAGTCTATGGTTTTATCCCTTTGTGCGTGAAAACGGTCGGATATGGAATCCTACCCTACGTTAAAATGTCGTTTCCAGTTCATATCCCACCGCTGTTCAAACGATGTCGGCGAGAAATGCTTATCGCTTTCGCTCTGCGCATTTTTCGCCGAGGATAGTTTGTTTGAGAAAAATAGAATTGGCGCAATTCACATTATTGGTTTTACGAAACTGTGTTTATCATAGTTCGTTTTACCTTTTTTGTGTGAATTGCGCCTTTTAGCTGTTAGTAATTTTTTTGTTGCAACAATGCCTTAGCTGTTAGTTTAGGGTATTTCGCTCTCTGCGGAGAGCGACAATGGGGCGCTGCCCCCTTGACCCCTGCCACCCTTTGAAAAGCGTGGACGTAAACTTTGGTTGGCTTCGCAACGCCCGACAAATGTCAGCTATGCAAATAATTCCGCATTCCGAATTCCGAATTTAATTATCGTTGTCTTTTTTCTCGTCAAAATAAATCGCCGAAGTGCTATACTCGTCTTTTCCTATTTTGTCACGCATCTCTTCAAGCTGTTTATCCGAAACGGCTATGTTTTTCTCCGTTCGGCGGTTCATATTCGCTATGCTGAAAACTATCAGCACTGCGCCCGTGGCTATGAGCATATCGCCCGTGTCAAGTCCGAACCTTGTTTTATTCAGCCACATCACTATCAGCATCACGAGCATAAATGCCATCAATGCTGTGAGCATCGGATTTCGTCTTTTCTTCGGTTTATACCGTTCCTGTCTGAGTTTCAATGCGCATCGTCCTTTATTTCTTCAAAAGCTTTTTATTGGTCTTATTTTCGGAGGAGAACGACATTGTGAAAAGCTTGTCGCTCGTGAACATTCTTACCGCAAGGAACATACAAACGGCAAAGAACACGATCTGGTACGCCAGTCCTCCCCAATACATTATCATATCACCCGACAGAAGATTTGTCAAGGCTATATAGCTGTGCGTGAACGGGATAAGGAACATTATCACCTTTGCGGCAACGGGCATTTCGCCGAAGTCCATAAACATCGTTACGAAGAAAGGTATCATTACCGCTATCATTATCGGCATTACAAGCGTCTGCACCGATTTTACGTCCGTTGCCGTTGCGCCGAGGATAAGCGATATCGAAAGTCCGATCGCAAGCGTAAGGAAAAGCTGCAAGCCGAAGAGGAGGATATCCATGCCGCTGAGCGAGAAGCCAAGCTGTGAGATAGCATCAGCCGTTGAAAGCACATCTGTTAAAGCTCCTGCATCGGGAACATTCGTCATTCCTGCAATGTCCGATATATTTGCCGAGCCGTTTGTTGCTCCGCTCATTGCACCGCCCATGATGCTTACCATATATATGCCGAAGCCTACTATCATAAATACTGCGTTGAGAAGTGCGGAGATAATTGCCGCAACCATTTTTGCCGTTAAAACTGTCATTCTTGAAACAGGCGTTGAGAGAAGCGTTTCAAGCGTTTTGTCGATCTTTTCCGTCGAAATAGCTGTCATTATCATCTGTGAAGCGAGGAGGAGCAGGAAGAATATCGCAAACGGTGCTATCATCGATTCCATCATAACGATAGAGGAAACAGCCGCCGCAGGAATCTCAACGCTCCTGCCGTTCGCCGCCGAGAATTCGACCGTATTTGCAGGGGAGGTGATGAGCGCAACATCTTCTGCAGTAAGACCGTAGATGCTCTCCATTGCCTCGTCAGCGGAGTGATCAACGATAGTGCTTACCGCATCGCTCGACGAGATAGAGGACATTGCCGCACTGAACCCGAGTGAGACCTTGCTCGCAAAGATAAGCTGACCCGATTTCTTTTCATTTACGATAGAGTCGCCGTAGCCCTCGGGGATAATTACAACATATTTAAGGTCAAGTCTTTCAAGTTCGTCATAATAATTGTCACTTTGAATGTCAACAATGTTAAGTTCAGTCGTTCCGTCAGCCTTGATGCGGTCAATAACGTTTTGGGTGAAAGCGGAGTCGTCCTTGATGCAGATGTTGAGCGTTGAAGTGTCAAAGCCCTCTTCCATCGAATGACCCATTATCTGACCCATAAAAACGAAAAGCACAAGCACGAATATCATACTAATTATAGCCTGCTTCGTGATAAGCTCACTAAGCTCTTTTTTAAGAAGATTACCGAACTTCATGTTCAAGCACCACCCTTTCAAAAACTTCTTCAAGGTTAACGGCGTTATAACGCTCCTTAAGCTCGGGAACTGTGCCCGTTATCATAAGCCTGCCGTTCGTCATAATTCCCACACGGTCGGAGAGGTACTCGATCTCAAGCATATTATGCGAAGAAAGCAGGAATGCCATATTCTTTTCCTTTGCAAGCTTTTTTATAGTGTTGCGTATCTCAAGCGCATTGATAACGTCAAGTCCCGAAGTAGCTTCGTCCATTATCGCAAGCTTAGGCTCGGTCATAACGGCTCTCGAGAGCAGAAGCTTTCTTATCATACCTCTTGAATAGCCGCCGATCTTGTCGTCAAGACGTTCACCCAAGCCGCAGATCTGCTCGGCAGTGCGAACATAGCGTTCGATAGTCATTTTGTCGGCGGTGAAAAGTCCTGCCATAAAATAAAGATACTTACGACCCGTCATAGTCTTGTAAGCGCCCGCCTCGTCGGGAAGATATGTGATGTTTTCACGAACCTTGTCAGGCTCTTTGATGATGCTGTGACCTGCAACGAGCGCATCGCCCGAGGTCGCCTCGATAAGTGTTGATATCATTCGTATAGTAGTGGTCTTTCCTGCACCGTTCGGACCGATAAGAGCGAAAATTTCGCCCTCCTCGACATCGAACGAAACCTTGTCAGCCGAAAAAACGTCCCTTTTGGGATATTTCTTGGAAAGCTCACGAACTTCCAGAACCTTTGCCATAATGTTTCCTCCTGTCAAGTGTATTATCTGATTAGTACAATAATACTATAACACCGTTGAAATAGTTTGTCAAGGGTTTTTGGAAATTTTTTAAGGAAGGGTGAATTAAATTCGGAATTAGGAATTCGGAATGCGGAATTTTTGCATAATTCAACTTTGTTTGGGCGATGCGAAGCCAATTAAAAGTTTAGGTCAAGCCTTTTCAAAGGCTTGCAGGGGTCAAGGGGGCAGAGCCACCTTGTCGCTCTCCGCAGAGAGCGAAATCTCCTAAACTAACAGCATAAGGTCAGTTACAATAGCATAATCAGTAACAGCTAAAAAGGCGCAATTCACACAAAAAGGTAAAACGAAATATGAGAAATCAAGTTTTGTAAAACCAATAATGTGAATTGCGCCAATTCTTTTTTCCTCAAAAATCTATCCTTGAAGCAAAAATCCACGAACAAAGTGAGTGGATTTGAAGCTTCAACACAGTATGAACAGCAGTGGGATATGAACGGAAAATGACATTATAACGTAGGGTCGGATTCCATTCACGCAAGCGACAGTCGTAAATATATTCCTTGACCACACAGCCAAATGTCCTGTTGCATTATTGAAAGACTGCAAAAAATTTATGATTGACAACTACGGGAAAAATGTATATAATGATGATGCTGACCAAAAAACATGATCTGATTATGTTTCAACCCGAGTAATGTACGCATTGCTCGGGTTTGTTTTTTTATAAAAAAATTTTTTTAAACAGTCTCATTGCATTGCCATAAAAACAGCGTTATAATTAGAAAAAACACATTGGAGGTATTAAAAATGGCAGGCGAAGAAAAGAAAGATTTTAATGCAATGTTGCACGACAGCAAGGATATGCCGAAATTCAAGATCATCACTGATGATGTAAGCATTGAAAAATATGGCGGAAACAGAATGTATTTTGCTCCGCCTATTGACTATGACACAATTATGAGAAAAGTTCCGTTCGGCAAAGTCATTACAGTGGGAGAGATAAGGGAATATTTCGCCCGAAAATCGGGTGCGGACTTTACAGAGCCTATCACGGCAGGGATATTCGTGTCCATCGCAGCATGGGCGAGCTATCAGCGCACCGAGAATAAAACGCCATATTGGCGCACCTTCAAAGCCAACGGCGAGCTGAATGAGAAATACCCCGAGGGCATTGAAAAGCAGAAGGAACTGCTTGAAAAAGAGGGTCACACCATTATCAAAAAGGGCAGGAAGAATATCCGTTATTATGTTAAAGACTATGAAAAATTTCTTTTTGTTCCGAATGAAATCATATAAGCTCCGCCCCAACACTCCCCATAAAAAAACAAAAGTCGGCGAAATATTCACCGACTTGATTTTTAAATAAAACGATATGGAAAAACCAACACAGCACGAACTGCACCGAACTTTTTTCGCTTATCTTTTTTCACAGATCAGCTTTATAGCCGTGCGCTCCTCGCCCTCGATCTCCACGCTTGCAAAAGCAGGGATACAAACAAGGTCAATTCCTATCGGCGCAAGATATCCCCTTGCAACGGCGATGGACTTTATAGCCTGATTGGCTGCGCCTGCTCCGACTGCCTGAACTTCGACCTCTCCCGAGTCACGGATAACGCTTGCGATCGCACCTGCAACCGAATTAGGTGCAGATCTTGATGAAACCTTCAATACTTCCATGTTTATGACCCCCGGTTATTTTATTGAGCCGTCTGAAAGGTCATCGGCTCTTGCAGGTTTTTCGGTGTAATGATTTTTAAACTGAAAGTGTAAAAAAACAGCATTATCATCGGACACCGCTTCGGAAAAACTGCCTGCGCATATTTTCCCTGATACCATTATTATACATCATTTATGCGCTGCTTTCAATACCTAAAGGGTATATTTGGAGAATTATCTAATTATTAAACGTTTTATGCTGTGTGCTTTGCCGAATTTTTCGTCAAATGAAACAACAACACCGTTGATAAATTGCTTTTCGGTCGATTCCTCGAACTTAACAGGCGCATGGAAACGCTGTTTTTTTATCGCAAGCTCGCTCTTTACGCCGAGGACGGAAAGCTCCGCTCCGCACATTCCTGCATCCGTGATGTAAGCAGTGCCATGCGGAAGTATCGTCTCGTCAGCGGTCTGAACATGAGTGTGAGTGCCGAGAACTGCCGTTACCCTGCCGTCAAGATACTGCCCGAGCGACTTTTTCTCCGCCGTGGCTTCTGCGTGAAAATCAATGAAAATGTTCGGCGTTTTGATTCCCTTCAAAAGCTCGTCAACGACCGTGAACGGATTGTCGAGTGCTTCAAGATAAAGCGTTCCCATAAGGTTTATCACCGCAATTTCAGTCCTGCCGAGGTCGAGGATACAAACACCCTTTCCGACATTCCCCTCGGGGAAGTTCGCAGGCCGCAAAAGGCAGTCCTTTTCATCATAAAGCGGCATAACCTCCTTGCGGCGGAAGCAGTGGTTGCCCGTCGTGATAACGTCCGCACCGAGCGAGAAAAGCTGCTTTGCGGAGTAAGGCGTGATGCCGTTGCCCGTTGCGCTGTTTTCACCGTTTATAACAACAATGTCGATATTGTTTTCCTTTTTGATGCCGCTCATCCTGCTGCGGACGAACTCACAGCCGCCCTCGCCGACAACATCACCGAGAAATAGTAAATTAAGCATAAAAACCACCCTTGGTTTAATTCGGAATTCGGATTGCGGAATTCGGAATTATTTCGATTTGAAAATTTTTATTAAAACTATAATATTGTAGGGGACGGGTCTCCCGTCCCGCAGAAAATGCGCTTTTAATGGTTTATTTTTTGTATAATGGATTGGATATCTTTCGGAAAAAGTAATTAATTCCGAATTCCGAATTCATAATTCCGAATTAGTCAAAGTGCGCTCGCCGCTCCCGAGGAGAACATCTTGTCGATGTCCGATTTTAGGTCGGGGAAAGCACTAAGGTCTGCGCTCTTTTCGAGAATGTCCTTTGCCGCATTCTGCGCCGTGCTTATGAGCTGCCTATCCATCGACGGGTCGGCAAGCCGCATTTCGGGCAGACCGTGCTGACGTTCGCCGAAGAAATCACCTGCACCTCGCATTTTAAGGTCGTATTCCGATATTTTGAACCCGTCCGAAGTCTCCGTCATTATCTTCAAACGCTCCCTCGTCTCGGGCGAAACATTTCCTGCAATGAGAATACAGTAGCTTTGATACGAACCTCTGCCGACACGTCCCCTAAGCTGATGAAGCTGCGAAAGTCCGAACCGCTCGGCGTTTTCTATCATTATAACAGTTGCATTCGGAACGTCAACGCCGACCTCAACTACCGTCGTCGCAACAAGAAGCTGGGTTTCGCCGCTTTTGAAGCGTCCCATTGCTTCGTTCTTCTCCTGAGGTGACATTTTGCCGTGTAAAATACCGATAGTATAATCCTTGAATTCGTTTTTCGCCGCATTTTCGGCGTAGCTTTTCGCCGAAGCAAGACCGTTTTCGTCCTCCTCTATCATCGGACAGACGATGTAAGCCTGCCTGCCCTCGTCAAGCTGCTTTCGCACAAAGCCGCAGGCACGTTCACGAAGCTTGTCGGTGACGGCGAAGGTCTCGATCTTCTGCCTGCCCTTTGGAAGCTCGTCAAGCACCGAGATATCAAGGTCGCCGTAAATTATCATCGCAAGCGTTCTCGGTATCGGCGTTGCGGACATTACGAGCCTGTGCGGATTCATGCCCTTTTGCGCAAGCTTCGCACGCTGATTTACGCCGAAGCGATGCTGTTCGTCCATAATGACAAGCCCGAGCCGCTTAAACTCGGTCGTGTCGGAAATAAGTGCGTGAGTTCCCGTTACAACGTGGAATTCGCCGCTTTTTATCTTCTCATCAATTATAGTGCGCTCTTTTTTGGGGATAGAACCTGTAAGGCAGCAAACCTTTACACCAAACGGTTCAAGAAGCTCCGAAAGCGTCCGAAAATGCTGCTGTGCAAGGATCTCCGTAGGTGCCATAAGCGCAGTCTGACAGCCGTTTTTGAAGCAGAACAGCGCCGCCGCCGCCGCAACAGCAGTCTTGCCCGAACCGACGTCACCCTGAACGAGTCGGTTCATCGGGTATTCACGGCACATATCGTCCGTTATCTCGTTCACGGCACGAACCTGCGCACCCGTAAGCTCAAAAGGCAAACGCCTGCGGAATTCACCGAGCGAGTCGGCAAGCTTGTTCATCTGTATGCCCGCAAGCTCACGGCTTCGGTTCTTCATCATGCTCATTCCGAGCTGGAGCTTGAGCATTTCATCAAAAGCGAGCCGCTTTTTCGACATTTCCGCAATATGCGGATCGGACGGGAAATGGATATTCCTCAGCGAATATTCGAGCGAAGCAAGGTGATATTTCTGTCGGATAAAGTTCGGGATATGGTCAATGTAGCCCTCATCGCCGATGCTGTCAAGCGCCTGCGAAATGTTCGCACTGATGATGTTCGAGGTTATCCCCTCGGTGAGCCTGTAAACGGGTTTGAGCAGATTTTTCGTGTCGGCACGGACAAAAAGCGGCGTGTTCATCTCACGGCGGACCATTTTTCCGTTGACCTTGCCCGAGAAAAGATACTCCTCATCGGTTTCGAGCGCATCATAAGCGAAGCGGTTGTTGTAAAAGGTTATTGTGATGTTTGCGCTGTCGTCGGCGGCAATTATCTTGTAAAGCACAAGTCCGCTCCGGATCCTCGCCGCAGGCATTTTCTTTATTATGCGAGCCTTTATGACGTTATGCTCGAAAAGCACGGTTTCTGCGATCTCGGTCGGTGCGGAGTAGTCGATATAGCTTCGGGGGTAATGACAGATAAGGTCGCCGACCGTGAATATTCCAAGCTTTGCATACAGCTCCGCACGCTTTTTTCCAACGCCGTGAAGCTCCTCTATCGGTGAGTTTTTGTCCATTGCTTTTCCCCCTTTTTTTGCGAATTTACCCTGCTGTGGCAGTTCCTTTATTTTATCATTCTTTGTATATATGTTTAGAGCAAGACTATTTTATGTCGCCCCGAGAAGAAAAAATGCTTCGCTGTTTTCTTCTCGGGGCGAGTAAAGTTTATCGGTAAATATAGAATAGCGCAATTCACGAATTTACGGTTTATAAACAGACTTCTCACGTTCTGTTTTACTTTTTTAATCGTGAATTGCGCTTTTGATTTGTTAAATATTATGCTATTGCTAAAAACTTTTTGCTAAAGTTTAGGGAGTTTCGCTTCTGCGGAAGCGACCAAGGGCTTTGCCCTCTGGACACCCACCACCCTTTGAAAAGCGTGGACGTAAACTTTAGTTTTGCACAATAGCCAAAGTTTTTCCGTTATTCCTTGTTTTCGTCCGAGCTGTCAGACTTTTCTTCGGTTGAAGCGTTTTCGTCAGCCTTTGCATCGGAAGCAGCTTCTGCTGTTGTTTCGGCAGGAGCATCGGATTTTTCTTCGGAAACCTCAGCCGTATCCTCGGGAGTGATAACAGACTTCATATATTCCTCGTAATCTTTCTCGATAGTTTCGGCTGTGATCTCGCCTTTCATAAGCTTTTCAAAATCTGCGCCGTCGATCTTCTCGTGTGCGATAAGATACTTGGCAAGAAGATGAAGCTGGTCGATATGCTCTTTGAGCATTGCAACGCAGGCTTCATAGTTCTCGGTAACGATACGATGAATTTCATCATCGATCTCGCCCTGAACACGCTCGGAGATGCCGTTTGAACGGCCGTAGCCCATTCCGACGAAAGGTTCATCGTTCTGATCTGCATAAACAACAAGACCAAGCTTGGAAAGACCGTACTTTGTGACCATATCCTTTGCGATCTTGGTCGAACGCTGGAGGTCGCTCACTGCGCCTGCCGAACCCTTGCCGATGATAAGCTCCTCGGCAACACGTCCGCCCATGCAGACCTTGATCTCGTCCTCGATACGCTCTGCATTAACGTCAATGAGGGACGGCTCTTTTGACGGGAGGTGGATAGTCATACCGCCTGCGCCGCCGTGAGGAATGATAGTTACCTGATGAACGCTGTCCTGCGATGGGAGATAGTATGTTACGATAGCGTGACCTGCTTCGTGGTAAGCGACTGTGCGGCGCTCTTCCTGAGTAACGACACGGCTCTTCTTCTCGGGACCTGCGATGACTTTGATAACGGCTTCTTCGATATCAGCCTTGGTGATAGCTTTCTTTTCCTTGCGAGCTGCGATAAGAGCGGCTTCGTTCGTAAGGTTTTCAAGGTCAGCACCCGTAAAGCCTGCTGTCGATTTTGCGATAGTGGAAAGGCTTACATCGGGAGCGAGCGGCTTTTTCTTCGTGTGGACTTTGAGAATTTCCTCTCTGCCCTTGATGTCAGGGTAGCTTACCGTTATCTGACGGTCAAATCTGCCCGGACGGAGAAGTGCAGGGTCAAGGATATCACGGCGGTTCGTAGCGGCGATGACGATAACGCCCTCGTTGCCCTCAAAGCCGTCCATTTCAACAAGGAGCTGGTTGAGCGTCTGCTCACGTTCATCGTGACCGCCGCCGAGACCTGCACCTCTGTGACGGCCTACGGCATCGATCTCGTCGATGAAAACAATGGCAGGAGCGTTTTTCTTCGCTGTTTCAAAAAGGTCTCTTACTCTCGAAGCACCTACGCCGACATAAAGCTCAACGAAGTCCGAACCCGAAATTGAGAAGAACGGAACTCCTGCTTCGCCTGCAACAGCCTTTGCAAGGAGAGTTTTACCTGTACCCGGAGGTCCCATAAGGAGAACGCCCTTAGGAATTCTTGCGCCCATTTCGTTGTATTTCTTAGGATTTTTGAGGAAGTCAACGATCTCCGCAAGCTCTTCCTTTTCCTCGTCTGCGCCCGCAACATCGTCAAATGTGTTCTTCGTGTTCGAGGCCGTTTTGACATTGGCCTTGCTGAAGCTGTTGATTTTTCCGCCGCCGCCTGCCTGTCTCATCATAAAGAAGAACAGTGCGACCATAAGAATGATTATGATAACTGACGGGAGAAGATTATAAAGCCAGGAATTATCCTGTATCTTGTAGTACTCCATTTTGAGCGGAGCATCAGGGTGAGCGGCGTTGTATTCCTTACGGTAGTTGTCATCGCCCGTCTGTATCTCATTGAGAAAAACGGAAACGTTCGGGACAACGTAATTGATGAGCTTTTCCGTTCCGTCATCGAGTGTAACGGTCATACTGAGCTCGCCCGTGCCGAGGTCGAAGTTGTATTCGCTTACCTGGTAATTGTCAAAGTAGCTCATAATATCGGAATAGCTGTATTCCGAAACGGTTTTGGTAGCCTGCTTCATAAGTGCAACGATAAGTATCATTGCCGCAAGAAGCACCCCGACATAGATAAGCAGTCCCCTGTTTGAGGATTTTTTTGGTGCCATTGGTCATTCATTCCTTTCCGAGCCTTGTGATGCTCAATACCTTAATTCCTGCGTCGAGAAAAAATGTCAGAATATATTTAATTTGGGTCGTATTCTGCGATGTAAGGCAGATTGCGGTAGTATTCGCCGCAGTCGAGTCCGTAGCCGACTGCGAAGAAATCGGGTATAGTGAAAAGCGTGTAGTCGGGTTTGAAATCCACGGCTCTGCGCTCGGGTTTGTCAAGGAGAGTGAGGACTTTGAGCGAAAGAGGGTTTCTTGCCCGAAGCATCTCAACTATTCTGGAAAGAGTTCTTCCCGAGTCAACGATGTCCTCAACGATGACAACGTGATATTCGGAGATGTCCTGCTTTAAGTCAAGCGTTATCTTTACATTTCCCGAGGAAGAAAGACCCGATCCGTAGCTTTCCGCCGCCATAAAGCCTATCTCGCACGGAATGGAGACTGCTCTTGAAAGATCGGCGAGGAAAATATAAGCGCCCTTTAAAATGCTGACGAGCAGAAGCGGCTTTCCCTCGTATTCACGGTCAATAAGCTTTCCTGCTTCCGCTGTCTTTTCGGCGATCTCCTCCGCCGTTATGACTACTTTTTTTATTTTGTCGAGTTTTTCGCATTTAAGTCCGACTGCATTCATTATGATTTTTCCTTTACATTTATATTCATATAGTTTTTTGTAAAAGCATCGGGCTTTACCCTTTCGGCAATTCCGAAGCCCTCCGCCCAGATAATACCTTTATCATCGGCAAGTATGGCTATTTTATCCCTTTTGCCGACGGGAACATTTTCATTCATAAGCTTTTTAAGGCTGCTTGTGAAGCTCCGTCCTGCACGGATAAAGCTGTCGCCGTCACGGCGGTTGCGCAAAAACAGTTCACCTTGTATTTTATCACAATCAAGCGCAAATTTTGTTAATAAATCATTAACGTGCGCCCCGTCTGCATTATTTTCCCCGTTGTTTACGCTAATTATCACCGTTTTATCACATAAAAACGGATTTTCGCCGATAATGGCTTTTGTTTCGGGGAAAACAAGGCGTTCCCGAGGGATGATCTCCGTCCTCAGCCTGCCGTTTTTCGCAGCGGCGTAAAGCTCGCCCGAAAGAACGGTCTTTCCGCTGCCTTTGAGAACACATTCCTCTGCAGAAAGTATCTTCTCGCCCGAGGGTTCGATGCCTGCTTCACGAAGCTTCGATCTTATCACCCTGCGGCGTATCGAAGCGTCAACATTCCGCAGATCATCGTTATAATGCTCTGCGGCAAGCTCGGAAAGAAAGCGTTCGTCCTCGGAAAGGCTCTCCGTGAGCCGCTTTATGCTCTCCAAAAAGCCGCTGTTCAGCTCTTCAAGCACGGGGATAACGTTGTGGCGAATTTTATTTCTCGAATAATCATCGGAAAGATTCGTGCTGTCGGTCACAAAGCCCTGACCCTTTTCCGAAAGATACGATAAAATTTCCTCACGCTTACAGTATATAAGCGGACGTATCATTTTATCACGAACGGGCGGGATCCCGCAAAGTCCTTTCAGACCCGTTCCTCGGGAAAGGTTGAAAATGACCGTTTCCGCACTGTCCGAAAGAGTGTGAGCCGTGGCGATTTTTGCGTTTTCTCCGCAGACCTCATCGAAAAAATTGTAGCGAAGCTTTCGTGCGCCCGATTCGAGCGACATTTTTTGTTCCTTGGAAAAAGCGGCGGCGTCCGCACGGAAAACCGTCAGCGGAATGTCCTCTCTTTCGCAGAGGTCACGGCAGAACTGCTCGTCACGGTCGCTTTCCGCACCCCGCAAAAGGTGGTTGACGTGAACAGCCTTGATCTTGAAGCCGTATTCGGACGAAAGCTCTTTCAGCGCAAGCGTAAGGCAAACGCTGTCCGCTCCGCCCGATAAGGCGCAGACTATCGTATCGGCTTTGCCGAACATATCGAAACGCTCGGCGGCAAGCCGTATGTTTTCCAAAACGATATTAGCATTGCTCATTTCTGATCTCCGACAGGAACTCTGTCATCGGTGAGGAACAGCGTGAACTGTCCGTTCCAGCGCAGAGGAACTGTACCCGTTTCACCGTGTCGGTTTTTCGCAACGATGCATTCCGCAAGCGTCGGGTCGGGGCATTTTTCCTTGTTGTAGTAATGGTCACGGTAGAGGAACATTACAATGTCCGCATCCTGCTCGATAGAACCCGATTCACGAAGGTCTGAAAGTACAGGGCGTTTGTCCGTTCTCGATTCGACCGAACGGGAAAGCTGTGAAAGCACGATAACGGGAACGTTGAGTTCTTTTGCCATAAGCTTCAGCTGACGTGTGATCTCGGAAATTTCCGTTACACGGTTGTCGATGCGCCTGCCCGAACTCATAAGCTGGAGATAGTCGATGATAACAAGTCCGAGGTTCTTCATTCGCCTCAGCTTTGCTTTCATCTGCGTAACGGTGATGCCTGCCGTATCGTCAAGGTATATCTGCATTCCCGAAAGACGCTCTGCGCCGTCGGCAAGCTTTGTCCAGTCGTCGTCCTGAATTGTACCTTTGAGAAGCTTTTCGCTCTCGACAAGGCTCTCGGACGAAAGCATACGGGTGACAAGCTGCTCGTTCGACATTTCGAGCGAGAAAATGACAACTTCCTTGTCGTTCCTGTGTCGGCAGACGTTTGCGGCAATGTTAAGTACGAACGAGGTCTTACCCATAGCAGGACGGGCGGCAACGATAAGCAGGTCGGATTTGTTGAGACCCGTTATAACGCCGTCAAGCTTTGAAAAGCCCGAACCCATTCCGAGGTATTTTTCCCTGTCCTCGCCCGATTTTTTTGAAATGCCGTCATAAGCTTCAACAACGACGTCCTCGATCTTTCTCAGACCGTCCGCATCTCTGCCCTGACGGATATCGAATATCTTCTGCTCGGCAAAATCGAGCATCATCTCGGCGTTTTCCTCACCGCTGCGGCACATATCCATTATCTCTTTTGAAGCCGTGATGAGCGAGCGGAGATAGAACTTTTCCGCAACGATCTTGCAGTAGCTTTCGATGTTTTTTGTCGAAGGCACATCATTGCTTATCGAGAAAAGATATTCCTTTCCTGCGGCGGCAGTCTCGAAAATGCCCTCTTTTACGGCTTCATCAAGGACGGTGATAACGTCCGATCTTACACCCATCGCAAAATTTCGGGTTATGATGCTGTAAAGCTCACGGTGCATCGAAATATAGAAGCTCTCGGCTTTGAGATAGTTCATCGCCGTTGAAAGGGCGTCCGTGTCGATGATGATAGCACCGATAACGCTCTGTTCCGCTTCAAGGCTGTAAGGAAGCTCGCTCGATGAAAATTCGCCGAGGTCGATCTTATCAGCCATTATTCCTCAACGACCTCAACTGTGATCTTTTCGGAAATACCTGCGTGGAATTTGAGTTCGGCAGTGTATGTTCCGAATGCCTTTATTTCTGTGGAAAGGGAGACCTTCTTCTTGTCAACGGCAATGCCGAGCTGTTCCTTTACAACATCGGCAACGTTGCCTGCGGTGACAGAGCCGAAAAGCTTTCCGCCCTGACCTGCCTTGCACTTGATAACGACCTTCTTGCCCTTTGCCTTTGCGGCACTGTCAAGAGCCTCCTGCTTTGCAACGTCAGCCTTGTGCTGTTCAGAGGACTTTTTGCCCTCGAGGAGATTCATATTTTTTGCGTTTGCTTCAACAGCAAGTCCTTTTCCGAGGAGGAAGTTGCGTGCGTAACCGTCCGAAACCTCTTTAACCTCACCTTTTTTTGCTGTTCCCTTAACGTCCTGTAAGAAAATAACTTTCATTTTTACTGCATCCTCTCTACAATAAGTATTATTTTATATCAATTTTACGAAATGTTTTGGATATATTCGTCAATTGCGCTGATAAGCTCTGCCTTGGCTTCGGTAACTCTGACATCGTTGAGCTGAGCCGCCGCCATTGTCTGATGACCGCCGCCGCCGAGCTTTTCCATGATGATCTGAACATTCATCGCACCGAGCGAACGTGCGGAAATGTTTACACCCGTCGGTATGCGGAATATAACGAAGCTTGCGTCAACGCCGACAATTTCAAGCATCTGATCGGCAGCCTGAGCCGAAGCAACACGGATATATTCGTCCGCAGTGTCATCGACCGCAATTGCACATCGCTTGTATATCTCCGCATCGGAGATAAGCTTTGAACGCTTCTGTATGCAGGCCATTGTGTTCGCAAAAAGGTTCTTTACTGCGACCATATCCGCACCGAGCTTTCGGAGGAAAGCCGCCGCCTCGAACGTTCTCACGCCCGTTCGCATAACGAAATCCTTTGTGTCGAGCATGATTCCTGCGAGCATAACGTCCGCATAGTAGCTCTGGAGCTTGTCGATGCCGGGGAAATACTGTATAAGCTCTGCCGTCATTTCACACGCTGACGAAGCATAAGGCTCGTGGTGGAAAATAACAGCATTGTCGATATAATTGACGACCTGTCTGTGGTGGTCAATGACAACGATCTGCTTTGCGGCAGCATAAACTTCGGGGCTGTCGAGGAGGTCTTTGTTGTTCGTGTCAACGATTATGAGAAGGCTGTTTTCGTCCATTTTTCCGAGAGCGTCCTCGGGCGAGATGAAAACGGGTTCTTCATCTCGGAGATTTTCGTCAAGTCTGCCTATGATAGGCTTTGCAAGATTGCGTTCAAGGTCAACGACCATATTCACGGGGATATCGGGTCGGACTATCCTTATCGCACCGCAGAGACCTGCGCCCGAGCCAACGCTGTCCATATCGCCGTTTCTGTGTCCCATAATGTAAACGGAGGACGAGGATTCGATGATATCCATAAGCGCAGCCGCAACGATACGGGTCTTGACCTTTGTGTGCTTTTCGATGCCCTTTGAAACGCCGCCGAAGAATTCATAGCCGTCATCACGTTTAACGGCAGCCTGATCGCCGCCTCTGCCCTGCGCCATTTCAAGCGCCTGACGTGCGAACTGCTCGCTCTCTTCAAGGTCTACCGAGCCGATGCCAACGCCTATCGAAAGGGTTATCGGGGTCTTGCCCGTAACGGGGATAGCTCTGACTTCTTCAAGTATCTTGAACTTGTCCGCTATCATAGCGTTGATGTATCTGTCCTCGGCAACGGCGAAAAAGCGGTCGGGAGCAAGCTTTCGCAGGATACCGTGCTTTTCTTCGAGGTATGTTTCGAGGAGCTTTTCTATCTGAATGAGGATATGCGACTTTTCCGATTCCTTTTCGTCCGAAAGAAGCTCTTCAAAGTTGTCGATCGAGATCATCATAACGGACGGACGGAGGTTGTTCATCTCGGTCTGAAGATTGATAAGGTCGCTGATGTCCTCAAAGTAGAGGAGCGTGAGCGAGGAGATGAGCTTCGACTCGATATCCGTCTTTTCGGTAGTTATCGCCGAGATGCGGAAGTGCGAAGCCTCAAAATCGACCGTAGTTTCCTTGTTCGCCATGACCTTGTCGAGGTCAATATCGATGACAGAGCGAATGTCAACGCCGAAAGCGTCGGCACTGTAAACATTCTCGCTGAACGAGATGTTGTACCATACGATTATGCCGTCACTGTCGATTATCACCGCAGGCGCAGGGAATTTGTAAAGCGAGTCACGCTCGGTAACGTTGAGCTGTGACTCCATTTCCGTCACGAAATGGTGAAGATTCTTCTGCGCCGCCGAAAACAGCGCAAGGAACGCTATCGCCGTCAGTGCCGTGATGCAGAGCATCATCCAGAACATCGCAGGCTGCGTTTCCGAAAGCGCAAACGCCGAAGCCATCGATACGACAACGAGCAGAATTGATACCAGCTTGAAAGCAAGCCATTGTTTTCCTGTCAAATAAACGCACCTCCATACGGGCGTAATTTACGTGGGAATTTTATGAACCGCAGTTGCCTGCGGATATTATCTGCGGATATTATCTGCGGATAAAACAATTATTTTGTAGGGGACGGGTCTCCCGTCCCGTTCAAAGCTGTTAAAACCTTAAATGAATTGTGTGCGAATCGGCGGTGAAACCCCGTCCCTACAGAGTGGGTACAAATTTATATTTCCATTATAATAGGAAGTATCATCGGCTTCCTCTTCGTTTTCTGGAAGATAAATTCGCCGAGATCGTCCTTCATTCGGGTCTTTATCGTGTTCCATTCTCTCGTTCCCGAATCAAGGCAATCCGTGAGCGTGTTCGTGAGGATCTCCTTTGCCGCAACCATAAGCTCCTCCGATTCACGGACATATACAAAGCCTCTCGATACAACATCGGGACCTGCGAGGATAGTTCCGCTTTCAAGCTCAATAGTCGCAACTGCGATGATAAGTCCGTCCTCGGCAAGATGCTTTCTGTCACGGATAACGATAGAACCGACATCGCCTACGCCAAGTCCGTCAACGAATACTCTGCCTGCCTGAACCTGACCCGTTATCTTCATATCAACGCCGTCCGATTCAATGACGTTGCCGATGCTTGCGATGATAACATTGTTCGGATCCATTCCAAGGTCGATAGCAAGTCCCGACTGCTTTTTCAGATGCTTGTATTCGCCGTGGACAGGGATATAATACTTCGGTTTGATGAGCGAAAGCATAAGCTTCAGCTCCTCCTGACAGGCGTGTCCCGAAACGTGAACATCGTACATCGACTCGTAAATAACTTCCGCACCTGCACGGAGCAGCTCGTTTACTACCTTGGTGACAAGCTTTTCATTGCCGGGGATAGGGTTTGCGCTTATTATAATGAAATCGTTCGGAGTTATCGTAACGTGCCTGTGTTCGTTCATAGCCATTCGGGAGAGTGCCGACATTGGCTCGCCCTGACTTCCCGTTGTGATAAGAACTATCTTTTCCACAGGAAAACGGTTCATAGCGTCAAGGTCGATGATAAGTCCGTCGGGAACTTTAAGATAACCAAGCTCGATAGCCGTCGAAATAACATTGAGCATACTTCTGCCGAAAACAGCGATCTTTCGGTCGTTTGCAACAGCGCAGTTCACGATCTGCTGAACACGGTGAATGTTTGAGGAGAATGTCGCAATGATTATGCGCTTGCCCTCCGCACGGTCGAAAAGCTTCACAAACGAGTTTCCGACTGTCCGCTCCGAAGCCGTGTGGCCGGGACGCTCTGCGTTGGTCGAATCTGCCATGAGCGCAAGAACTCCCCTGCTGCCAAGCTCGCCGAAACGTGCAAGGTCAATGATGCCGCCCTCGATAGGCGTGAAGTCGACCTTGAAGTCGCCCGTGTGGACGATAACGCCTGCAGGAGTGTGGACAGCAAGTCCGACTGCATCGGGGATAGAGTGGTTCACACGGATAAATTCGACCGCCATACAGCCCATTTTAATAGTCTGACGGGGCTTTACAACGTTCAGCTTCGCACTTTCGAGAAGGCCGTGTTCTTTGAGCTTGCCCTCGATAAGTCCGATAGTGAGCCTTGTTCCGTAAACGGGAATGTTTACCTTTTTGAGAAGATAAGCGAGCGCACCGATGTGATCCTCGTGTCCGTGAGTGATGACAACGCCCCTTATCTTGTCAGCGTTCTGCTCAACATAGGTGAAATCGGGTATAACAAGGTCAACGCCGGGCATGTCGCTGTCGGGGAAAGCAAGTCCGCAGTCAACGATGAATGCATCGTTAGCGCACTCGAAAACGGTCATATTCTTGCCGATCTCGTTAAGTCCGCCGAGGGGGATAATTCTCACGGGGGTGCGCTTTACGCTGCGGTGATTTGTCCTGAAAACGCCTGCCTCGGCAGCCTGCAAAGCCTCGCCGATATCTGTCGGAGCGCTGTTGTTTTTATTTCGATAATAGTCATTCTGATAAGAATTGTTCTGATAGGAGTCGTTATGGTAGGAACTGCGATTCTGATAGGAATTGTTCCGATAAGAATTATTCTGATAAGAACGATTTCTGTTGTAGTTTTTCTGCCTGTACTGCGGTCCGGTGTTTCTCTCGGCAGGAATGCTCGGCACGGTCGGAGCAGCCTGAACGGGGGGCATTGCAGCCGTGTTCTCGGGAGCTGTCGGAAGCACGTTCTGACGCTGGTTCTGTCGGTTGTCACGCTGTCTGTAATTGTAGTAAGGCTTTTTGTTGTTTCTGTAATAATTTTTCTTCTGATATCCGTTGTAGCCGTTCTGATGATAACCGTTCGGACGGCTGTATCGTGAAGTGTTGTTCTGCACCGCCTGTTCGGGTGCAAGCTTTTCCTGTTTTTTCGGAGAAATTCTCTCGCCGTACATATTGACGGTAATGGTTTCGATCTCGTTTTCGTTGTTAGCCAATTTTTCAACCTCGCTTTTCTTGTCTTGGGAAAAAGCCGAATAAAATATCCGCCGCCGTGCGTTCATTCCGCCGTTTTTGAAAAATTTTGCCGTGCATCAAGCCATAAGGCGTGAAAAAACGGACGGGAGCGTTTTTAGCGGTGATCTCGGTGTTTCCATAGTGTTAAATAGTATAAAATATAAATTTCCGAGCAAAAAGTAGTAAAAATATTGCATCAAGGAAATATGTAGCCGAAACGCTCGTAAAGACGTAATATTAAAACAAGTTTCGGTGTGATAAAAACATTCAAGGGGCATACGGCGAAGTGCGAAAAGAGCGATTTCACTCTTGTTGAAAAGACTGCCGATGCTTTGTTCCGAACATAATTAATCAGATTAATTATATACCAATCCGATATATATGTCAAGCAAAATTTGTCGCAAAGCCTTTAATTTAATGCGTAATTCGTAATGCGTAATGCGTAATTGATGCATAGCTTGCATTTGTTTGGGCGGTGCGAAGCCAATTTAAAGTTTAGGTCAAGCCTTTTCAAAGGCTTGTGGGTGTCCAGAGGGCAAAGCCCTTGGTCGCTTCCGCAGAAGCGAAACTCCTTAAACTAACAGCATCAAGTATTGCCGCAATAGCGAAATCAATAACAGCTAAAAAGGCGCAATTCACACAAAAAAGGTAAAACGAATATGAGAAATCAAGTTTGTAAAACTATAAAATGTGAATTGCGCCAACACTATTTTCTTCAAACAATCTATCCTTGAAGCAAAAATCCGCGAACGAAGTGAGTGGATTTGAAGCTTCAATGCAGTATGAATGGATAAGCGCAGTATGAACGGCGGTGAAGTATGTGAGTAAAAGCAACAATTTTCCGTAGGGTCGGATTCTATATCCGACCATTTTTAAGCACAGCCCAAAATCGCAACCCAATAACCAAACATATACAGTCTAAAAAGCAATTAACAACCCATAGTTTCGTGGGGTTCTGTGCAAAGGGAAAACCAATAAGAGGACGAGGGAGCACTCTGCAACCTATGGACGCAGGACCGTTCCCTCTCCCCCTTAATGGTTTTCCCTTTGCGATCCCTTTCCTTTATCCCTCTCTCCCCCGGCACAGCTATACAAACCATAGAGTTTGCTTTTCCGCTTGGATTTTTGATTTTCAGAGGGGTGTGCTGAATATAGATATTGGAAATTTGATTTTTGTTCTGCTCTTGTTCTGCTGAATAAAGATGATCGGAAAATATAGCCTTTTGAACACATTCACATAAACCATCACAATTTATTCCCCCGCCGAAAACCCACGGCAGCCCACGACATTAATATTGACAGCTTTGGGTTTATACTATATAATAATGTATGAAATAAGGAAGCCGAAAGGATAGGAAAAATGAACGCAGACGGTATCATATTTGATGTTGACGGAACGCTCTGGGACAGCTCAAAGGGCGTTGCCGATTCGTGGAATGAAGCACTTGCACAAAATAACATTGACGTAAGAATAACGCAGGCTGATATACAGGGCATAATGGGTCTGACAATGGATGTTATCGCCGATAAATTTTTCGGGAAATATCCGCAGGAACGCCGCATGGAGATAATGGAGCTTTGCGCTTCGCACGAGAATGACTATCTTGCCGAACACGGCGGCGAAATTTACGACAGAGTCGAGGAGACCTTTGCGTATCTTAAAGAGTGCTGTCCTCTTTTTATCGTCAGCAACTGTCAGTGCGGCTATATCGAGTGCTTCTTAAAGCATTACAAGCTTGAAAAATACTTCACCGACCATATCTGCTGGGGCGACGACCTCTTTAAAAAGGGAGACAACATCAAGCTTATTATTGAACGGAACGGACTTAAAAATGCAGTCTATGTCGGAGATACTCAGGGCGACTGCGACAGCGCATATTATGCAGGCGCAAAATTTATCCATGCGGCTTACGGTTTCGGTTCGGCTGACCGCTTTGACGCTGAAATAAACAGCCTTTCTTCGCTTACGGAATTGTTCTGATGTATGAAAGTTTACTGAAACTTTTGGCTTCACCCTTGACTTGGACGAAAAAATGACTTAAAATTTTATAATAGTATATTTTAAATCATAGGAGAAAGCTATGTCCGAAGAAAAAAGCAATGATATAAAAAATGACGAATCCGGCGAAAAGACCGAGGTGAGCGGAAAGGTCTCCGTTCTCGAAAATATGCGCCGGATAAACGAAAAACAGCGGCAGGAGGAGCTTGAAGCCGAAGCGGAGCGTGAAAAGGAGCGTGCCGAAAAGGAACGCCGTGATCGTGAACGCTACGAGAAAAAGCTTGAACGTGACCGTATCGAGCTGATAAAGCTCAAACAGGGCGTCATCTCCGAGGAGGATATCCCTCACGAAGCCGAACCTGTCAAGGAATACACCGTTTGGGAGAAGATAAGCAACTTTTTCTACCATAATAAGATCGCTGTTATAGTCGGCGTGATAATTGTCCTGCTGGCATTTTTCCTTATAAGGGATATTGTCACCAACAAAAAGCCCGATGTTGCGATAATGATAATGGCTTCCGACTCGGAGCTTGACTTCCGCACGGGTGATATCGAAAAGCTGCTCGAACCCTACTGCGAGGACTTCAACGGCGACGGCGAGGTCTATGTTCGTGTCAGCTATCTGCCTGCGGTGTACAGCGACGACAACCTTGACGCTTACTTCAACCAGTCGGCGCAGACAAAGCTTATGGCTGAGTTCCAGAGCGGCGACTCTATCATCGTTATCGCCGACGCCGATACCTGCCATACGGTCGGCATCGACACCGTGAGCGAGAACGGCAACCCCGTTGATCCGATACTCGTTGATATGCGCACGATCTATCCCGATGATGAAAACTGCACCGAGCTTGGCTATATGCTCTCGGGAACGAGCTTCGCCGAGGATATAAAATACACCGCAATGTCCGACAGCCTTTTCATCGGCTTCAGACTTCCCCGTGAGGCTCTCGGCGTGAATATGGAAAAGTTCACGGCGAACTACAACAACGCCCTGAAGCTTTGGGATAACTACCTCAGCAAGACCGAAGCTGTACACGATGAAAATGTAAAATTCCACAGCGAGCAGAAGTAATTTTGTTTACTGGGAGTATAGTATAAATATAGATTTACTTTTTGTATATATAAATATTATGATGATTTGTATAAATAAACAAATAATATACAAACAGTAGATCGTAAACGGAGAAAGGAAAGAGGTCACAAGCTATGGCAGGTTTCAGCAAAAGCATAAACCTTGACCCGACAATGGTCGCAGGAATGAGCCTTGACCAGAAAAGGGAGTGTATGTCCGAGGTCGAGCGGAGAAGAAAAGCGGCGTGGAAATTTTCCTGCATTTTCTGCGTTGTGCTTATGATATATATATTCGTATACGATCTGCTTTCGGTGATGTATTCGCTCAAAACGATGCAGAAGGTTCCGCAGATAAGCGGCTTTATGTACCTTGTGCCGATAATAGTTATGCTGCCGTCGTTTTTTGCCCATTCGATGAACGGGAAATGGGTGCTGGCTTCGGTGCTGGCGTTCATGATCTCCGCTTTCGGTGTCATAATCACGGGTGCATGGCTCAACATCGCCGCTGCACCGTTCCTTATCGCAGGTGCTGTGTTCTGGTACAGAGTTTCAAACTGCTGCGAAATGTATGAAGTTCTCTCAAAGCAGGAGGGCTTCCCCGAGTTTTACAGCTTTGAACACGGCGCAGCTATGGCTAAAGAGATAATCGAGCGCAACAGCAAGCAGGAAAAGGAGCTTTCGCCGCTCACAAAGGTCGCTATCGAGCTTCACAATGCTTCAAAGACTGCCGAAGAAGAGCAAAAAAATGTCCCCGAGGGCGAAGATGCCGACGGGGAATGATGTTATACTAAGCAACAACGTTCACGATGCTGCCAACAGGGTCTTTTTCAAGCTTAATGTCGCCGACAGTGTACTTGGCACTGTTGTCGGCTTTGGTGACCGTGTGCGTAACGCCGCCCGAAACGTAGCTTCGTCCACATTCTGGGCAAATCGCACGGTTTATCGTGACGGTCTGATATGCTATCTTCTGACCGTTCTGTTCAGCCTGCGTTTTGTTTCGTGCAACGTGTTCATTTTCGTGAGAACGGACTGCGGAATAAGCCGCTGACGGGTCGATGTGAGAAGCGGTTTGGAACGAAACGCCCGAATCGTCCGACTGATCCCGATAACGTCTGTTTTTGCAGGTCTGGCACTCGAATGAATCGAAGCGGCGCTTCATATCGGCAGTCTTTTCATCGTTTTCCTTGTCGTCCGAGTTCTTTTCAAGCTTGGAAAGCTCGGTCTTGTACTTGGTAAGCTCGATCTTAAGCTTTGACTTTTCGGCGGTCTGCTTTGCGGAAAGCTTTTCAAGCTCCTGTTCGTCATTGCTTATCAGGCTTTCGAGAGCCTTTCGGCGGATACGGGAGGACATTCCCTCGCTGCTTTCAAAGGTGCTGTTTGTGTTGGTATTTATTGATATTGACGGGATAGACGGCATAGCTCACACCTCCTTGATATATACCTGTTCAAAGATAGTATATCATTTTTGCATACTTCTTTCAATTAGCAGATTTAACATTTTTATGCACAAATTATCATTTATTTTTTATAAGAGGAATCAATATGGGAAGAAAAATTTTAGCACCGGGAACGCTCATTTCGCCGCTGCCTGCGGTTATGGTGAGCTGCGGAGATATGCATAAAGCGAACGTCCTCACCTGCGCATGGACAGGCGTTATAAACACAAAGCCGCCGATAGTTTACATCTCGGTACGCCCCTCACGCCATTCCCACGCAATAATAAAGGAAACGGGCGAGTTCGTCATAAACCTTACGACCTCAAAGCTCGTCCGTGAAACGGATTTTGTCGGCGTTCGCAGCGGCAGGGATACAGACAAGATAAAGCAGTGCAGCCTTACGCTTGAAGAATCGTCCGTTGTCAAAGCACCCGTTATCGCAGAGAGTCCTCTTTCGCTCGAATGTAAGGTGCGTGAGATAAAAAGCTATGGCACTCACGATATGTTTATCGCAGATGTTGTCGCAATTTCCGCCGACGAACGCTATATCGACAGCAAGGGCAAGATAAACCTCCAGCAGGCAGGACTTCTCGCCTATTCCCACGGCGAATATTTCTCGATAGGAAGAAAGCTCGGCGAATTTGGCTTTTCCGTGGCGAAAAAGGCGAAAAACAAGTCCTATAACCGAAATATCAGAAAGGACGGCGGAAAACAATGAGCGAACCGAAAGTCCCGAAAAAAGATGTTCAGCGGCTTGACAAATTCCTCTCGGCGCAGCTCGGCATAACACGCTCCGAGGCAAAGGAACTCATAAAGCGCAGAGTTGTAACGGTCGGCAGCACGGTCGCAAAGCTTTTCGATATGAAAATTGACCCTGAAAAAGACACCGTCTGCTCCGAGGGAAAGGAAGTCACCTACCGCAAGCACATATATATAATGATGAACAAGCCGCAGGGCGTTGTATGCTCGACAAGGGACGGCGAATCGAAGACAGTTCTCGAGCTTCTCCCCGACAGCATACGCCGTGAGGGTCTTTTCCCCGCAGGACGGCTCGACAAGGACACCGAGGGCTTCGTATTCATCACCGATGACGGCGTTCTTGCGCACAATATCCTCTCCCCGAAGCGCCACGTTGACAAGACTTATTTCGCCAAGCTCGAAACCCCTGCGACTGAGGAAGATGCCGCAGCCTTTGAGGAGGGTCTTGCGATAGACGGCGGCGATGTCTGCAAGCCTGCAAAGCTCGAGATCCTCACCGATCCGCATGAAGTCCTCATAACCATAAGCGAGGGTATGTACCACCAGATAAAGCGTATGGCACAGGCACGGAACAACAAGGTGTTGTATCTGAAGCGGATCTCGATAGGCGGAGTGAAGCTTGACGAAAGCCTTGCTCTCGGCGAGTGGAGAGAAATGTTGCACAAAGAAATCGAAAATATTTAGACATTATTTTAACTTAAAATTCCCAGCAAATTACAAATATTTGCTTTTTCGTCAAACTAAATAAATAAGTTTTTATAAGTTTAGTTAATAAGTGACTTGAAATTTGCTCCCCACTTTTGGTATTATATTAATAGAGCCGAGTATGCTCGGCAGACAATTTAAATGTAGGAGGTCCTATTAACATGGCAAGTTTGTCACTTCGTTCAATTTATAAGAAATACCCCGGCGGTGTTGTAGCCGTTTCAGATGTTAACCTTGAGATCAAAGATAAGGAATTCATCATTCTCGTTGGTCCTTCCGGCTGCGGTAAGTCCACTACTCTCCGTATGATCGCAGGACTTGAAGAGATCTCCGAAGGTGAGCTTTATATCGGAGACCGTCTTGTAAACGATGTTGCTCCTAAGGACAGAGATATTGCGATGGTTTTCCAGAACTACGCTCTTTATCCTCATATGACAGTATTCGAGAACATGGCATTCGGTCTTAAGCTCCGTAAAGTCCCCAAGGACGAGATCAGCCGTAAGGTTGAAGAAGCTGCCCGCAGCCTTGATATCTCCCACCTCCTCGACAGAAAGCCGAAGGCTCTCTCCGGCGGTCAGAGACAGCGTGTTGCGCTCGGCCGTGCTATCGTTCGTGAACCTCAGGTCTTCCTCCTCGACGAGCCTCTTTCCAACCTCGATGCAAAGCTCCGTGCACAGATGAGAACTGAGATATCCAAGCTCCACCAGAAGCTCGGTACTACATTTATCTATGTAACTCATGACCAGACAGAAGCTATGACAATGGGTGACCGTATCGTTGTTATGAAGGACGGCTTCATTCAGCAGGTAGATTCTCCTCAGAACCTCTACTCCAACCCTGTTAACCTCTTCGTTGCAGGATTCATGGGTTCACCTCAGATGAACTTCGTTGATGCTGTTCTCAGAAAGATCGAAGGCAAGTACACGATTGAATTCGGTTCCGAGGACACCAAGACCTCCAGAGGCGTTAAGTATTATGTTGAGCTTCCTGAAGCAAAGGTTGATGAGAATGTTCTCTCCAACTATGTTGATAAGGAGATCATCATGGGTATCCGTCCTGAAAATATCCACGATGAAGAAATGTTCATCTCCTCTGCTAAGACAGGTATCATCGATGCTGATGTCGAGATCACAGAAATGATGGGCGCAGAAGTTTACCTCTACCTCACCTGCCAGGGTATCCCCCTCACAGCAAGAGTTGACCCAAGATCAACTGCCCGTCCTCAGGATACTATCAAGGTTGCTCTTGATCCTAACAAGGTTCACATCTTTGATAAGGAAACTGAAAAGACAATTGTAAACTGATTGCTTTTTAAGTAAACATTATGGCTGCCATACGGTTCGTGTGGCAGCTTTTTTGTGCTTTTTTGCATAAATTCGGCAAAAAATATGCGATAATAATTGATTTTTGTGATTTCTTGTGTTATAATTGTATTAAGTGTTTATATGAGGGAGATTCTGCTCGGAACATTGTCACAGTTCGGCTCTTGCGGTAATCGGTTTCTTTGGGTGCGAACGTGAATTTTATACATAATAAAGGAAGTATAGCTATGTCCAAAAATTATGACGTTATTATTGCAGGAACGGGCGCAGGCGGACTTTATTCCGCTTTGAACCTGCCGAAAGAGCTGAAAATACTGCTTATCACAAAAAGAGAAATGATACTCTGCAACTCCGCACTCGCTCAGGGCGGTATTGCGGCTGTATATAAGCCCGTTGACGACAATATCCAGCTCCATACAAAGGATACGCTTATCGCAGGTGGATATAAGAACAACCCCGACTCGCTCAAAATTCTCGTCACCGAAGCCGCTCACGAGATCGAGGAGATCATCGGCTTCGGCGTTGACTTTGACAAGGACGAGAACGGCAACTACCATAAGACCCTCGAGGGCGGACACTGCCGCCACAGAATTTTCCACCACCGTGATTCGACGGGCTTTGAGATAACCTCCAAGCTTCAGGAAGCTGTTAAAAAGTCGCCTAATATCGATATTCTGGAGAATGCTCTTCTCTGCGAACTGAAAAAGACGGGAACGGGTTTCTCTGCCGATATCTGCGTCAACGATGAACATTCGACCTATAACTCCCGTTACGTTATCCTTGCAACGGGCGGCATCGGCAGGATTTACGAATACACCACAAACTCCGCTATTGCAACGGGTGACGGCATCACTGCCGCTTACGAAATGGGCGCAAACATCAAGAACCTTTCGCTCATTCAGTTCCACCCGACTGCGTTCAACAACAAGCACACAAGGGAGTGCTTCCTCATCTCCGAAGCTGTCAGGGGCGAGGGCGCATACCTCCTCAACTGCGACGGCGAACGCTTTATGCAGAATTATGACGAGCGTCTGGAGCTTGCTCCCCGTGACGTCGTTTCGCACTCGATAATCAGCGAGGCAAGAAGAACGAACTCGGACGATTTCTATCTTGATATTTCATACAAAGACCCCGAGTTCATAAAGGCACGTTTCCCGATGATATATAAGTACCTGCTTGAACAGGGCATCGACATGACGACCGACCGTATCCCGATCTATCCATGCCAGCACTACTTAATGGGCGGCATCAACGTAAATACCCACGCTCAGACGACCGTTGACGGACTTTATGCTGTCGGCGAATGTTCCCACACGGGCGTTCACGGCAACAACCGTCTCGCTTCAAATTCGCTGCTCGAAGCTCTCGTTTTCGGCAGACAGGCTGCTATATCCATTGCGGAAAAGATGCAGGAAAATGCAGGCGTTCCGCTCGAAAACCTCGAAACTGCCGAGTTTGACATTGACCCGAACGCTCCCGAGATACCGTCGGGTATCCGTACCGAGATCAGACATATCATGCAGAAGTCGTATTTCGTTATCCCGAATATGCAGGAGGCTCTTAAAGGCTTCGAGCGTGTTTCCGAACTTAAAAATATGCTTACAGAAGGCAATTTCAAGGTAGACAGAAACTATGTCGAAGCTAAGTCGATCGCAACAATGGCTTATCTTATCCTTAAAGAAGTCATCTGACGGAAAATGCCGAATTTAATGCATAGAAAACCCTAAAAATGAACGGTTTTTTATAATTTTTAAAGAATTTGATTATGCTTTTGTGAAATTTACAATTAGGAAATATTTTGTTCATATAAATTTATATAATATGTCCCGATATTTGCTATAATTAGTTATAAGTAGTATTATGTTTTAACACTGTACATTAATATATGCTTTTTCAGAATAGATCGAAAAAACGATAGGAGGAAATAATTATGTCACTTGGAAAGGTTCTGGTCGTTGATGACGATAATAATATCTGCGAGCTTTTAAAGCTTTATCTTGAAAAAGAAGGCTACGGAGTTATCGTTGCTCACGACGGCGATGAGGCTCTTATTAAATTCAATGCCCTCAAACCCGATGTTATTCTTCTCGATATCATGCTCCCCGAGCTTGACGGTTGGCAGGTATGCCGTGAGATCCGTAAAAAATCCAACGTTCCGATAATAATGATAACCGCTAAGAGCGAGACCTTCGATAAGGTTCTCGGTCTTGAACTCGGCGCAGACGACTATATCGTCAAGCCGTTCGATACAAAGGAAGTTATCGCAAGAATAAAGGCTATTTCAAGACGTATCGGTCAGGGCAGCACCGAGACCGAGATCAAGGAAGTACGCTACGACAAGCTCGTTGTTAATATGACAAGATACGAGCTGCGTGTTGACGGCAAGGTAATGGATACTCCCCCGAAGGAGCTTGAACTCCTTTTCTATCTCGCATCCAACCCGAACCGTGTTTATACAAGAGATCAGCTTCTTGACGAAGTATGGGGCTTTGAATATTACGGAGACTCCCGTACCATCGACGTTCATATCAAGCGTCTGCGTGAAAAGCTTGAAAATGTTTCGGACAAGTGGGCGCTCAAAACAGTATGGGGCGTAGGCTACAAGTTCGAGGCAGAGGAAGAAAATGCGTAAAAGCGTATTCTCCGAGTTTTTTACCCTGTGCGCTGCAATAATATCCGCTGCTATTGTCTGTGTTGCGGTCGTTCTTATAATCATTTCTTCCGAATTTTATAAAAGCGACAAAAAAGGCTACCTCGTTGCGAATGCCGATACGATAATGTCGATGACAAAGCTTTCGATAGACTCGGCTGACGGGGTGAACACGGATTATCTTAACAATATCTATCTGAACGTGACCGATACAACGGAGATAGTTTTCACATTAACAGATTCAAACGGCGTTGCTTTGGTTTGCTCCGAAGCACCGCCGTGTTCTCATACAGGGAGAAATATCGGGGAAGATATTCTGAATAAGGTCGGCGATGAGGGCTTTTTTGAGCTTTCGAGCCTTGACCATTTTTACCCGAGTACAGTTTTTAACCTTGTTTATAAATTTGAGGCGGGAGGAAAGCAGTATTACCTTTTCTCGAAGCTTTCCGATACGCCGCTCCAGCAGTATCTGACGAAGCTCATATTCGCCCTTGCTATCGCTTCCGCAGCGATACTTGTGCTTGTTTTCGTTGCGATATATGCGGCGGTCAAGCATCTGATGACGCCTGTAAAGGAAATGACCCTTGCTGCAAAGCGGTTCGGAAGCGGAGACTTCTCCGAAAAGCTCTATGTCCCCGAGGATAATGAGTTCGGCTTCCTTGCCAATTCCCTTAACGAAATGGCAAGCTCGCTCGAAGCTATCGAGGAGAACCGAAAGAGCTTCATCTCGAACGTTTCGCACGAGCTTCGTACACCTATGACGACCATCGGCGGCTTTGTTGACGGCATCCTTGACGGAACTATACCGAAGGAAAAGCACAATTATTATCTCAACATCGTTTCGGAGGAGGTCGACCGACTGGCTCGCCTTGTCAAGTCCATGCTCAATATCTCCAAGTATGAAGCGGGCGAAATGGAAATGACAAAGAAAACCTTCGATCTTATGCCGCTGCTTGTCAAGGTGCTGCTTATGTTTGAGACTCGCATCGATGAGAAGCACGTTGAGATAAGGGGCATTGAACACGGCAGGTTTATGGTAAGCGCCGACAGCGACCTTATGCAGCAGGTGCTTTACAATCTTGTCGAAAATGCTGTAAAATTCGTTGACGACGGCGGTTATATCGAGTTCGCCTTTGAAAACAGGGACGGCTCGCCCGTTATCCGCATCAGAAACAGCGGCGAGGGTCTTAAAGCGAACGAGATATCAAAGGTATTCGACCGTTTCTACAAAGCGGACGCTTCAAGAGGCATCGACAAAACGGGCGTTGGTCTGGGACTTTCCATCGTGCGCTCGATAATAAAGCTCCACGGCGGAAAGATACTTGTCCGCAGCGAACCCAACAGCTTTGTTGAATTTGAAATAACGCTTTAACATTTTGCCGCACAATTACAAGCTATGTGAATGTCTGTAACTGTGCGGCTTATTTTATAAAGGAGGCATATTGTGGATAATTTTGGCGAAAACAATTCCAATACGGAGAATACACAGCCTTTGCAGGATAATACATCAGGCAGCTCCGCTTCGCCCGAAAAGATGAGCGAACCGAACCTTTTCCAAAACACACCGAATGAAGCAGCTTCACCCGAAGCTTCCTCATCGCAGCAGAATACCGAGCAGCCGGGCTTTATGCAGTCGGGTCTCGGACAGCCAAGCTTTACACAGCCAAGCTCCGAGCAGTCAAGTTTCGGACAGTCAGGTCTTGGACAGACAAACCTCGGACAATCGGGTTTTGGTCAGTCGAACCTCGGTCAGCAGAGTTATGCACAGCCGGGCTATGGGCAGCCTGCCGCACCTCAGCCGCAGTACCGCCCTGCTCCGCCGCAAAGCAATGGTGCTGCACAGCCATATCAGAACGCTGCGCAAAATCAGCAAACTCCTCCGCCATATCAGCAAGGCGCATATCCTCCGCCGAACAACGGTTATCAGAACGGCTATTATGCTCCCTACGGCAACAGAGCTATGCCGCAGGGTCAGTATGCACAGCCTGATCAGCAGCCTAACGGAGTTCAGAACGTTCCCCCGAAGAAAAAGCGGCTTTCGGCTGTCTGGATGGCGATAATAATTGCGCTTATCGCTGCAATGTTCATTGCGATCGTTATATTGTCGGTCGTTGTGGCAAAAAGGGCAGCCGAATTCATCGAGACCAAGAGCGACAGCTCGTTCAGTTCGCTTGAAACGCAGACTGCAAGCGAAAAAAGCAAGGATAAGGATACAAAGCGTGTCCGGATAACCCTCCCGACCTCTCCCCGTCCCGTGCTTGAAGCGAAATATTACGCCGATGAGGAAACGGGTCTGCTCACAACGGAGGGCGTTGCGCAGAGAGTTCTCCCCTCGCAGGTTCTTATCGGCGTTTACAGCGATACACCGTATCAGATGACCTCGCTCGGCTCGGGAATAATCATCTCGACCGACGGATATATCCTCACGAATGCGCACGTTGTTGACGAAGATGCGCAGTTCAAGGCACAGCTCAACGACGGCAGGCAGTTTGAAGCAAAGCTTGTCGGCATAGACCGCAAGCAGGACTTGGCAGTGGTAAAGATAGAAGCCGATGACCTTGTTTCGGCGGAAATAGGCAATTCGGACGAAGTTATCCTCGGCGAACAGGTCGCAGTTATCGGCGCAGGCGGAAGCCTTGAAAATTCCATAACCTTCGGCTATGTAAGCGCCCTCGGCAGAGAAATAGAAACCGACTATTCATCAAGCGGAACGCTCCGATGCATACAGACCGATGCAGCACTCAACCCCGGAAATTCGGGCGGTGCGCTCGTCAATATGTACGGTCAGGTAATAGGCATCTCGGTCGGCGGACTTGACCACGTTGTTTATGACGGAATAGGCTTTGCAATAGAGATAAACGACGCAGTTACCGTTGCGGAAGCGCTTATCGAAAACGGCTATGTCCCCGGAAGGGCAAAGCTCGGCATCACGTTTATAGCGATGGACAGCGCAACGGCAGCCGGCCTCGGCGTTGTGGAGGGAATATGCGTAATGAGCGTTGACCCGACCTGCGATATCGCAACAAAGGATCTTCGGCCGTATGATATCATCACGGAAATTGACGGCAAGCCCGTAAAAGACCTCGACTCTGTAATGGACGTTCTTGACGACAAGATCGCAGGCGAGGAGATAACTCTGACCGTCTACCGCAAGACCGTAACGGAGGAAGTAACGACATTTGAGATAACGGCAAAGCTGGAGCAGAAGATAGACTGAGCATTCGGGAAAAATCAGGACCCCATGCTTTTTGAAAGGAAAAAACTATGCCAAACGCAAGATTCGGCCCTGCGGGAGCTGCAAAAAGCTTCAAGGAAATGGGCTATAAAAAATCCACACAGCTCGGTGAATACCTTACGAAATTCGGCTTGAACCACTTTGAGTACCAGTGCGGTCAGGGCGTTCGTGTTTCCGAGGAGAGCGCACGGGAGATCGGCGCAGCTCTGCACGATGCAGGGATAACCGTTTCCGTTCACGCACCTTATTTCATCTCGCTTTCAAGCGTTGAGGAAGAAAAACGTCTCAACTCGGTGAACTATATTTTAGCTTCGGCAAAGGCTGTGAACGCTATGGGCGGCGACAGGATCGTTATCCACAGCGGCTCATGCTCAAAGATGACGAGAGAGGAAGCACTCGAGCTTGCCAAAAACACGATGAAGCTTGCCCGTGAGGAGCTTGTTGCGCAGGGACTTGAAAATATCCGCTGCTGTCCCGAAACTATGGGAAAGATAAATCAGCTCGGCGATCTGCACGAAGTTATGGAGCTTTGCAAGATCGATGAAAGCTTTATCCCCTGTATCGACTTCGGACACCTCAACGCACGCACATTCGGCTCTATCAAGGACAAATCCGACTATGAAAAAATTCTTGACACGATAGAAAACGAACTCGGCAGCGAACGCCTGAAATGCTTCCACTCGCATTTCTCCAAGATAGAATACACCGAAAAGGGCGGCGAAAAGAAGCACCTGACCTTTGCCGACACTGTTTACGGTCCGCAGTTCGAGCCGCTTATGGAGCTTATTGCGAAGAAAAACCTTGCGCCGACATTTATCTGCGAAAGTGACGGAACTCAGACCGAGGACGCAAAGACTATGAAGGATTATTACACATCATTGCTGTAATTGTAATCCACGGTATTCCAACGAGTTTATCATATTATCTATAATTATTGTAGGGGACGGGTTTCCCGTCCCGCAGTCACCAATAGCTTTAAAAAACTGCCCACGGGGCTTCCCTGCAATTTGTAACCATACTGTAATTGCTATTTCGGCAGAATATGGTATAATTATAGTTACAAAGCACAGCCGACCATCGCATTGCTTTGGTCGGGTTTATTATATGTGGGGGTATAACATTATGAATTACAGAAAATATGCGGCTATAATTCTTTCCGCTCTGTGCCTGACAGCCTGCGGAAGCACTTCGACATCTTCGGACGAAACAACGGCAAGCACGGCTGAAACAACTGTCGAAATAAGCGAAACAAGCGAAGTTACGACCGCCGAAACAGCGGAAGAAACCAACACTACCGAATGTGAACCCGAGGAAACGACTGCGGAAGCCGTTGACGAATACGACACGGGCAACCCCGAGGAGGGACTTGTCTATTTCGTTCAGCCGAGCATAAGCCAGGACAGCGAAAAGAGCAGCGTTGACACTTGGGAATGTCGTGACAGCAATGAACTTCTTGATTATGAAAACGGCGAATGGAAATACCGCAAGGAGCTTATTTTCGCTTTCTCCAACTACACAGACGAACCTGTGACCGTTGACAGCATACAGATAGTGCGTGACTCGGACAGCGTTCCGATGAGCTTTGCCGACGGCTCGGACACGCTTAACATCGACTTCACCGTTGAGCCTTTGCACAAGACCGATTATATCTTAAAGTCGGCAGATTTCGATTATTCCTCCTGCGAATCGGGCATTTACCGCACGGTCGTGAATTTCGGCGGTGAAAAGTCGGAATTCAGATTTTTCATCGACAACTGTGAACTTCACTCCGAAAAGCACACGGAGGAAGGCTGTTCGGGTTCGGAAGAGAACGGAACTCTGGTCACCTATGAATATGACGTTTACGCACCGACATTTCTGACCGATGAACAGCAGCATATTTTTGCGCAGGCATCGGGCGTTATGGGAACCTGGTTCTGGGCAGATCGCTATATGCCGAAGGTCTATGCCGAAGCGCACACCCCCGAATATTTTATGGAAATGCTTTACGGCGTTTTCACCAAGGAGTTTGCAGATGAGCTTGCAAAGGATTATATCGGCGGGGACGGCGAATTTATTCTCGAAGGCGGCGGACGGGGTACTGATCTTCTTTACTTTGACCACTGCTTTATCCCCGTTTCGTCAGATGAAAACACGGTTGAATTCAAGGCTGTCGTTATAAGCTGTCACCCTGACAGCCCTTATGATGTAAGCTTTAACGATGATCATCATTATGTGATGAAAAACACCGAGGACGGCTGGAGAGTTGACAGGTTCGACCTCTGGAACTGACCTTCCGCCGTGCGATGCGGCTGAAAATGAGCTGCATTAATAAATTACATGGAGATGAATGATTTGCACAGCCTTGCCGAACCAAAACGTGTGACCGCAAAATACTGCCTTATCGCTTTTCTGACAGGTGCGGCGGTGTTCCTGCTTTCCGCACTGCCCTATGCCGCAGAAAACGGATTTTTATTCTGTTTTTACGGCGATTTTGAATCCCAGCAAGTGCCGTTTCTCGTCTATCTGCGCCAAATTTTAGGCGAAATGACTGTTCCGCAGTATGATTTTTACGCAGGCTTGGGAATGGACTTCCTTGACGCTTACAGCTTTTACAACCTGTTCAGTCCGTTCACTCTTATCACCGTGCTTATTCCGCAAAAAGCTGTCATATATGCTGTGCCGTTCCTTATTGCGCTGAAGCTTGGTGTATGCGGTGTCAACGGGTATCTGTACGCTTCACGTTTCTGCAAAGAGCCTTGCTATGCGCTGACAGCATCAATGCTTTACACCTTTTCGGGATATCAGATGACAAATCTTGTGTTCCATTATATGGACGGGATAGCGTTCTTTCCTCTCCTGCTTTATGCGCTTGAAACGGCTGTGACGGAAAAGCGCAGAGGGCTGTTCGGCTTAGCTGTTGCTTTATGCGCACTGACGAATTATTATCTGTTCGTTATCGAAGTGATTTTTGTTATACTGTATTTTCTTGTGCGGCTCACGGACGAAAAGTTCCGCATCGGGGCAAAGGATTTCTTCTGCCTCGGTGCGGAGGCTCTGCTCGGAACTGCCGCCGCAGGCATCGTTATTGTTCCTGCGGTAGTGTGTATTCTGGAAAGTCCCCGTTTCGGCGAGTCCTATTCGCTGAACAATATCATGCAGATGCTTTTCTATGAGACACCGTGGCGGTATGCGAGAATTCTGCAGTCGGTGTTCACCGTTCCCGATACTCAGGGCTACACCAACGTTTTCCCCGATTTCAGGGGCGAATATCCCGCAGGTTCAAGGTGGTCGTCTCAGGCGGCATATCTTCCCCTGTTCGGAATGTCGGGCGTTATCGCTGCCTTTTGCACACGTCAAAAAAGCTGGCAGAAAAAGCTTATTTCGATATGCGCCGTCATTGCGTTCGTTCCGATACTCAACAGCATTTTTTCTCTCGGAAGAACTACATATTACGCAAGGTGGATGTTTGCGCCCGTGCTTGTAATGTCGGTGATGACTGCACTTGCGCTTGAAAACTCGCCCGAAAAATTCAGGCTCGGCATTATCATAAACGGAGCGGTCGTTATTGCGACAGCTGTTTTCACGCTCATATTCCCGATGGAAAAGCTTTCGCTCTGGGAAACCGGCGCTTATTACAGCGACTCGCAGAAGTGGACAAACCTCGGACTTACCGCCGCAGGACTTATCATCACGGGGATTATGATCTTCATCGTGAAAAGGGACGAAAACTATCCGAAAAAAATAGCTGTGCTTGTTATCGGTGCGGCGTTCGTTCTGACTGAGACCACCATGCTCTACGGTATGGGTGAAAACCGCCTGCCCGATATTGCCGTAAAAATGCGGCAGACCTATCCCGAATTTGAGGAGACCTCATACGGGAAAAGAGTCACCGCCACAAACCAGTTCGACAACTTCAATATTCTCTGGGGGGAAGGCTCGCTGTACTTCTTCAACAGCTCCGTTTCGCCCTATGTAAATGAATACTGCGAGGCTCTCGGCTTTGAGTATTACAATATCTACTGCGACTATGCTTCCGAATGTCTCTGCTCCGTAAAAACGCTTGTATCAAATCAGAAAGTCCTGGCAGGTTTTTCCGATAAGCATATCTTCAAGGAACAGCAGGGCATATATTATATCTATGAAAATCCCGACTTTATCCCGATGGGCTTCTGCTATGACTACTGCATTTCAAGGGGACGCTTTGACGCTCTCGATGACGATGTAAAGAGAAGAATTATGCTCAAAGCGATGGTCATGGACGATACGAGCGCAGTTTCGGGATATCTTGAAGAAATTCCCGAAGATGAGATATATGCGCTCGATGATGAACAGTTCTCCGAGGAGTGTGAAAAGCGCAGGGAAAGCTATGCCGAAAGCTTCACAGCCGACGGAAGCGGAGCTGCTGCCGAGATGACCCTTGAAACGCCCGAGCTTGTGTTTTTCAGCATACCGTACAGCGAGGATTTCACCGCATATATCGACGGCGAAAAAACAGAGCTATCCAAAGCGAACATAGGCTTCACAGCAGTCCCCGTCCCGTCGGGCAGCCACAGTATAAGATTTGAATATCATTCAAAAGCAAGGGATATCGGCACGGCTCTTTCCGCTGTCGGCATCGGCGGTCTGGCGGTTTATACTGCGGCGATGCTTTTATGCAGAAAGAGGGCTAAAAGCACCGCTGTTTCATAAGCTTTGACATTATATATCAGGGAGGAGAACATTATGGATAGGAAAAAATTTGCGGCAATAATTCTTTCCGCACTGTGCCTGGCGGCTTGCGGAAACAGCACGGCAGGCTCGGACGAAACGGCGGCAGTTACGGCTGAAACAACTGTCGGAACGAGCGAAACAAGCGAAACCACATCAGCCGAAACAGCAGAAGAAACTGCGGAAACCGGCACCGAGCCTTCTTCGGACGGTTACAGATATGAAAAATATCATCTTTACATTGATATGAGCAGGGTCGATGACGCAGGTGCGGTCTATGACAGGCTTATATCGGAGGATAATTATATCTCCGATCTTATTCTTTCAAATGTTGACGATGCCGATCTGAGCTTTATCCGAGACCGTGATATTTACCGCATTGAGATAGAAAAATACAACGGCAGAACAGACCTCGGCGTTCTTGCAGGAGGCAGCATAAGAGAGCTTACATTCGGCGAAGTCACCGACAGCACGGGGCTTGATGCCATTGCAAAAGCGGACGGCATCTACACCCTTATATTTGATACATACAGCGGAAATATCGACTTTGGTTTCGCCTCGGAATGCAAAGATCTGCAAGGGATAAATTTCGGAAATGTGACTGATGTCAGCGGACTTGAAACTCTTGCGAAAGTGCCTAATCTGAATTTTATCGTTTTTGAAAAATACAGCAGGGATATTGACCTTAGCTTCCTTTCCGAATGTCCGAACATCACTGGCGCACGTTTGGAGGGCGCTGATATAAAGGCTGATATGTTCGCCGATGCGGTGAAAAATTCCTCGCTGAAAACGCTTTATATCAAAGCCGAAAACTATGACCTTGCCGATGGTGAGGAAATGATGCTTGCGCTCCCCGATGTGAATGTCACTTATGGTATGGACGACAGCCCTTGGTATAAAGCAGGGCCTTGGGAGGAGGGTTACGTTCCCGACTCGGACGTTATGGTCTACACGAACCCCTGCGTAAAGCGAGGAGCTTCGGAGGAAAAATGGGAGTGCCGCACAAGCGGAATAGAATTTGTCAGTCCCGATGAAGAATTCAAGCATGAAAGCACCCTGCTCTGTGTATTCACCAACTATTCGGACGAAGTAAAGACCGTTGATTCCGCTCGGCTTTACAGGATATACAACGGCGAAGAGCCTGTGGCTTTCAGCGGCGGCGAAATGCTTGAAATAGGTCTTGAGCTTGCGCCGCAGACAAAGGTCGATCTCGATATCACCGAGGATATGCTCCCCTATTCCAATCTTGAATCGGGCGATTACAGGATAGTTTTCAATGTCGGCGATGAACAGATCGGGCATAATTTCTGCGTTATGAGCGATGAGGACAAGTCGCCTTATTTCCTCACGGACGAACAGACAGAAATATACAAAAAAGCCGAGTCCCTGACCAAGACCTATTTCGGCTGTTCACATTATCTGTCCGAGGAGGATATCCAGAACACAACTGCGGAGGAATTTATCGCAATGGTATGCGAGGGCTTCACATACGATGAGGCTGTTTCGCTTTCATCGTCGTATATGGACGAGAACGGAGAGCTTAAAGCCATCTGCGCCGACCGAGGCGGAGATATTTCCGTTTTCGATCATTTCTACAAATGCATTTACAGCGGCGAAGATACAGTGATATTCCAGTCGATAGTCGTTCATACGACCGAGGACAATCCTTACTTTTTATGGTTTGAAGCTATTGATTACAAAATGGTGAACACGGACAACGGCTGGAGATTTGAAAGATTTCCGCTTTGGTATTGATGGGATAATTTAAGATCGGGGGATTTGGGGCAATGGATAAGATCGATGTCGGTTACATAAAAAATGCTGTTGACATTTTGAATGACATTTATAAAAAATATTCAAACAGGTATCAGCTTGAAAACACCGCTTATTCCAAGAAAGCTTACAGCAAAAGCAAAACGGACGTGACCGATCAATTCCTGACGACCTTTCTGCGTATGAGCCGATACTCCGTTCCCAAGCTGTACACAGGCAGGAATTTTAAGGGCGAAGATCACACCGAATATTTTTTCGATGATAACGTTTTGACGGCTCAAAAGGTTTTTGCCAACGGCAGTATCTGCGACAGCTTTTATATCCGCACCGACGATCAAAAGATCAGACTGTCATTCAGCTTTAACTCCCTGCTCAATATCCACTGCTGTTCCTTCAGCGGTGAAAAACTCTTTCGCATAGATAATGCTCATTTCGACAACTATGGCGAGCTGCAGTATATCTCGGGCGAGCAGTATGAATACAGTTCGGGAAGGCTCGTGCGCTGTACAGGCTATGACAGATATGCCCCGCAGTTCCCGATGTTTAAGGAATACGTTCACGATGAAATGACCGTCACCGTAAATCCGACTTTGTACGAATACAGCTTTATTTATGATAATAACGGGAAGCTTGCGCAATATGCCTTGTCCTATTCGGATAAGCTTTTCAATGTCAGTCCGAAAGCGGCGAAATATTTTGAAAAAGTAAATATGAACACGGATATTGAGCAGATCGTTCTGTGGTGATGGTGTTTTCGGATAAAATTTCCTCATAAAAGCTTTTTCAAACTGTCGGATAATTGACATTTCCCCGATTTGGTATTAAAATAGGAGTGGAGGAATTCTCTCCGCTCTTATTTTTTGTATAAAACGAGGTATAAAAATGAAAGATATACTTATAATCAACGGACCGAACCTTAATCTGCTCGGCGAGCGTGAACCGGGCATTTACGGTCACGACACCTACGACAGCGTTTGCGCAGAGATAAAGGCTTTTGCAAAGGAGCTTGGCTTTGACAGCTGCGAATGCTTCCAGTCCAACCACGAGGGCGCTATCATCGACAAAATTCACGCTGCACGTCTTGACAAGTGCGGCATCGTCATCAACGCAGGCGCTTACACTCATTACAGCTACGCTATCCGTGACGCTATTGAGGCGGTGAAGATACCCGTTGTCGAAGTTCATATTTCAAACATTGAAAAGCGTGAGGAATTCCGTCACACTTCCGTTATCTCGCCCGTTTGCAGCGGAACAATATTCGGCTTCGGAAAAATGGGCTATTTCCTCGGTATGAGGGCTGTTTGGGAGTATTGCCATGAATAATATTGAAAAGCTTCGTGAAAAAATGCCGCAGGAGAATTACTGCGCACTCATCACCTCCGACATAAACCGCCGCTATTTCTGCGGAATGAAGTCCTCCGCAGGCGCAGTTCTCGTTTTCCCCGATGCGGCGTATCTTCTCATCGACTTCCGCTATTTTGAAAAAGCCAAGGAAAAGGTCACCGACTGCGAAGTTGTGCGCTCGGTAAAGTTTTACGGTCAGCTTGTCGATCTGCTCAAAAAACACGGCACGGAAAAGGTCTACATTGAAGCGGAAACAATGACAGTCGCAGAGCTTTCGACCTATGCCGAAAAGCTTGAAGGCTTCAAGATAGATTCAACAGGATTTCTGAGCGATGCAATAACAAAGCTTCGCAGCGTTAAAACTGCCGAGGAGCTTGAAAAGATGCAGAAAGCGCAGGATATCGCCGAAGCTGCGCTTGACAATGCGCTCAGAAACGTTATCAAAGAGGGTGCGACCGAGCTTGAAGTTGCACGTTCGCTCGATTTCTATATGCTTTCCCACGGTGCGGAGGCGATCTCGTTCGATACAATCGCACTTTCGGGAAAAAACACCTCCGTTCCGCACGGCGTTCCGTCCGATAAGAAAATTCAAAAGGGCGAGTTCGTTTTAATGGATTTCGGCGCAGTTTTTGACGGCTATCACAGTGATATGACAAGAACCGTCTGCGTTGGCGAGCCTACGGCGGAA
This sequence comes from uncultured Oscillospiraceae bacterium, assembly GCA_934465295.1. GTDB lineage: Bacteria > Bacillota > Clostridia > Oscillospirales > Ruminococcaceae > UMGS363. The sequence goes on from CAKSKU010000005.1 coordinate 43,649, forward strand.
ATGCGTGAAATTTATGAGATAACGCTCGCAGCACAGCAAAGATGTCTTGATCTTATCAAGGCAGGGGTTGTCTGCAAGGAGCTTGATGCCTGCGCACGTGATCTTATCACGGAAAAAGGCTACGGCGAGGCGTTCGGTCACGGTCTCGGTCACAGCGTCGGACTTGAGATACACGAAAGTCCTGCCGCAAACACCCGTGATATGACGGTACTTTCCGAAAATGTCGTTATGACGATCGAACCGGGCATTTATCTCCCCGAAAAATTCGGCGTTCGCATCGAAGATTGTGTTTATGTCACAAAAAACGGCTGTACTGACTTTGCACACTCACCAAAAAATCTTATTATTTTATAAAAAAGTTATAAAAGTAATAAAAATTATGCGAAAACACTTGCAAAATCAAGCAGAATGTAGTAGAATATTTGTAAGGCTATTTATGCATATTAATAATGACTTTATTTATACGGAGGTATTCTATGATCACAGCAGGCGATTTCAGAAACGGCGTTACCTTTGAGGAGGACGGCAACGTACTTCAGGTTGTTGAATTCCAGCACGTTAAACCGGGCAAGGGCGCTGCTTTTGTAAGAACAAAAATCAAGAACGTTATTACAGGCTCTGTAATTGAAAAGAGCTACAACCCTTCCGCAAAGTTCCCTACTGCTTTCGTTGAAAGAAGAGATATGCAGTATTCCTACAACGACGGCGACCTTTACCACTTCATGGACCCTGAGACCTACGAGGATCTTCCTGTTGCTCCCGCAGAGATCAGCGACAACTTCAAGTTTGTCAAGGAAGAAATGATCTGTAAGGTATGCTCCTACAAGGGTAAGGTTTTCGCAGTAGAACCACCGAACTTTGTTGACCTTCAGGTTACACAGACCGACCCCGGTTTTGCAGGCAACACAGCTACAAACGCTACAAAGCCCGCAACTCTTGAAACAGGCGCAGAGGTCAAGGTTCCCCTCTTTATCAACGAGGGCGACATGATCAGGATCGATACAAGAACAGGCGAATACATGGAAAGAGCGTAAGCTTTATCCGTTTTTATTCTGCAATTTTTTAATTGGAGGTAATCTTTATGAAGCTTGGCGAAAAGGTTTCTTATCTTAAGGGTCTTATGGACGGACTCGAGCTTGACACATCAACAAAGGAGGGCAAGATCCTTGCTCTTATGGCTGACGTTCTCGAAGATATGTCGGTTTATTTTGATGATGTTCAGGATCAGATCGATGAGATCGTTGAAGTTGTTGACGCTATCGACGAGGATCTTTCTGACATAGAAGATGACCTCTATGACGATGAAGAAGACGACAGCTACGATGAAGACGATGACTTCGATGATTACGATGACGAAGAAGAGATCTATGAGGTATGCTGCCCGACCTGCGGCGACACTATCCAGCTCGGCGAGGCTATGCTCGAAGAGGGCGAAATGACCTGCCCTAACTGCGGCGAGCATCTCGAATTTGACTTCGACGACGAAGAATCCGAATGATCGAACAATAAAACAGTATATCTGCAAATCTGTTTCAGGGCGAGGTGCAATTCCTCACCGGCGGTTATAGTCCGCGACCCGACTTCCTTTACGGAACAAGGCTGATTCGGTGAAATTCCGAAACCGACGGTATAGTCCGGATGAAAGAAACAACGCAAATTTTTGCGCAACATACTTATTCCCCGATATAATAATTGGAAGAAGAAGTATCAAAAGCCCGTGAATGAGAATTTCACGGGCTTTTTCTGTTACAGATTGCTCTTATAGAAAACCAAATTTTTTACTTATGGAGGAATCTCAAATGGAAAACACAGCAAAAACCCCACTCGCAGAAAACTCAAAGACGAAGAAACTCATTCAGATAGCGATGCTCTCAGCAGTCGCACTCGTTATCTACTACCTCGACTTCCCCGTTCCGCTTATGCCGCCGTTCATAAAGCTTGACCTTTCGAACGTTGTCTGCCTTTTCGCAGGATTTACAACGGGTCCGATAGGCGGTCTGCTTGTATGTTTTATTAAAAATGTTATACATACAGCAATAAAAGGCTTGGGTACAACTATGGGTATAGGCGATATCTTTGATTTTGTCACAAGTGCGGCGTTCACGCTGACCGCAAGTCTTATCTATCGGAAGAACCACACGAAGAAAGGCGCAGTTATCGGCTGTATTATCGGAACGGTCGTGTTCTCGCTGATAAGCCTGCCGCTCAACTACTTCATTGTTTACCCGATATATGCGAAAGCGTTTGGCGGAATGGAAGCTATCATGTCGGCATATCAGAAGATACTCCCGTCCGTCGGAAATATTTTCAGCGCACTCTGCATCTTCAACCTGCCGTTCACGATCATAAAAGGAATACTTTGCGCAGCGGTAACGATAGTCATCTACAAGCCGCTTATCACAGCTTTGAGAAAGGCTCACATCGCATAAATATAAACGAAAAGCCGACCTTGCCCATCAAAGGGTAGGTCGGCATCTTTTTTCGGTGCAGAATTATACTAAACACCTTTTAAAATTTAGAAAAAATCAAGCCGACAATCTCGGATATATTGGATTTCGGCGCAGATTTTTTCTTTATTTTATTGGTGTTTAGTATTACTTGCTTGCGTCGATATATTTCCAGTATCCTTTAAGATAAATTCCGCCCGAAATGACCGTGAGCGCCGTTGCTATCCATATCAATGTCTGGTTTATAACGTTGATAACGGCTGCGGCATTTGAGCCTGTTTCAATGTTAAGGCAAAGGGTAAAGAGTATCACAACTTCCGCAACGAGCGTGAACGCCGTTTTGAGCTTTCCCCATATTCCTGCTGCGACAACAACGCCCTCGTTCGCAGTGACAAGCCTTAATCCCGATACCATAAACTCTCTCGCCATTATGATTATTACGGGAACTGCGCCTACAATGCCGAGCCTGCAGAAGCAGATGAGTGCCGAAAGCACAAGCACCTTGTCTGCAAGCGGATCAAGGAACTTTCCGAACGTTGTTACAAGATTGCGGCTTCGTGCAATGTGTCCGTCCAGTGCGTCCGTGACCGATGCTGCGATGAAAATTACAAGCGCAGCTATCTTCGAGAACGGAATAAAATCCGTCAGCAGGAAAAAAACGAAGAACGGTACAAGTATAACTCTTAAAATGGTGAGCTTATTCGGCAAATTCATTTTCGATCTCTCCAATCAGGTCATAATCAAGTGTTTCTGTGATCTTAACTTTTACAAAGCTGCCCGAGGTGAGTTTTCTTTCGGGCGAGCGGAAGAAAATTTTTCCGTCAATATCGGGAGCGTCCGCTGCGCTTCTTCCGAAGTAACATTCGCCGTAGCGGTCATAGCCCTCGGTGACGACCTCGACCGTGCTGCCGATCATTTTCTCGTTGTTCTGCGCCATAATGATCTGCTGCTGCTCCATTATAACATCGGCGCGGCGCTGCTTGGTCTCTTCATCGATCTGGTCGGGCATCTGTGCAGCCTTTGTTCCTTCCTCCTGCGAATATGCGAAGCAGCCAAGCCTGTCAAAGCGCATATCCTTGACGAAATCGGCAAGCTGATTGAACTGCTCCTCGGTTTCGGACGGGAAACCCGTGATAAGCGTCGTGCGGATAGTGACGTTCGGAACTTTTTCACGGATCTTAGCCATAAGCGTGCGGAGATATTCCTCGCTGCCCTCACGGTTCATCTTTTTGAGAATGTCCTCGCAGCAGTGCTGAACGGGAACATCAATGTATTTTACGATCTTGTCCTCTTTTGCGATAACATCAAGAAGCTTGTCGGTAATTCTTTCGGGATAGCAGTAAAGAATTCTTATCCATTTTAATTTATCGATCCTGCAAAGCTCGGTGAGAAGTTCGGGAAGCTTACTTTCGCCGTAGAGATCCTCGCCGTAACGTGTGGAATCCTGAGCGATAATGTTAAGCTCTTTTACGCCGTGTTCGGCAAGACCTTTCGCTTCTTCGATAAGGTTTTCCATAGGAACACTGCGGAATTTTCCCCTTATCGCAGGGATAGCACAGTATGTACAGCAGTTCGAGCAGCCCTCTGCAACTTTGAGATATGAGTAGAAAGGCAGCGTCGTCTGAACACGTCCGCCCTCCATAGGCAGACAAAGCTTGTTTGCAAATTCAAGCGGTCTCTGGTTGGCAAGAACCTTGTCGATAACATTCAGTATATCATCATTGCAGCCAAGACCAATAACTGCATCGGCTTCGGGGAGAAGCTCGGCGACCTCTTCTTTATATCTTTCGGCAAGGCAGCCGGTTACGATTATCTTCTTTATTCTGCCCTCTTCTTTGAGCTTTCCGAACTCGAGGATAGTTTCGATAGCCTCCTGCTTTGCGCTTTCGATAAATCCGCAGGTGTTTACGATAACAATATCGGATAAAGCAGCATCGGCAACGAGCTGATAACCTGCCTCCCTGATCTTATATAACATTCTCTCCGCATCGACCTGATTTTTATTGCAGCCGAGAGAGACCATTCCGATTTTAACAGGCATTTTAAGTATGCTCCTTTTTTAAAATATTACGCTATTTAAAATATTATAACATACTTTAGAGCGGTTGTAAAGGAAAAAGCTAAATAAATTCGGAACGCTGAATAAATTCGGAATTCGGAATGCGGAATTCGGAATTATTGCATAGCTCAAATTTGTTTGAGTGATGCGAAGTCAATCAGCTGGTCGAGCTGAGCACAGCTCGTCAGGTGTCCAGAGGGCGGAAGCCCTTTGGTCGCTCTCCGCAGAGAGCGAAATCCCTAAACTATGGCGTAATGCTTTGTAACAATAGCATAATTACTAACAGCAAAAAAATGGCGCAATTCACACGAAATATGGTAAACGAACTATGATAAACACAGTTTGGTAAACCTAAAAAGGTGAATTGCGCCATACTATTTTCCTCCAAAATCTAACCTTGAAGCGAAAATCCACGAACGAAGTGAGTGGATTTGAAGCTTCAACGCTGTATGAATGGTAAAACGCAGTATGAATGGCGGTTGGCTATCTGACAGATGGTCTGTTTTGGGGGCGCAGTTTATGTTTTATCCCTCTGTGCGTGAAAACGGTCGGATATGGAATCCGACCCTACGTTAAAATGTCGGTTTATGTTCATATCCCACCGCCGTTCAAACGTTGTCGGCATAAAATGCTTATCGCTATCGCTCTGCGCATTTTATGCCGAGGATAGATTTTTTAGGAAAATAGAAGTGGCGCAATTCACATTTTGGTTTTACGAAACTAATTTCTCATAGTTTGTTTACCATATTTCGTGTGAATTGCGCCTTTTTATTTGTTACTGATTACGCTATTGCGGCAATGCCTTAACTGTTAGTTTAGGGAGTTTCGCTCTCCTGCTAAAGGTCAAATTGACCTGCGACAAGGTGGCTCCTCGCCCCCTTGACCCCTCGCAAGCTGTGCTCAGCTTGACCAGCTGCTTGGCTTCGCAACCCTCGAACAAAGTTGAGTTATGCAAAAAATTATCAATTATCAATTATCAATTGTCAATTAAAACTGTTAACTATTAACTGTCAACTGTTAACTGTTTCTTCTTCCAGCTTTCTCATATTCCGAAACTCGCTTGTTGCCATTATTACCGAGACTATTCCCGAAAGCAGGTCTGCACACGGTCCTGCATAGACGATGCCGTCGATGCCCATTTTTATCGGCAGAATGATAAGGAACGGGATAAAGAACAGAAACTGTCTTGTGAGTGAGAGGAATGCACCTTTTATCGGTTTTCCTATCGAGGTGAAGAATGTTGTCGATATCGGCTGCATACAGTTGAGCCATGTGAAGAAGAGGAATATTCTGAACATTTTCTCGCCAAACTCAAAGTATTCTTCCGAGCCGTCACCGAACATTTCCATTATCTCTCTCGGGAAGAGCTGGAACAATGCAAAGCAGCAGAGTGAAAATATCGCAGCGACTGTGAGTGCGAGCATAAATGCGCTTTTTACACGCTTATACTGCTTTGCGCCGTAGTTGAAGCTTTCGATAGGCTGTGTGCCCTGGGCAAGTCCTATCACGACGGAGAACATTATCTGGTTGACCTTCATTGCGATGCCTGCGCAGGCGATAGGGACAGATGCGCCGTATATCGAAGCTTCGCCGTATGCTTTGAGCGAATTGTTGAGGACTATCTGCACTACCATTATTGCGAGCTGATTTATGAACGAAGCCATTCCGATCGAAGCTGTTCGGGAGATATAGCTAAAGTTTGGCTTGAAGTGTTCTTTTTTGAGCGGTACTGTTTTAAAATGCAGAAGATACACAACTGCGATCACTGCCGAAACGACCTGACCTATGATCGTTGCGAGCGCAGCTCCTGCCATACCCATATCAAGCACAAGCACGAAAATTGCATCAAGTATGGTGTTAAGTATTGCACCGACAAGGTTGCACGCCATTGAGATATTCGGGCTGCCGTCCGCACGGATAAGGTGACTTCCGCCCGTTGTAAGGATAAGGAACGGGAAACCGAGTGCGACTATTTTCACATACTCAACGGCATAGGGGAGAACATCGTCAGGCGAGCCGAACAGTTTAAGAAGCGGTTCGAGAAATATCTCCGATATGAGCATTATCACGATTCCGACTGTTGTAAGCATAACAAGGGCGTTTCCGACGAAGTACGGGGCTTTGTCTTTTTCGCCTCTGCCCATTGAAAGGTTGAAGCAGGACGCACCGCCGATGCCGAAAAGCAATGCTACTGCGATGCAGGAGGTCGAAAACGGGAATGCGATATTCGTTGCGGCGTTGCCGAGCTGTCCGACCGAGTTTCCTATAAAAAGCTGGTCCACTATGTTATAGAGTGCGCCGACAAGCATTGCGACTATGCTCGGAATTGAGAATTTTATCATCAGTTTTTTTACGGGTTCGCTGCCCAGAGGGTTATTTTTCACTGTTTCTGTCATTTTTTCATGCTCCTTTTCATTAACCTTATTATTTTAACTCATTTTTCGGCATAAATCAAGTTTTTTCGGCTTTGAACAATCTCGTCAAAGGCTATTTACTGCTAATTTTATGATAATTATGCAAAAACATACAAAAATTAAGGCTCATATTGTTAAAACATACAAATTGTATAAAACCTATTGACAAGATAGTTTTTATATGATATTATATAACCATAGTCAAAGCCTACATAACATATAGGTTTAAAGAAAGAGAGAACAGAACAATGTTTGCTTCATCTAAAAGTATAAAAGTGATATTCCGAATGTGCCGCTGATATTTTTCTTATCAAGATCATTCGTTAAAAAATACAATCTGTTATATTATAAGGAGAAATTACAATGAGCACATTAAAAGAAAGAAATCTTAAGTTTGAAACACTTCAGCTTCACGTTGGACAGGAAGAAGCAGACCCCGCAACCGATGCAAGAGCAGTTCCTATCTACCTCACATCTTCTTACGTTTTCCATAACTCCGAACACGCTGCCGACAGATTCGGTCTTCGTGACGCAGGCAACATCTACGGCAGACTTACAAACCCGACTCAGGATATCTTCGAGCAGAGAATAGCTGCTCTTGAGGGCGGCGTTGCAGCTCTCGCAGTTGCTTCCGGCGCAGCAGCAGTTACATACACGATCCAGAATCTTGCTCAGGCAGGCGACCACATCGTAGCAGCAAACACTATCTACGGCGGTACTTACAACCTCCTCGCACACACACTTCCCGAATACGGCATCACAACAACATTCGTTGATCCCGATGATGAAGATAACTTTGAAAAGGCAATCAAGGACAACACAAAGGCACTCTACATTGAAACTCTCGGCAACCCTAATTCAAACCTTATCGACATTGAAAAGGTTGCGGAAATTGCTCACAAGCACAAGATCCCTCTCGTTGTTGACAGCACATTCGCTACACCTTTCCTCGTAAGACCTTTCGATTACGGCGCAGACATCGTTATCCACTCCGCAACAAAGTTCATCGGCGGACATGGTACTGCTATCGGCGGCGTTATCGTTGACAGCGGCAAGTTTGACTGGGAGGCAAGCGGAAAGTTCCCGTCCCTCACAGAACCAAACCCAAGCTATCACGGCATCAGCTTCACAAAGGCAGTCGGCGCAGCAGCTTTCGTAACAAAGATCAGAGCAATTCTTCTCCGTGATACAGGTGCAACTATCTCACCTTTCCACGCTTTCCTCTTCCTCCAGGGCCTTGAAACACTCTCCCTCAGAGTTGAACGTCACGTTGAGAACGCACTCAAGGTAGTTAAGTTCCTCAACGATCATCCACAGGTAGAAAAGGTCAATCACCCGTCCCTTGCAACAGGCAAGCAGAAGGAACTCTACAACAAATACTTCCCGAACGGCGGCGGCTCTATCTTCACATTCGAGATCAAGGGTACAGAAGAAGATGCCAAGAAGTTCATCGATAACCTCAAGGTTTTCTCACTCCTTGCAAACGTTGCAGACGTAAAGAGCCTTGCTATCCACCCTGCATCAACAACACACTCCCAGCTCAACGATGAAGAGCTTATCGAGCAGGGCATCAGGAAGAATACGATCAGACTTTCGATAGGTACAGAGCATATCGATGATATCCTCTTTGACCTTGAAGAAGCATTTAAGGCAATAAAGTAAAATTCGGAATTATTTTAATGCGTAATTCGTAATTCGTAATGCGTAATGCGTAATTTTTGCATAGCTGACATTTGTCGAGCGATGCGAAGCCAAATATATTTTGACTTTATTACCATTTGAAACAATATGTAGATTTGGATTATATAATAGAGAAAATTAAAAAGCCACGATAAAGGTGGTTGTTGCAAATCAAAAGCAAGCCCATCAACTTGTAAATCCGCAAGTTGATGGGCAATTTATATGAAAAACTATTACAAATAACATTTTTAGACCTTAGTTTCTCGAAATACTGTCGCTAAAGAGAAACTGGTATATGTAATTTTTTATACAATGCTAACTCAAATTATACCTAAACCAAATAAATAATTCAATTATTAACTATAACAGCAAAAAGTTAATAGTATTGAATAATATAAGTTTGATTAATAAATGAAATGAAATCTGAAGACGACATTACTTTAATTTCATCGTAATAATAGTCATGTCCACAAACATCTCTTTGATTCAAACAACGCTGTAATGATTTACGAATATCGCTAAAGCAATTATTTGAAATCGAATCTTTTGAACATAAATCACCTAGTGTAGCCTCCATGTTATCAATTTCATTTTCATCAATTACGGCAATGAACACTAATCTATATTTTTGAGTCTCGTCTAAATCAATGAAATGTGGAGCCAACTTTTTTTCGAGTGTAATATAGCTTTCTATAGCTTTATCTCGAATAGAATCAATTAATTGTTCTGTCTCCTTTTTTTGCGTTTTGGAAAATAAATCCCAATAATTTCTACAAATATCTCCTTTATATGAGCAGGTAGCTTTCTCTATATCGAAATTTTTAGTAGTAATTTTTTTCTTAAATCCTGTTTTAAACTCAACAAAATAGATTACATGTTCAGTAATAATAATTCCATCTACAGAAGTTGGCATGTTATTTTTGCATGTATATAAATCACTAGAAATATGATCAAACCAAAACATTTTTTGGGGACTCATAACTAAAGAATTACCGTTTCCAGTATCTGAAATCTTTGTTATTGTATTATAATATTCCTCGCATATCCAGTTTTCCCTGGCAAATTTATCGATATTTTTAGTTAGCATGATCTTCACCTAGATTATGATAATACTGATCTCTTAAAATCTTCACCTCCGACAAATATTGCATAAAATCAGAGTATATTTGACCCAAATCATCATTAACATTTCTATATTCAACTAAGTTGTCTTCCAAATGATTAGTTTGATAAAAATTTGTCCTATTTATAATATCATATTTACGCATATATGCATCAATTGCTAAAACAAAATTAGGACTATGACTTGTCAGGAGAATACCAGTATTAAGGTATTTCACTAACAAAACAATAATTTCGGCAAATTTATTCTGCCAACTTGGGTGTAAATGTGCTTCAGGCTCATCCAATACTAACAAGGTGCCTTCATCAACCTCGCCTTTATCAATTAACATCTTTAATATAGAAAACATCTTGGAACCTGTTGCTAAATTAGTGAAGTAAAGTTTTTTCCCATCTTTGACATAAAATTCTCCATCTGAATTGAATTCGAAGTCGCCAGATATTACTTCGTTAATCTTTTCCTTTATTTCAGCTAACCCGTAATTAATTACAGTTTCTTCGAATACAGTAGTTTTTTTTCTGCTTTTTAATGCATAATTCAACTTTACCTCATGAGGAAGAATTCTACTATAGTCCAATATCGTACTATTTTCCATATCGTGTGATACGTATATTTTTTTAAAAGGGGGTGAATCCAACACAAAAGGATTGTCAATAAAAAAGACTTTTTTATAAGGAGCATCAAAAAAAACTGGCATTCCATCATTAACAAGATTATTATCAACGATATTAAACTTAAACATGACAGCATCATTATCTGATACTTCAATACTAGACTTTTGAACATTAATTCTTACGGGCTGAATCTGTTTTGAAAACTCCACTTTTAACGTTTGATTGATACTTTCACGTGCATAATCAATAAGCTCTGGATCCCTTTTTAAATCAACAAACATCTTTTCAAGTATATTGATTGCTTTTTCTATTTGTCTTTTTAATTTATTCTTTAATCCATTGCAATCATCATTTCTTATAGCAAATCTGCTATAATATCGAACTAAATCAGTGCTTACGTCAATTTCATCAATATTAATTTCATTTAATTCTTTTATCAAGACGTGTGCAAAATCTTCGACATCAATATCACCCTCACGAATCAAATATCCCCTCGATGTAAAGGTAATTTCATATATTAGATGATAAATTGCGGAATCTTCTTTAAAAATTCCGATTCCCTTTTCATTGTTAATTCTTCTAGGCGTTCTGAACATCTCAAGTGTTTCCTGTACTTCATTAAGCACATTGCAAATGTAAATAATTCTGTCATTTTGTGATTTTGATGATAGATTAGAAACAGCATCTATTAAAGAGTATATCACTTTACCCACGGTAGTTTTACCAGAATTGTTTTCACCTGTAATCACTGTAAGCCCATCTAATTTGATGCTTGAATTTTTTACTATACCGATGTTTTCTAACTTTATATTCATATGCATCCTCCATTGAATAGGGTTAATACAAGCTATAACTTATAAATATTATAACACAAAGCGAGAAAAAAATCAACTGTATTTTTGCATATAAACAATAGAATAGCATACATAATTTTTTAATTGATAAATTAGGAAGGGTTCTCCATAATACATGAAAAAATTACTTTTTAAAACAACTGTCAGGACAAAATGTTAATTTATCATATTCAAGATTTTATCCATTCAGATTTACGGTAGATATAATTATTAAATTATTCTTGTTCAAAATTTGCTTACTTTTTGAAAGAACATTTTTTTATTTCAACTGTTCAGTCATCTGGCGAAAACACAGTATAAGCTTTATATCTCGCATCTCCCCACAGAGTACCGACCTGTGGGGATTTTTCATCAATACAAAAGCTTTGCAAACGCCCATAAAAGCACCTGCAAAGCTTATTTTTATTCAAACTCAATTATCCCAAACCGACCCTTAGCTTCAAGTATCCTCAGTACGCTTGCATCAAGCCGATCTGCATCGATACGCCCGTCGGAAAGTGCCGCAAGAACATCGTTGTATGCGCTTTCGATATCCGAGGTGCAGAGCATATCGTTTCCTGCGTTTACGGCGAGAACGTAGGGGCTTTCGTCTGCTTCGGCGGCAAATTCGGTTATCGCATCCATTCCGAGGTCGTCCGTGAGGATAATTCCCTCGAACCCAAGCTCGTCACGAAGCACGGAATGTACTTCTGCGGAGAGCGAAGCGGGACTTTCGCTGTCGAATGCCGAAACAACGTTGTGATTTACCATTACGGCAGGCGCACCTGCGTCAATTCCCGACTGGAACGGGAGAAAATCCGTGTTCTCGAAGCTTGAATGTGAGCGGTCGTCCTTTGCGCTGCCCGTGTGGGTGTCAACGTTCGGTCCGTAGCCCGGGAAATGCTTCAGACAGCTCATAATGTTGCCCTCGGTCATGCCCTCAACTGCGGCGGCAACGTATTTTGCGGTGTTTTCAGTGTTTTCGCCGAATGTGCGGTCATAAATATAGTCGCTGTGGTTCTCGGTGATATCCGCAACGGGTGCAAGGTTGAAGTTTATTCCGAGCGAAAGCAGAAGCTCCGCCTTTTCGACGTTCTCGTCACGGACTGCATCTTCGCCGTCACGGGCAAGAACTATCTGCGAGGTGAACGGGCTTAAACGGTACTGCGGAAACTTTGAAACACGCACGACAGTTCCGCCCTCCTCATCGGTCGCAAGGAAAGCGGGGATATCAGCCGCCGCCTGAATTTTCGCCGTCTTTTCCGCCATTGTATCGGGAAATTCATTCTGAAAATCGCTCGCATAAAGCGTGTAGCCGCCAAGGTGATATTTGCTCATCGTATCAGCCGCACCCTCGGACGGAAATCTTCCCAAGATGATCTGACCGACCTTCTGTTCGTCCGTCATTGAAGCAAGGAGTGCCTCGGCAGATGTGAAGTCAAGCCCTTCGCTCGGTGCTTCGGCATCGTCCGTGATATTGTCCTCGGGGGTGTCGGAATTGTCCGTTTCGTTTGTGTTTTCATCGGCGTTTTCGCTTTCCGATACCGCTTCGGTCACTTCCGCTTTTGAAATAGTCGTATCTGCGGCGGTTTCGGCGTTCGGCTTTGATATCGTCGCTGAGCAGCCGCACAAGGCGAGTGCCGCAATAACTGCAATAATTAGCTTTTTCATAATTTTCCTCTGTCCTTTTAGATCAATTTGCACTGAAGCCTATTCCGAGGATATCGATGTTCTTTTGCAGCGAATCCTCCGCAGGACGAATTTCGACTTCCATATCCTTTGTTTCCTGCCATTTTATTATCTTGAATGCGTAAGGGTCTCCCCAACCGTCGCTCTGATTGGTGTCAACGACCTTTGCCCTTGCGCCGTTGATGTAGACCTCGAACTTGCCCATTGAAGCGTTGTTGTTCCGCTTTGCCACAATAAAAAGTCCGTTTGCGCTGACCCTGAACTTCATCGGCTCATTCGTTGCCTTGTCGAACGACCAGCCCTTTGTGAAGCCGTCCGCAGACGAGGAGTTCGTGAAGCTTCCGAGTGACTCCATAGTAAAATTGCTGTCCGAGCCGTCATAGTCCGATTCGATAATAACGGCATTTTCGTAAGGTGCGCCGAATATACTTTCCGCAGGGAGAACATATTCGTCCGACTGCACTTTCAGCGACTCATCAAAAGCGTGTGCAATGAGCTTGCAGAAAAGCGCATGACCGTTCGGGTTCGGGTGCGAGGAATCGTTGTAGTAGTCCTCCCACTTTATAGTTCCGTTGTCGAGAGCCTCGGTGAGAGCGTCAGCGGTGCTTATCATCGGGAGCGAGTAGAAATTGCCGATGTTTTTCATATATTCCTGCGCAGAGTGACCCTCTTTCGTGCGGTTAAGGATAAGTACAACGGCAGGCTCGTTTTCCTGTTCAAGCGCAGTTCTGACGAGGGATTCATAGCTTTCCTTATAGTCGGTCTCCATACCGTCATTAACGGCATATTCGACAAAGATCATATCCGCTTTGTTGTCAAGAATGTCACGCTTTAAGCGGAGATTTCCGAGAATGGACGGCGTTCCGCTTATGCCCTTGTTGACATAGTTGACCGTGCCGCTCGGGTATCTTTCCTTGAGCAGGTCGGTAACTCTGCTTGCAAAGCACTCATTCGGCTGAACGGTGTAACCGTACGTTATAGAGCCGCCGATGAAGCCGAGAGTTATCTCGCCGCCGTTTTCAAGCGTTTTAAGCTTTTCATTCAATCTGTGCGTGTTGCCCACAGAGACGAGCGAGGTCGAAAGCATTTTCTTCTCCGCTTCGGAAAGGCTTGCATCGTCCTCTATCAATGGATAGGAAAAGGTCACGGCTTCGGCTGTCTGAGCGGCTTCTGTCGGTTCTGCGTTATTTGCGCAAGCCGAGAAAAGCGAAACGCACACAGCGGCTGCGGCTAAAAAGCTTGTTAATCTGAGTTTGTTCATAATTATTTCTCCCAAGAATATTTTAGATCGACTATGGCGGTGAAGATCCCGCTTTCCGTAATGTCGATATAGCCATAGCAGGGATTTTTTCCGTCACGGGGCTGTGCGCAGCTTCCCGGATTCATATAGTATATCCCGTTTTCATAGTGCAGAAAGCGTTCGTGCGTATGCCCGAAGAGGACAATATTGCAGTCGTTCTGCTTTGCGGCGGAGGTTATATGTTCAAGTCCGCCCTTTACGCCGTAGGAATGACCGTGTGCGGCAAAAATTCTTGCGCCGTCAACATCTATCACTGTTGAGAGCGGCAGTCTGCTGCAATAGTCGCAGTTGCCCGCAACCCTGCGCATATCGATATGCGGATATTCCGCCATGATAAGGTCGGTCTCGTTCTCACCATCGCCGAGATGAATGAACATCTGCGCCTTTCCGAGATTGCTGTCAACGATATCGCTCACAGCACCCGTTTTTCCGTGTGAGTCGGACATTACAACTATCCTCACAATTTTTCTCCCCTTTGCATACAATATTATAAAAATGCTGAAGTTTCAGCATGCTGATTTTCAGCGGATCAATTTCAGCTGCTATTCTATCAGTATAGATTATAACATAAAATATAAGGAAAATAAAGAGCAATCCGTGAATTTATTCTTTTTGTCTTTGGAGGAAATTTTTATGACCGATTTCAACAAGAAAAATATGAACGAGCTTCTCGATGTTGTGAGCCGAAAGCTCGGTGTTCCGAAGGAAAAGCTCCGCTCCGAGCTTGAAGCGGGAAAATTCGACTCTGCATTGAAAAATATGAAGCCTTCCGAAGAAGCGATGTTCAACCGCATCGTCAGCAACCCGACCGCCCTCGAACAGTTTATGAGCAGTCCGCAGGCAAAGGCTCTCTACAACAAGCTTACAGGCGGAAAATAATACCTGCTTATTCAAAAAATACAGACGGAGGAGGTGCTTGCTTTGGACGATATGAGCGAAAAGATCCAATCACTGCTGTCCGATGAGGAAAGTATGCAGCAGATACGTGAGCTTGCGGCGATGTTCGGCGGCACTTCCGATACGTCCGAAGCCCGGCCCGAAAGCGGTCAGCCGCAGTCCGACGGCGAGATGCCGATAAACCCTGCGGCGCTGATGAGCCTTATGTCGGGACTTTCAAAAAACGACAATAACTGCGAGCTGCTCATCGCACTGAAGCCGCTCCTTTCAGAGGACAAACAGCCCCGTGTCGATAAGGCTGTCAAGCTTCTGCGGCTTTATAATATCTATTCGGAGCTTAAAGAGAGCGGTGCGCTCGGAAATTTATTTTAACGGAGCAGGTCATCTATGGAAAACAACAGCAGCATAACAAGAGCGGAAAAACGTGTCGGGGAGATGAACAGATTGACGCAGGGATTTCTTGAACAAAGCAATCGCTATCTTCAGCAGCGCAGCCAGCCGCAGTCTGCGCAAAGCCGCCAGCCCACGCAGAATATGCAGTCCCAAAGCCGCCCGTCAGCACCCCCTCGGCAGAATTATCAGCAGAATGTGCCAAATTGGAACAATGCAGCTCCGAACAGTCAGGATCCACAGCGGCAGAATGTTCCGTTTCGGAACAATTCCCCTCGGAATATGCAGAGAGTTCCGCAAAATCAGCCGCAGCGACCACGCTTTGAAGCCGTCGGGAACAGCAGACAGCGACCGCCGCAGCAATTTGCTCCGCCGCCGAGACCCGAGCCGCCCAAGCCGCCCGACCGTGAACCGAACAGGCTTGATTCCCTCCTGCCGATACCGATAAACTCCGATACCGCTATAATCGCTGCACTTGCGGCGGTGCTTATGAAGGAAAAAGCCGATGCGAAGCTTATATTGGCATTGCTGTATATTTTATTTTAAAGGAACGTGATACAATGTCGAAATTAAAAGAATTTTTCAGCAAGGTTTCCGGAATGATGACGGGAAAAACGCCCGAACCGAGCGACAGTGATGAGCTTCTGAGCGATATAGACGAGATCGTGAGTAAGCTTTCACATTGTCGGAGACGCTTCAACCTCGTCACCGACGATGATCTTATCGAAGCGGCGATATATGAGGAGCTTGCGCTGCGTTCAAGGTATGCTTACCTGATGAAGACCGCCCGTGAAAAGGGCATAACGGGGAGGACGGTGCTGAAATGAGTATGGCAGAGACAGGCAGGATAATTTTTTACATAGCGGTCGCCGTTTCGGCGATAGTGATGGCGGCACATTATCTGAAAAGCGGAAAGCCTGTGAAAACGGCGTTTTTCGGAATGAGTTCGGGTGCGGCATTTCTTATTCTGCTGCATTTTTTCGGAGGGTATGTCGGTTTTTCCGTACCGCTGAATTTTTTCACGGCGGTGCTGTCATTGGTACTCGGCATTCCGGGGGTCATTATTGTGGCTTTGATGGAACACTTTGTTAATTGATAATTGACAGTTGATAATTGAGAATTGATAATTCTTCGGGAACAAAATGTGAAACAGCACTTGACATTTTTGCTAAAATTAAAACAGTAGATAAACAGACCTGTTTTCAAGGAATTACTCCCCTGAAAACAGGTCTGTTCGTTTCGCCTTATGTCGCAGAACGGGAAAACGTCCACCGTTTGCCAGTTAAAAAATCATCAACTATTAACTATTAATTCTCAATTGTCAATTATCAATTATCAATTATCAGAGCTGTTAACTGTCGTGATGTCGGAGCCGAACCACTTTTCGGAAATTTCGCCGAGCTTGCCGTCAGCCTTCATTTCAGAAAGTGTCTGCTGGACTTTATCACGAAGAGCCTGATCGTTCTTTCTGAAGCCGATAGCGTACTCTTCTTCTTCAAGTCCGTCGGAAAGAAGAACGTAGTTCTTGCCGCTTTCCTTGATCTCATAGTTTGCAACTACGGAATCCATAAATACAGCGTCAACGAGGTTGAGTTCGAGCTGCTGGAGACATTCAACGTTTGTTGCAAGTGCGTTCTCTGTGATGTTAAGACCTGCGCCCTCGAGAATTTCCTGTGCGGATGAGCCGCTCTGTACTGCAACTGTCTTGCCATCGAGGTCAGCCTGAGAAGCGATCGTGCTGTCTGCTGTTACAACGAATACCATTTCATTCTTCATATAAGGTTCGCTGAGGTTCATAACTTCCTGTCTTGAAGCGTTGATGGACATACCGTTCCAGATGCAGTCGATCTTGCCCGAGTCGAGATCCTGTTCCTTTGTATCCCAGTCGATAGGCTGCTTAACGAGCTTAACGCCAAGTCTTGAGCAAACCTCTTCTGCGCAGTCGATATCGAAGCCGACGATCTCGTCGTTCTCGTCTGTGTAGCCCATTGGCTTGAATGTAGCGTCAAGACCGAGGATAAATTCGCCCGAATCAAGTACCTTCTGGAGAGAGTTGTCCTCACCTGCTTCTTCTGTTACAGCGGCAGCGTCTGTGTCGGCGGCTGTTGTTGTTTCGTCCGATGTGCTGTCAGTGCTTCCGCAGCCTGCGAGCATTGCGGGAACGAGTGCCATTACGGCGATAAGCTTTGCTAATTTTTTCATGATCTTTCCCAAACCTTTCTTATTTTTCAACAAGGCTGATAGCCTTTTCCTTTAAATACAAAAATAATAATATCACATCTTAATGCTAAAGTAAAGTAATAAAGCAAAGCTTTGGAATTTTGTATCAAATCCGTCCGAAAAAGCCTTGCTTTTTATTGCAATTCACAATAGGAAAGCTGTGTTGTTACTTATTCAGCAGCTCCCGTGCGAAGTCAGAGCTTTATTCCGCATTTTGCCGCAGCTTCGGCGGAAAGCCCGTTCACATTTATAAATTCGGGCGGAACATCGGGGTGAAGGGTAAGAATTTTCTCCATCCAGATCATATCGTACCAGCGGTCAAATTTATAGCCGCACTTTACGAAGTTTCCGACATAGCGGTAGCCGAGATGAGCGTGAAAATCCTCGCTGTTTCGGTCAAGATGTTCGTCCGCCTCGCCCGAGGGTACGCCGATGCAGGCACAGAGGTTGTAAACATTCATTTCCGCAAGAAGCTTTTCAAGCGTTTCATAAAGCTTTTTGCCTATGCCGTGCCTTTTGTATGCCATATCGACATAAATCGAGGTCTCGACCGAATGTTCATACGCTTTTCTGCCGACAAAAGGGCTTACATAAGCATAGCCGACAAGCTTTCCGTCAATTTCTGCGCAAATGTAAGGGTATTTCTGCTTCGTTTTTGCAATTCTCGCTTCAAATTCCTCGGCGGACGGCGGATCGTATTCAAAGGTTATCGCAGTTTCGAGAACATAGGGCTTGTATATCTTCGAAATAGCCTTTGCATCGGAAATTCCGGCAAATCTTATCGTGATCTCATCGTTCATAAACGAACACTTCCTTTCGGGATAAATTATAGCATCAATACTCCCATTTTGCAAGATTTTTTGGCGCAAAATCCAAATTTGACAATATTGCTCCGCTGTGCTATAATCATTAAATATTTCCATATCAGGGGTGAAGTGAATGAAAGAGAAAAACAGTATCTACCGCCGTGCGCTGACGCTCGCCGTGCCGATGATGATACAGAACGGCATTACGAATATGGTCGGACTTGTTGACAGCGTTATGGTCGGAAGTCTCGGAACGGAGGCAATGACGGCGGTATCGATAGTCGGTCAGCTCATCTTCGTGTTCAACCTCGGCATCTTCGGGGGGATCTCGGGTCCGGGCATCTACGCCGCACAGTTCTACGGTCAGGGAAATACCGAGGGCTTTTGCAGCTCAATACGAATGAAACGCTTTATATGCGCAGCTTTTCTTGCAGTCGGAGTGCTTGCGTTCCTGTTCGGGGACGAGTTCCTTATCGGACTTTACCTTAAAGGAGAAAGCGGCTCGATAGATGCAGCGCTCACAATGCAGAACGCCAAGGACTATCTGCGGATAATGCTGTTCGGTCTGCTCCCGTTCGTCGTGACGCAGATATATTCAAGCTCGCTGAGAGAGTCGGGCGACAGCATAAAGCCGATGGCGGCAGGCGTTTCATCGGTCGTTGTCGATATCGTGTTCAACTATCTGCTCATCTTCGGAAAGTTCGGCTTCCCCGAACTCGGCGTAAGAGGAGCGGCGATAGCTACCGTCCTCGCAAGATTTGTCGAAATGCTCGTCGTTGTTATATGGGCAAACCTCCGCAGGGATAAGCACGGATTTTTGCAGGAACTTTATAAGACCTTCCTCGTCCCGAAAGACCTCGCAGTTAAAATGCTGAAAAAGGGTACGCCGATATTCCTCAATGAATTTCTGTGGGCAGGTGCGATAGCGGTCCTTACGCAGACTTATGCAACAAGAGGGCTTGAAATAGTCGCAGGAATGAATATCTCGAACTCCCTGTGCAATCTGCTCAATGTAGTGTTCGTCGCACTCGGAAACGCAGTTGGTATTCTCATAGGACAGACTCTCGGAGCAGGTCAGTATGAAAAGGCAAAAAAGGATTCGTTCTCATTGATGAAATTCACGGGAGGCTGCTGTCTCGTGCTGACCGCAGCATTGATATCCGTGTCAAAGGTGTTTCCGCTCGTCTATGATACCACGGACGAGGTGCGCTCGCTCGGAACGAGCTTCATCATCATAACAGCAGCGTTTTTCCCCGTTCAGGGCTACCTCAATGCGATGTATTTCACCCTGCGCTCGGGAGGAAAAACACTCGTGACATTCCTCTTTGACAGCGTGTTCTCGTGGGTGTTCTCCGTGCCGCTCGCATACGTCCTCTGCACCTTTACAGCACTGCCGATACTGCCCGTATACACAATAGTCTGCGCAGCGGATATAATAAAGGTCGTCATCGGATATATCCTTATCAAAAAAGGAATATGGATAAGCAGCATCGTGGGGTAATTGATAATTGATAATTGATAATTGATAATTGAGAATTGACAATTTACAATTGAGAATTGATAATTTTTGGCTTATATTCCATCGATACTTATTTTACTTTAGAAAAAACGGCGCAATTCACTTTTTTAGGTTTTATGAAACTTGATTTCTCATAGTTTGTTTAACCAATTTATACTAATTTTTAAACTGAAAGTGTACAAAAAATCGGTGCAAAAGCTCGTAGCTGTTGAAAACAGGTTTATATGGCTTTTGCGCCGATTTTTTGTCGGAGCAAAATGTGAAGATAATGACAATTTACAGCTTTTTTAATTGATAATTGACAATGAGGATCAAAAACTTACTTGAGTGGCGGAACGAGAATCCCGTCCATCGTTTGCCCGTAAAAAATAAAATTATCAATTGTCAATTGTCAATTATCAATTATCATTTTCCCTCTTGACAAATACCCACTGGGGGTATATAATAGAATAAACCGAAAGTTCAAGGAGATAATTTCGTTATGGATAAAAAATGCTGCAAATGCTCGGAATGTAAAAAAACCAAGGAACGTTCGCCCGAGGAATATAAAAAGCTTATGAACCGCCTGAACCGCATCGAGGGACAGGTCAGGGGCATCAAAAAGATGCTCGGGGACAACGCCTACTGCACCGATATCCTCACCCAGTCGGCGGCTATCGGTGCGGCGGTGGACGCTTTCAACCGTGAGCTGCTCGAAAGTCACATAAGCACCTGCGTTGTGAATAACATTCGCGAGGGCAACGATGAGGTTGTCGGCGAACTTATCTCCATAATCAAAAGATTGATGTAAAAAAGGAATGATAAAAATGGAACAATACAATATCACGGGAATGACCTGCGCCGCCTGCAGTGCGAGGGTCGAAAAGGCTGTTTCGGCGGTCAAGGGTGTTTCGTCCGTTTCGGTAAACCTGCTGACGAATTCAATGGGCGTTGAGGGAACGGCTTCTCAGGCGGATATTTTCGCCGCCGTTGAAAAAGCAGGCTATGGCATATCCGCCAAGAACGGAAAATCCACCAAGACCGAAGCTCCGACCGACAATAGCGAGAAAAAGCTCATCGCAAGGCTTGTTTCGTCACTTATACTGCTTGCGGTGCTGATGTATTTTTCAATGGGTGCTATGATGTGGGGCTGGAAAATCCCTGCCGTGCTTGAACATAACCATTTTGCCCTTGCGCTCATTCAGCTTCTGCTCACAACGGCTGTAATGGTGATAAATCAGCGCTTTTTCATAAGCGGCTTCAAGGCTTTGTGGCACAGATCGCCGAATATGGACAGCCTTGTTGCGTTAGGTTCATCTGCGGCTTATATTTACAGTGTTTATGAGATGTTCGCAATGACAGTCGCCAAAGATCAGATGTCCTACGTCCACAACCTCTATTTTGAATCGGCGGCTATGATACTTGCGCTCATAACGCTCGGAAAAATGCTCGAAGCGCACTCAAAGGGCAAGACAACGGACGCTCTCAAAGGTCTGATCGCTCTTGCTCCCAAGACTGCGACCGTGCTTCGTGACGGTTCAGAGGTGATTATCCCTGCCGAGAACGTTGTCAAGGGCGATATTTTCGTTGTAAAGCCGGGCGAAAGCATACCTGCCGACGGTATAGTAACCGAGGGCGAAAGTGCCGTCAACGAATCGGCTCTCACGGGCGAAAGCATTCCTGCCGATAAAAAGGTCGGTGACAAGGTCTCGGCGGCAACAATAAATCAGTCGGGATTTCTGAAGTGCAAAGCCGTCAATGTCGGCGAAGAGACTGCGCTTTCAAAGATAATCCAAATGGTGAGCGATGCCGCCGCAACAAAAGCGCCTATCGCAAAGATTGCGGACAAGGTTTCAGGCATCTTCGTTCCGACCGTTATCGGGATCGCACTCGTTACATTCGTTGTATGGCTTCTGCTCGGACAGACCACGGGTTATGCTCTTGCAAGAGGGATAACCGTGCTCGTTATAAGCTGTCCGTGCGCACTCGGACTTGCAACGCCTGTCGCAATTATGGTCGGAAGCGGCGTTGGCGCAAAGAACGGCATACTTTTCAAGACCGCCGCTTCGCTTGAAGAAACGGGCAAGATCCGTAACATCGCCCTCGACAAGACGGGAACTATCACTAAGGGCGAGCCTAAGATAACCGATATCATACCCCTCAGCGGCACTTCGGAGGAAGAGCTTCTCCGCATCGCCTGCGCACTTGAAAAGAAGAGCGAACACCCTCTCGCCGCCGCAGTTACGGCTTACGGCAAAGAGCGGAACATTGCCCTCGCCGAAACAACGGATTTTAAAATTCTCTCGGGCAGCGGACTTGAAGCAATTCTTGACGGAAAGAAAGCCGTAGGCGGAAAAGCAGAGTTCATTATTACTCAATTTGGTCCGCCTGACGGCGAAACAACAGCAAAGTATGAAGCACTCGCCGAGCAGGGCAAAACGCCGATATTTTTTGCTTATGACGGAAAGCTTGTCGGCATACTTGCCGCCGCCGATGTCATAAAAGAGGACAGCAAAAAGGCTGTCGGGGAACTCAAAAATATGGGTCTTAACGTTGTAATGCTGACGGGCGATAACGAAAAGACCGCCCGTGCAATTGCCGCTCAGGCAGGCATCGACAACGTCATCGCAGGTGTTCTCCCCGACCGGAAAGAAGCCGTTGTGCGGAAGCTTTGCGAAAGCGGCAGAACCGCAATGGTCGGTGACGGAATAAACGATGCACCTGCCCTCACAAGAGCCGATTCGGGCATTGCAATAGGCGCAGGAACAGATATCGCAATAGATGCGGCAGACGTTGTTCTTATGAAGAGTAGGCTTGAAGATGTCCCTGCCGCAATACGCCTCAGCCGAAACACCCTGACGAATATCAAGGAGAACCTCTTCTGGGCGTTCATCTATAATGGCATAGGAATACCCGTTGCCGCAGGCGTGTTTATACCGCTCGGACTGACATTGACCCCAATGTTCGCCGCCGCCGCAATGAGCCTTTCGAGCTTCTGCGTTGTAACTAATGCGCTCCGCCTTAACCTCACCAAAATTTACGACCCCAAACACGATAAATTCCGCCATAATAAAAGCGGTAAAAATAAACAGGAGGAAAAAACTATGACTAAAACGATCAAGATCGAAGGAATGATGTGTTCACACTGCGAGGCAGCCGTAAAGAAAGCACTCGAAGCAGTAGACGGAGTTGTTTCCGCAGAGGCATCACACGAGAAGAAGAACGCTGTTGTAACACTCTCCAAGGACGTTCCGAACGATGTTCTGAAGAAGGCTGTCGAGGATAAGGAATACACAGTTCTCGGCGTTGAATAACGAGCTAAACGAAAAAACGGTGCAGGATCGTTTGTGACCCTGCACCGTTTTTATTTTCGGAAATTTCTTAGCTCAAAAGAGCGACTGCTGTTCCCATGTATGTTACAGTTTCGTCAGCGGAGAGGTACTGTCCCTCGTAAACTGCGCCTGCAGCATTCATGATGTAGATCTGATTGTCTGCATTTTCAGCAAAGCCGATCTGGAATTCCTGCTCTGTGTAAACATCGGAAACGTTGAGAAGAGTCCAGTCTGTGCCGTCCTCGTCCTGCTGTGTTTCAGCGGTGTAAGTGCCGCAGATAACGTCGCCCGTGCCATCGGGGCAGTATACAAAGAGTGAAGCCATCGGTGTGCCGGAAGGAGCTGTGAACATAGAGAATACAAGCTCGTTCTGGTTTTCGTCAACAGCATAAACGCCTGTGCTGATCATATCGGAAGATACGTCGAGGAGTGTGAATTCGCCCGATGTGCTGTCGTCAGCTTCTGCTGCGTCATCAGCTGCTGCATCATCTGCTGCATCTGCATCGTCAGCTGCATCTGCATCTTCAACGTCTGCTGCTGCAACATTGTCGGGTTCGGAATAATCATCGGCAGTGTCTGTGCTTCCGCAAGCTGCCATTGTAACTGCGAGCATGCACATTGCAAGAATTGCTGTAAGTTTCTTTTTCATAATAAATTCTCTCCTAAAAAATAAATAATTCTCTGCTTTATTTTTGCATTGACACTATTTTAACACTAATGAAAAAATATTTCAAGGTTTTTTTGCATAAACTTAATAACTAAAAACAAATTTATTTTTAGTTATTTCACAAATTTTACTGCTTTTTATCTGTTTTGTCAAAAAAACAAGGGGAAATTGACAATTGACAATTGAGAATTGATAATTGATAATTTTTTGTTTATATTTCATCTAAACTTATTTCGCTTCAAGGATAGGTTACTTAAAAAACAGGCGCAGCTCACATTTTTAGGGCTAAAAGCTTCCCTTAAAGTGAACTGCGCCGAAAATTTCGCTTTAATAATTACAAATTACGCATTACGCATTACGAATTACGCATTAAATCGTGTTATTCCGTAACAAAAGCACCGTAGAGAGCTTTTACAGCGGCCTCAAAGTCTTCTTCATTTACGCCGACGATGATGTTGAGCTCGGAAGAACCCTGGTCGATCATCTTTACGTTTATTCTTGCATCTGCAAGTGCGGAGAAGATCTTGCCTGCCGTACCTCTTGCCTTCTTCATTCCTCTGCCAACGACTGCGATGAGGGCAAGATTGCTTTCGATCTCGATGATATCGGGGTGAACACGGTAGTTTATCTCGTCAATGATGTTCTTTTCCTTGCCGAGAATGCTGTCTGTGCTTACAAGTACGGACATTGTATCAATTCCGCAGGGCATATTTTCAAAGCTGATGCCGTTCTTTTCGAGCGCACGGAGAACGTTTCTGCCGAAGCCGATCTCGCTGTTCATCATATCCTTTTCAATGTTGATGGCGGTGAAGCCCTTCTTGCCTGCGATGCCCGTGATAACATACTTGCTGATCTCGGCGGATTCGGAAACGATCATTGTTCCTCTGTCCTCGGGGGCGTTGGTGTTGCGGATATTGATAGGGATACCTGCTGCTCTTACGGGGAAGATAGCATCCTCGTGGAGAACTGTTGCGCCCATATATGCAAGCTCACGAAGCTCCTTGTAGGTGATGGTTCTGATGGTCTTGGGGCTGTCAACGATCCTTGGGTCGCAGATAAGGAAGCCCGAAACGTCCGTCCAGTTCTCGTAAAGGTCAGCGTTCACTGCTCTTGCAACGATAGAACCCGTGATATCCGAACCTCCTCTGGAGAAGGTCTTGATGGTATCGTTCGGCATTGAGCCATAGAAGCCCGGAACAACGGCATTGTCAAGCTCTGCAAGCTTTGCGGAAAGAAGCTCCTGAGTTGTATCGAGGTCAAATGCGCCGTCCTCGCTGAACTTTATGTAGCCTGCGGGGTCAACGAAGTTGTAGCCGATGTAAGCCGCAAGGACCTTGCTGTTGAGGTATTCGCCTCGGCTCGCTGCGAAGTCACGTCCTGCTCTGTGAGCGAAAGCGTCCTTGATCTCGTTGTATTCGCCCGAAAGGTCGATGTCAACGCCGAGATCCTTGATGATGGAGTTGTATCTCTGCTCGATAGCGTCAAATTCCTTGTTGAATTTTTCGCCCTTTGCAGCCTTTTCGTAGCAGGCATAAAGCATATCTGTGATCTTGACATCTTCCTTGAAGCGCTTTCCCGGTGCGGAAGCGACAACGAACTTTCTGTCCGCATCTCCCCTGATGATAGCGGCAACCTTTCTGAACTGAGCGGAATCGGCGAGCGAGCTTCCGCCGAACTTTACGACCTTGATGTTGTTCATAACAGCAAATCTCCTTAAATATATAAAGTATAGTTTCATTTACAAAACGCAATAATACTATTATATCTAATCTAAATCAAGATTTCAATTGATATTTGAACCAAAAATCGGGTAATAAATTTTGTCCTTTTGTGAAATACGACTGTACTTCACAAAAGGACAAATATAGTTCATAAACGCAAAGGGGCTTTATGCGTTCCTGATAATATATTCAGCGATCTGTTTAGGTGTAACGCCGAGCTTTTCGAGAAGCTCATCTGCATTGTAACGGTCATAGAAGGACTTAGCAATGCCGAAATTCTTGACCTTGACACCCGAATCACCGAGGTAAGATGCGACCTTGCCGCCGAAACCGCCTTCAAGCGAGCCGTCCTCGAGAGTAACAACGAGCGAGTGATCCTTTTTCAGTTCGTCAAGAAGCTTTGCGTCAACTCCGCTTGCATAACGTGCATTCACAAGAGTTGCGTTTATGCCGCTTTCTTTGAGGACAGCCGCAGTTTTTTCACCGAGCTGATAGAAGTCGCCGAGTGCGATGATCGCCGCCCTGCTGCCTTTTGTGACGACTTCGGAGGAAAGTGTGCTGTAATCGGTCGGGAACTTTCTGTCCGAGTGGATAACGCCGTTGCAGGGAACACGGATCGCAACGGGACGCTCGTTCTGCTCAATTGCCCAGTCGAGCATTGCAAAGTATTCCTCTGCGCAGGTCGGTGCGAGGTAAACAAGCTCGGGGATATTCGATATCATCGGGATATCGTAAAGTCCGAGGTGGGTAACGTCATTCATACCCCAAACGGAGGCAGAGAAAACGACAAATGTTGCAGCGTTCCTGTTGATGCAGACATCGTGCGAGAGCTGGTCGTAGGTGCGCTGGAGGAACGGGCTGTGAACACCGAAAACGGGCTTTGCGCCGAACTTTGCGAGTGCAGAGCTCATTGCGACAGCGTTTTCTTCTGCGATGCCGACATCGACAAACTGCTTTCCTGCCTTTTCACGCTTGTCCTTTGTAAATCCCATAACGGTCGGAGTGCCTGCCGTGAGTGCAACAACGGCAGGGTCTTTCTTCATCTTGTCAAGGAGATATTCAGCGGTCATTTCGCCGTAATCCTCGCCGTCAAAGCTGAAAGTACATTCGCCCGTTTCAATGTTGAAAGGCATATGCCAGTGCCAGCTTTCCTTATCCTTTTCGGCAGGAGCGTAACCCTTGCCCTTCTGCGTTACGATGTGAACAGCAACGGCTTTCTTGGTGTCCTTAACACTTTCAAAAGCCTTGATGAGCGCATCGATATCGTTTCCGTCCTTGACGAAAACATAGTCAAGTCCCATTGCTGTAAAAAGGTTGGTCTCAGCCTTGCCGTTGCCCTCACGGAGAGCCTTGAGGTTGCGGTAAAGTCCGCCGTGGTTCTCGGCAATGGACATATCGTTGTCATTGATGATGATGATAAGGTTCGTGTTGAGGTCGCCTGCCGTGTCAAGACCCTCGAGAGCCTCGCCGCCGCTCAAAGAACCGTCGCCGATAACAGCGATAACATTGCCCTTGCCGCCCGTGAGGTCACGAGCCTTTGCAGCACCGCAGGCAAGGCTTATCGAAGTTGAGGTGTGACCGACCTCGAAGAAGTCGTGTTCGCTTTCGACAGGGTTCGTATAGCCCGAAACATCGTCATATTTTTCGGGGTAAAGATAAGCGTCCTTTCTGCCCGTGAGCATCTTGTGAGGGTAGCTCTGGTGCGAAACATCGAAGATGATCTTGTCCTCGGGCGAGTTGAAAACGTAGTGAAGAGCGATAGTAGCCTCGACCATACCGAAGTTAGGGCCAAAGTGTCCGCCGTGAATACTTGCTCTCTTTAAAAGAGCCTCACGCATTTCAGCGGCAAGTGCGATCCTTTCGTCGTGTTCAAGCTTTTTAACATCACTTGGAGAGTTGATCTTTTCAATATACATGATTTTTAAGTCCTTTCATTAATCTTTTTCCCAGCTCAAAACGCCCGTTTTTACGGCAATTTCGTATCTGCCTATCTTATAGTCAAGGCGTGAAATTTCCGTTTCAAGCTGTTCCTTTTGCTCGATGAGCTTTTTGCGCTGCTCGGTGAGAAGCTCGAGCCGTGCGCCGATAGTCGAGTCGCCCATGCTGAAAAGCCTGCAATACTCGGCTATGACCTCAACGGGAAGTCCTGCGTTTCGCATACAAACGGCGTTTTCGACCCAGCCGATGTCCTGTTCGGTGTAGTTACGGATACCGCCCGAAGTCCTTGTAACGGGTGGGATAACGCCTATTTTTTCGTAATAACGCAGAGTATCCTGCGAAAGTCCGTATTTTTCACTTACTTCTTTAATAGTCATATTCTTCCGATCTCCCGAATCAGACTTTTCGGGAAATTAGATCACCACCTTTTTTCTGATTACATTATAATACTTGGAGCTGGCTCAAAGTCAAGGGCTTTTGATGCGGTTTTACAGTTTATTTACATTTGGAAAATTGATAGATGACAGTTAATAGTTTACTTTTCATATTGTTCTATGATATTTCCGCTTTCATTATATTTAACACACTTTTTATGCCTTGAATGGTCGGATAATTCTAATATTTCGCTGATAGTTCCATTTCTGAACCAGCTTATGATCAATGCTTTTGAGTCAGCTTTATTGTAATTCGTATATTTGGAAACAGCACCATTATCATAGAAATCAACATCTATTCCTTCTTTATAGCCACCATTGTAATAGCTGTATCCGTGTATATTTCCATTTGGATACAACCCATAGCACAGTCCCGAAAAAGGTGCTTTTACGTTATGATCATCAGTATAAAAAAGCCTTTCATAATGATCGAATCCGTTTTCCCAATAAGATTCATACGAAAATCTTTCATCGTCAAAGAGTATTCCGTTTTCTTTGACTTCGTTCGGTGATAAAATATCATCATAACTGAACTCATATTCAAACATATAGTTTTTCTCCCCAATACATTATAATTAATTTTATTATATCATCAGCATATTGCGGGTATGTAGAAATAGCATTAACAAACTATTCACCATAATTGATCGCAAGCTCTTCCACCCTTTATACTAATTTTTAAACTGAAAGTGTACAAAAAATCAAGCAAAAGCTCGTAGCTATTGAAAATAGCTTCAGTCTGTCGAAAAAGTATGTTGCATTTATGCATATTGTCAAAAAAGGATTTTATGACTTGATTTCTAAAAGAAAAACCGCCATTCATATCCCGTCGGTGCTAAACGCTCGTCGCTCTGCTCCTCACGTTTATTTGCCGAGGATAGTTGTTCCGAACATAAAGAATAAGCGCAATTCACATTTTATAGGTTTACAGACCGATTTATCACGTTCTGTTTTACCTTTTTTGATGTGAATTGCGCCTTTTAACTTATAGATATTTCGCTGTTGCGGCAAGCTTTGTACTGTTAGTTTAGGGAGTTTCGCTCTCTGCGGAGAGCGACAATGGTGGCTCTGCCCCCCTTGACCCCCTGCCACCCTTTGAAAAGCGTGGACGTAAACTTTAGTTTTCCCACATTTTAAATCACGTTTAGTATAAGGACTTGCCGCCGATGAATAGACTTGTATCAAGTCGATCAATAAAAGGAGGGAGCGTATGGGACTTACAGCCTCAAATACTGGCAGATGCTGCGGCGATATCGAGCATATCACCGACACGGACAGCATCGTTCTTGCGCTTGCAGGCAACCCGAATGTCGGGAAATCAACGGTTTTCAACTTTCTTACGGGGCTTCATCAGCATACGGGCAACTGGACGGGAAAAACGGTGCAGAACGCCTGCGGAAGCTTTTCCTGCGGTGAAAATTCATATACTCTTGTCGATATCCCCGGCACTTATTCGATACTTGCGCACTCGGTGGAGGAAGAGGCGGCAAGGGATTTTATCTGCTTCGGCGGTGCGCAGGGTGTTGCTGTCGTATGCGATGCGTCCTGCCTTGAACGAAACCTCAACCTTGTTCTGCAGATACTCGAAATAACGCCGCATGTTGTCGTCTGCGTGAATCTTATAGACGAGGCTCGGAAAAAGCAGATATCCGTTGACTGCGCAAAGCTTTCGGAACTGCTCGGAGTACCCGTCTATCCTGCGGCGGCACGTTCGGGCGAGGGTATGGAAGCGTTCGCAAATGGGCTTTCCGCAATAAAAGACATAACGGCGGAGCAGGTTTTCCGCTGTACCTATGACGAAGAAATAGAGCGTTCTGCCGCCGTTATAGCCGAAAAGCTCGGCGAAGAAAACGGCGGTCGCTTTGCCGCTCTCCGAATTCTGGAGGGTGACGAAAAGCTATCGCAGAGATTTCTTGAAAACGCCGATGAGGAAACTCTTTCCGTTATTTCTGCCGAAAAAGAACGTCTTGCCTCGGTCGGCTATGACGGGCAGAAAATATGTGATTCTATTGTTACAGCACTCGTCCGAAAGGGCGAAGATATTGCGGCGGAATGTGTGCATTTCGGCGATGAAAACTGCCTGAAACGTGACCGCAGGATCGACCGTGTTCTAACCCACAAGGTCTGGGGCGTTCCGATAATGGCTGCAATGCTTGCCGTCATATTCTGGATAACGATTTACGGTGCAAATTACCCCTCGGCGCTGCTTTCATCGGCGTTCGGCGCACTCGGGGAAAAGCTCCGTGCGCTTATGGAAATTTCCGCCGCTCCGCAGTGGCTGAAGGGTGTGCTTCTGGACGGAATTTACCGCATTTTAACGTGGGTAATTTCGGTGATGCTGCCGCCGATGGCGATATTCTTTCCGCTTTTCACGCTGCTCGAAGATCTTGGCTACCTGCCGAGGGCGGCGTTCAACCTCGACCGATATTTCAAGCGTGCAGGTGCTTGCGGAAAGCAGTCGCTGACAATGGCAATGGGCTTCGGCTGCAATGCGGTCGGCATAACGGGCTGCCGCATAATCGATTCGCCGAGGGAAAGGCTCATTGCAATACTGACGAATAATTTTGTCCCGTGCAACGGGCGTTTTCCTGCGCTTATCGCAATAATAACGATATTTTTTGCGGCAGGAACGGGCGGATTCGGCGGCTCGCTGGTCTCGGTCGGAATTCTGATACTTTTTATACTTTTCGGCGTAATGCTGACGCTTTTTACCTCGAAGCTGCTGTCAAAGACGCTCCTGAAAGGTGAACCGTCCTCATTTACGCTTGAACTGCCGCCGTACCGCCGACCGCAGATAGGGAAGATACTCATTCGCTCGCTGCTCGACAGAACGGTTTTCGTCCTCGGCAGAGCCGTGACAGCCGCCGCTCCTGCAGGTCTTATTATATGGCTTGCGGCGAATGTTCAGGTCGGCGGTGAAAGCATACTTTCGATATGTTCGGGCGCACTCGACCCGTTCGCACGTTTTTTCGGGATGGACGGAGTTATCCTGCTTGCGTTTATTTTAGGTTTCCCTGCGAATGAAATTGTTATTCCGATAATGCTTATGGGATATCTTTCATCTGGGGTGATGACCGATTACGAGAGCCTTGATTCGCTGAAAAATATCCTGCTTGCGAACGGCTGGACACCCGTTACGGCAGTGTGTACGCTGATATTTATGCTCTGCCATTTCCCGTGTTCGACCTCGCTAATGACTATGAAAAAGGAAACGGGAAGTCTGAAGTGGACACTGCTCGGTGCGGCACTCCCGACAGCGGTAGGACTTATACTCTGCGCCGCAGTTTCGGGCATTTCAAATCTATTTATATAAAGGAGACCGACTATGGTATATGAACAATATTATCCCTTTGCGGAACTGAAATTGGAGTATGAGGACAATGCGCTCGAGCCGAATATCGGGCGATATACAGTGTTTTTTCACTATAACGAGCATTACCTGCCGACGCTGAAAAAGCTCAATGAAATGGTGCTTGAACAGCCGCAGGCGCAGAATATCAGCCTTGAAGACCTTGCCCATTGGAAGGATATCGATATCGCCCGAGCCGCCGCATCGGTGTTCGGACACGAGCTGTATTTCAAGTCGCTTTCGCCGAATAGGAAAGAGCCGTCCGACCATTTGAAAATGATCTTAAACAAACAGTTCGGCAGTGTGGAGGAATTTCTCAAAGCAATAAAAGATACCGCCGCAAAGGTTTACGGCTCGGGGTTTACATGGGTCTGCGAGGACTGCTGCGGAGGGCTGTTCATAATGTCAACTCCGAACCACACGCTCCCCGAGGGTGAAAATATCCGTCCCGTCTGCGCCCTCGACCTATGGGAACACAGCTACTACCCCGACCGCCGGAACCACCGTGATGATTATGTCGATGCGGTACTCGAGATACTTAATTGGGACGAATTGGAGAGGAACATTTTGAATTAATTCGGAATTCGGAATTCGGAATTCGGAATTATTGCATAGCTCAGATTTGTTGGGGTGATGCGAAGCCAATCAAAGTTTACGTCCACGCTTTTTAAAGGGTGGCAGGGGTCAAGGGGACAGCGTCCCATTGTCGCTCTCCGCAGAGAGCGAAACTCCCTAAACTAACAGCAAATGCATTGTTGCGATAAGCGAAATCAGTAACAAATAAAAAAGCGCAATTCACACAAAAAGGTTAAACGAACTATGAGAAATAAAGTTTCGTAAAACTAAAATGTGAATTGCGCTAACTCTGTTTTCCTCAAAAATCTATCCTTGAAGCAAAAATCCACGAACGTAAGTGAGTGGATTTGAAGCTTCAACGCTGTATGAACGGCGGTGGAATATCTGACGGGTGGTCTGTTTTTGAGGGCAGTTTACGTTTTATCCCGCTGTGTGAAACGGTCGGATATGGAATCCGACCCTACGTTAAAATGCCTTTTTGCCGTTCATATCCCACCTCACCGCCACTCAAACGATGTCGGAGTGAAATGCTTATCGCTCTGTGCATTTTATGCCGAGGATAGTTTGTTTGAAGAAAAAAGAATTGGCGCAATTCACATTTTTAGGTTTACGAAACTGATTTCTCATATTCCGTTTTACCCTTTTGTGTGAATTGCGCCTTTATAGCTGTTAGTAATTTTTCTGTTGCGGCAATGCCTTTAGCTAAAGTTTAGAGAGTTTCGCTCTCTGCGGAGAGCGACAAGGTGGCTCCTCGCCCCCTTGACCCCTCGCAAGCTGTGCTCAGCGTGCTAAGTTTAGCATGACCAGCTGGTTGGCTTCGCATCACTCAAACAAAGTTGAGCTATGCAAATAATTCCGCATTCCGAATTCCTAATTCCGAATTAGTACGAAACGCCCTGCCACTTCATTGCGTCTGCTACCTTGAGGAAGCCTGCGATGTTTGCGCCCATTACGAGGTTGCCTTCGTGGCCGTATTCCTTGGAAGCGTTGTATGCATTGTGGAAAATGTTGATCATGATGTTCTTGAGCTTTGCATCAACTTCTTCAAATGTCCATGAAAGTCTTTCGCTGTTCTGGGACATTTCAAGACCGGAAGTTGCAACGCCGCCTGCGTTTGCAGCCTTTGCAGGTCCGAAGAGAACGCCTGCTGCCAGGAACTTTTCGATAGCCTCAGGTGTGGAAGGCATATTTGCACCCTCGGAAACTGCGATCACGCCGTTCTTGATAAGAGCGTCAGCGGATTCGCCGTCAAGCTCGTTCTGTGTTGCGCAGGGAAGAGCGATATCGCACTTGATAGTCCAGATGCCCTTGCAGCCTTCTTTATATGTAGCGTTCTTGTGGCTTGTTCTTTCAACGTATTCCTTGATCCTGCCTCTTTCAACTTCCTTGATCTGCTTAACGAGGTCAAGTTCGATTCCATCGGGATCGTGGATATAGCCGTTGGAGTCGGAGAGAGCAACTACCTTGCCGCCGAGCTGTGTAGCCTTCTGTGTAGCGTAGATAGCAACGTTGCCCGAACCGGAGATAACAACTGTCTTGTCCTTGAAGCTGTCGTTCTTCATGCAGGAGAGCATTTCGTTTGTGAAGTAGCAAACGCCGTAGCCTGTTGCTTCTGTTCTTGCGAGAGAACCGCCGTAGGAAAGTCCCTTTCCTGTGAGAACGCCTGTGAATTCGTTGCGGAGTCTCTTATACTGACCGAACATAAAGCCGATCTCTCTTGCGCCTGTACCGATATCGCCTGCGGGAACGTCGGTGTCTGCGCCGATGTGCTTGGAAAGCTCTGTCATAAAGCTCTGGCAGAATGCCATGATCTCTCTGTCGGACTTGCCCTTAGGATCAAAGTCGGAGCCGCCCTTACCGCCGCCCATTGGGAGACCTGTAAGGCTGTTCTTGAAGATCTGCTCAAAGCCGAGGAACTTGATCACGGATGCGCATACGGATGGGTGAAGTCTGATACCGCCCTTGTAAGGTCCGATAGCGGAGTTGAACTGGCAGCGGAAGCCTCTGTTAACCTGAACGTTGCCCTTGTCGTCTACCCATGAAACTCTGAACTGGATAAATCTCTCGGGTTCAACGATCCTGTCGATGATGCCGTTTGTTTCAAAGGACTTATCCTTTTCAACAACGGGTTCAAAGGACTCGAGAACTTCTCTTACAGCCTGTAAGAATTCCTTTTCGCCGGGATTGCGCTGTTCAACCTTTTCATAAACCTTCTGAAGATATGCATTTTTGAATGCCATTTTGGTTTCCTCCCATTAATAATAGTATATAGTGCTGATGACTCACTCACAGCTTCTCGTTCCGCCGCATTTTTCGTCACGGGGAACATTACAGTTTCTATTATACACTATACATTTTTTGTTTGCAAGAGTTTTTTGCCATAAAATCAAAATTTTTATAGGTTTACAATATTTGACCATAAATATTGAGCAAAATGACATAACGATGCAGGATTTTGAAAGATAAGTTGCATTGCGGCGACAGAATTTTTCTCTTTTTTTCCGAAAATCGACTCGTTTTTTAATGGTTTGCAATAGACAAAAACAGTATAATTAAAAGCTGAAATAAATATATAATTAAGACACGTTTTAGACTTAAAGCATAGATGTTGTTGAAAGTTTTGTGATAAACGTACAATATTTTTAGACATTTTGTTAAAAATAACATATTGCCAATTTGTAACCAAAATGTTATAATAGGTGTAGTATCTTGGGGCAAGGTGTGCCCTTAAATCTTTTTTATCCAACCGGAGGTGTAAATCCTATATGAAGACATTTATCTACACCGCCACCGACGTTCAGGGCAATACTGTCAAGAACGCTCGAATGACGGCTGAGGATGTAAATGACTTTTTGGAAAAGATCCATGAAAAGGGGCTTTTCTGCTCCAGCTACAAGGAAGCTTCTTCCAAAACGACAAACACTCTTCATAAGTTCACGACAAAAGAGCTCTCCAATGACTGCAGACAGCTCAGCGCAATGCTGACATCGGGACTCACACTCGTCAAGGCGCTCGATATCCTGTATAAAGAGCAGGAAAAGAAAGCGCAGAAGCAGATCTATCAGGAGATCTACGAAGAAGTTCAGAAGGGTTCGTCTTTCTCGGACGCTCTCAAAATGCAGCAGGGTGCATTTCCAAGCTTCATGATCTCAATGGTTCAGGCCGGTGAAGCTTCGGGTTCTCTTGACGTTATCTCAAAGCGACTTGAAGACAACTATGCAAAGGAAGCCAAGCTCAACAACAAGATCAAAGGTTCGATGATGTATCCTATTATCCTTGCTGTTCTCTGCGTAGCGATCGTTGTTCTTCTTTTCACATTTATCATGCCTACATTCAAGGATATGATGAGAGAAGAGGATATGAAGGGTATCACAGGTGCTCTTTTTGCATTCTCCGACAGCCTTATCGGCTATTGGTATGTTTACATAGCTGTTATCCTCGGAGTCATCTTTGCGATAAAATACGCCCTTAAAGTTCCGTCGGTGCATTTTAAGTGGGATAAGCTGAAATGTAAAGGTCCCGGCTTCGGCAAGCTCGTTGTCAAGGTTTACACCGGTAAGTTCGCAAGAACGCTTTCTTCGCTTTATTCCTCCGGTATCCCTATGGTAGAAGCGCTTGAACGTTCGGCTGCTATCCTTAACAATGACTACATCGCAAAGGCTTTTGAAACAGTCGTTGACGAAGTAAAGCAGGGTGAACAGCTCTCTGTTTCCATCCAGAGAACGGGCATTTTTGAATCGATGTTCGTTTCCATCATCTATGTTGGTGAGGAATCGGGTGCGCTCGATACCATTCTTACAAAGTCCGCTGAATTCTATGAAGATGAATCGGATGCTGCTATCGGACGTCTTGTCGGCATGATCGAACCTGTAATGATCATCTTTATGGGTGCTGCGATCGGTTTCGTTATCGCAGGTATCCTCCCGGCTCTTTACGGTTCGTTCGAGAACATTTCGTAAAATTGAAAATGTATGCAAATTATCCAAAAAATAAATTTAAAAAAATAAATCAGTGAGGTGACGAGTATGCTTTCATTTGATATTACCGACAGACATATCCGAATCATTCGCGGTACAGAAGCAAACAACAAGATCAAGGTTTCCGCTGCTGCTACTATCGATCTCGAAGAAGGTCTCATCGTTAATGGTCACATTAAAGATATACCAAAAATCGCAACAATAATCAACGAGGAACTCAAAAACAAGAAGATGGCTGACAAGGAAGCTGTTATCAGCATTTCCTCGAACCTTGTTATCTTCAAGGAATTACATATTCCAAAGGCAAAGGGCGCTCAGCTCCTTTCAATGGTACAGAACCAGATGCAGCATACAATGGGTATCGCTGACGACTATTCGATCTCCTACACCATCGCAGGCGAGATCGAAGAGGACGGCGTTGCGGCTCTTAAGATACTTGCAACAGCCTGCCCGTTTGAAGTCGTTGACTGCTTCAGAAAGGTGTTCTCGATGCTCGGCATAGGACTTCGCTCCGTAGCCGTTGCCTGCAACACTATTTCAAGACTTATCATTTCCGATCCGAAGATGAAGGCTAAGATGCCGATGCTCCTCGTTCAGATCGACCCGAACTTCGTAAGCCTTAACCTCTATGAGAACAACCAGCTTACATTCTCCCGTTTTGCATCGATCGACGCAGTTGACTATGACAACTCCGAGGACTATATCTACGAAGCTGTTACCGAGAACATCTCCCGTATGTTCCAGTTCCAGAGATCGAGAAACCCCGAAGAACCGATCAAGAACGTTGTTTTCTACGGCGATACAACAGAGTATATCCGTCTTACAAATGCTCTTGAATCCCTCGATATCACAACGAGCCTCCTCGGCGTTCCGAACAACGTCGGCGGCTATGAAAACTTCGAGTTCCAGGCTTATGCAAACGCTATCGGCGCTATGCTCAGAAGCAATAAGGACTCCGAAAGAATCAACCTCATCGAAACAGACGCAACATCGGGACGTTCCGCAGCAGGTGCTTCCTTCGTTGTTACCGTTATTGTTGCAGGTCTCGCTTCCGCAGCTCTCGTTGCAGGCATCACGCTCGGCGCAAATGTCGTAAAGAGCCAGTATGAGGACGATACCGCAAAGATACAGGAATGGCTCGACAGCCCCGAAACAGCACAGAAAACTGCCGCTGTTGACGCCGCACAGGCAAAGCTCGACAAGGTAAATTCGTTCCGTGAAAGCGTTGAAGAAGCTAAGGGCTATTTCGATTCGCTCCCCGTATTCTCAACAGAAGTGAGAACGACCCTCGAGGAAAACTTCAAGGGTACGGATGCGGAGATACTCAGCTATGACTTCGCTAACGGCGAGATCACTCTCCAGTGCCGTTCTGACGACAATCAGACACCTGCAAAGGTAGTTGCTAATTTTGTTGAACAGGATGCTTTCTCGAACATAACCTACACAGGTTACAGCAGCTCGGCTATCAAGGATTCGGCAAAGGATGTATATGATTTCACCATCTTTGCTCAGATAAAGGAAGTCGTTCCCGAAGAAACAACAGAGGAGGCTGAATAAGAATGAAGCTTTCATACAGAGATAAAGTAATTTTTGTTGCAGCGATCGTTATAATCATCATCGTTGCAGGTATTTTCGTTTTCATCAAGCCTAAGTTTGAGGAAATGAACTATGCAAAGAATGCACTCACGGCAAAGCAGACAGAACAGGCTGACGTTGAAGCTAAGATCAACACCCTTTCCGATGTTGTTGCCGCACTTAAATCCGCAGCGCAGGATGTCGGCGAGATACAGGAATATTTTATGCCCGAGCAGGATCCGTACCTCAACGAACAGTATATCCGTGAGATACTCGGAAACAATGTAAAAGTCCGCGGTATGACTACTCAGTACACATCCGCCGATGACATTGAGGAATATATCGTAAATGCGCAGAATATTGCTGCCTGCGATATCTTCATCGACAGCGACCTTTACAATGAGCTTCCGCAGGAGATCTATAACGCATATAATAAGTCAAGCAAGCGTACAGGCGGCAGCATCGTTGTCGGCGTTACGAATATGAGCATTGACTACACTGACAAAACCGACTATTCGGGAATTTATAAGTTCATCGATGCTATAAAGGAAGACGGCAAGACCGTTATCGTCACCGAATTCAACAAGGAAGAGGAACAGCAGGGTACAACAGAGTCTGAAGGCACTGTAAGCCTCAGAATTTATTCCATCTATCCTCTGAATATCGATAAGGTAATGGAAGAAAGCGATGAATTTGTCTTTGATGCGAGCTTAGTTCCGGCAGAGACTGAAGAAGCAAAGTAAGATCGAGATCCACAAGCCGATGAAGAGCCCTTTCTTCATCGGCATAAGTGGCATATAGAGAAAACATTTTAAAGAAGAAGAGATTTTGTTTATCCCCGGCATAAAATATTAAGAAAGGGTGGAAAAAATGGCAAAAATCAGTACCGATAAGAAAAAAAGCCTTCGAGGTGTAGTTCTTATCATGGTAGTAACGGTAATGTTTGTGCTGATAATAATGCTGTTGGCGACATTGAGCGTTGTTTCGACGGCACAGAACAGATATTATACCAAATTTGAAGAAAACCAAGCATATTATACCGCACGGTCGGCTTTGGATGTGTTTACACAGAAGATCCTTTGCGATGATGACTATTATGCGTATGATTCGACGGGTTCTTCTCCGAGAACGTATAAATATACAACGGTCGATATGTCCAAGACTCCTTCGGAAAAGGCTGGCGCACAGAGCCCTGATACAAAGATGAAGCAGGGTCTGGCTATCGAGTTTGAAATGTATAAGATACCTGCAAAGAATGATGCAGGCTTTGCATCCAACTTTGAGGAAAGCGACTATATCTTCGGCGAAACGGGTTCGATCGCAGAGGATGAGAACTATTCTATCGATACATCTCTCGGCGCTGATACGGGAATAACCTATAAGGTCACCTTCCCTAAGGTCGCAGGCAGTTCGGGCGGAACAACGAACGATTACGGCAGATTTGTCGATACAGACAGCACAACTTCCGAACAGGTCGCTGATATCAAAGTCACAGTTGATAACAGACGTTTCAACTTCGGCGGCGCTAATGCTGACGTTTTCGCTGCAATGACTGATCAGCAGCTCAAGGACTGCTCGGACGGAAGCGTAAACTATACCGACCCGACCACAGGCACAACAACGGCCTACACCGACGCCCAGCTCAAGGAAGCTATCCGTCTCGGTGACAGACTTAAGGATAAGATCCGTCTTAAGGTCGAAGCCGAAGTCCAGTTTATGGACGTAACAGGTACGGCTGTACTTTACTATGATACCTCCGAAAAGCCTGTTGTAAATTCTTCAAACGCTATCACATCAATCAGTGATATCAGCCAGAGCTCAGGTGTGTTCCCGGTAGGCGGCGCAAGCGGTCTTTCGGGCGGTCTTAAGCTCGATCAGGACTCGGTAGTCTGCGGAAGCCTTTACATCACAGGCAACAGTGACACGGCAAACAATACAAATGACCTCCGAGATTCCAAGATCTATATGTTCGGCGATACTCTCCATACATTCAGAGGCGGCATTACATACAGCAACAGCTATCCTGTATTTGAGGAAGCAGGTTCCGTTATCTATTCGACGGAAAGCGTAAACCTCGGCGTTGCACAGAATTTCGCAGCCTCGGGCAAGGAAACAAACATCATCGCCCGCAACTTCAGCTTCACAAAGGACGGTTCAACGCCGACCTTCTACGGAAATATCTACTGCGACGTTTTCTCAATCACAAACAACAACTCCGACCTTAGTATCAGCGGTCACGCATATACGAATTATGTGAACATCGACGGCAAGGCTAACTTTTCCGAGGGTGAAGTTGCATTCACCGATACCTCTGTTATGAGTACGAGCGCACCCGATATCACTATCGCAAAGGGCTTTATATTTACAGTTCCGGGCGGTACGGCAGACAAATTCACATACGATGATACCTCCGGCATAATGACATCGGAAACCGATCCTTCGATATCCTATCTTGTAACGGGTGTTCCTGCATTCACTTTTGACAGCTTAAAGGAAGTTAAGATCAATTACAGCGATCCTAATGAATACACATACACTTCTGATGATCAAAAGGAATTCCAGCTCCCTGCAAACCTTGCAGGAAAGACTGACAACAAGCTCACTATCCCTACGAGCAAGAGCATTTACAGCCAGGTATATAAGCCCGATGCATTTGTTAATAATGCGTCCGATACAGGTACAAACGGCGACCTTAATGCGCTCGTTAAGCCGACTATTGATGTATCAGCAATAAGTGCTTCCGATGCTGACGGAAATGTTATTGCAAGCGACATTATTGAGGGAATTGCAAACGGCACTATCAATGACGGTAACTATTGGTCGTATGGTTATTCATGGGGCGACTGGGAGGATCAGTCGTGGATACCGAGACAGGGTATAAAATCCATTGTCAACGATGCGATAAACACCTATAAAACCACAGATGCAGCCTATATTGCGGCTATGACAGCTTATTATAACAACTACATTTCGGGCGCAGAAAAAGCAGGCTCAACAAGCCCATCGCTTCTCGAATATACATCTGCTTCAAGCCCGATCACACTTGAATCGCTTGACTGGTCGGCGATCGATCTTTCAAGCTACAGTGCCGCAGATCAGACCGCTATCCAGAACCTCGGCGCAACACAGGTCATCAGAACAAGCGGCTATCTCCAGTCATACACAAAGCACTTCAAGGTTTACGGTACATCTACCGATCCTGTTATCATCGATGCAACGGGCGGCGACCTTGTTATCCAGCTCGGCGCAGAGAACGGCTTCGGAACAAATCAGGAAGGCAGCAACTCTTCACTTCTTTTCAGAGGCTACTTTGTAGTTGTCGGTGAAGGAAATGTCAAGTTCTATCTCCCTGACGGAACTGCATCGGGAACAGGCAGAAATTATGAACTCGGTCACCCGTCTGCCAGCGGTCAGGGCTTCCACGTTGCAACCTATGATATTGAAAAGCTCATCAGAGGCAACGGCGCAATGCGTCTTGGCAACGATTCAAACGCAACAAAGGCTCCGAATGTTTGGTTCTATGCAGGAAACGGTGTAGAAAGCGTTACACTCGGTTCGCCTAACGACGGCTTCCTTTCCGCTTATGTTTACTGCCCATTCGCAAGCTATACATTCGCAGCAGGCAGCGGCAGAACCATCACCGACGGAACGTATTACAATGATACACAGGTAATCTCGGGTTCTTCAAGCGGTTACAGTATCGCAGGCTCGATCATCTGTGCAGGCTATTCATCGGGAAACAAGGTCGGCGTTGCTTACCTCAATCCTGAAAGCAACAACTACACACCGGGCGATCCTCAGTTCCAGTGGAAAGCATACCAGTATGCAAGAAACTAAGGAGGCAAGGATGATGAAAAATTCAAAGATCAAAGGCTTTACCCTTATTGAGTGCCTTATCGCACTTGCGATCCTCGGTATCGGCTCTCTTGTTATGGCGCAGATATATGCCGATGTCAGCAAAAGAAACCTTTCCAACCACAATATAAACACGAGCCTTTCATATCAGATGAAGGTCGTTGAAGAAGCGACAGGCACAGACTCTATCGGAATGTATTTCGGCGGCTTAGACCCTTCAACGGGTCTGCCGAAGCCCGATCCGAACTCTGCGGACAGCGATGCAAATAAAAAGCCGCCGCACAAGCAGGGCATCGGAGCTGCCGACCTTTCAAAGCCGAATGTCCAGATCACAGGAAGCTATGGCTCACATACTTACAGCTATCCTGTTGATATCTATGTCCTCCTCAGCCGTGACGCCAACGATAAACCGTCTACCGCCTCCGACTATAAGGGCGACGACGAAAAGAACTATGCCCTCCGCTATAAATACATAGTCGGACACACTAACTGATCGCGGGGTGAGAAACAGATGAAGAAAATTAAAGGTTTCACCCTCATAGAGCTTATCATCGTAATGGCTGTAATGTCGATACTTATGATCGGTATTATGCAGATGATGCGCCCGATAAGAGATACCTACGTTGACTCAACATACTATGAGGCACAGAGAAACACCCAGAACGGAATAGCTACTTATATCGGTGAAAGCATTCGATATGCCACCAATATCGGTGTCTATACCGAGGGTGTCGCGGGCGGAGTTACAAGCCTGTCCGACGCTCTGTCCGACTTTGCGACGACATCCGAGATCTCCGATGCGAACAAGTACAATGTTATCGTCATCGACAACAAGGGCGAATATAAATTCAACAATGCGTCCTGCTACGGTCGTGTTCTCCGCAGCAAGACCGTTACTTCGACAAGTATGACAACAAGACTTGCTCTCGGTGAGGCTTACTACGGAAAGTACACCTATTCCATCAACCTCACGCCTGATTCAACGGACGGCGCAACGATGCAGGGTATGAAGATCACAGTTTCAAGCATGCTCCCATCGTCTCTCCATAAGGCTCAGAAGAACAACGTAAACAGTACAGACCTTGTTTCAAACACAAACTATAAGTTTGTTTCTACCGAAGTTGAAGTTCCGATGAGAAACCTCGTCGCACCTATCAACGGCAAGTCGGATATCAGCCACGCAGGCACGACTACCACAAGCGGTACAAAAACCTACATAATCTTTACACTTCCCGAAGAATAAGCAAAAAAATCGAGGCTTGTGCCCGATAAGAGCGCAAGCCTCGATATATCCTTTTTGATTTACACGATATGCGGAACAGTCATAGCAGTCCAGTACATATCGAAAAGCTCTGTTCCGAAGAAAGATGCACAGACAAGTCCCACCGCAAGGCACGGACCGAACGCAAATGCGTTGCCGGCGTCCTCTTTATCCTTGTTTTTTACCTTGATGATAACGGCAGCGACCGCTCCGATGATTATTGCTATGAAAAGTGCCACAACAGCCGCTTTCCAGCCGAACATCAGACCGCCTGCAGCCATAAACAGTATATCACCCATTCCAAATCCGTAAACAGGACCTTTTTCCTTGATCTTTTCAAGCGTTTCATCAAGTAGCTTGGTGAGTTTTTCGGTCTCCTTTTCGCTCAGCTTCTCTTTTGCAAGACGTTTTTTCAGCTTTCTTACAGTTTTGTGATCCTCGCTTATAAATAATTTGTAGATAAGCGGCGTGAACACAAATCCGATGAGAAGAAGCGGAAC
This sequence comes from uncultured Oscillospiraceae bacterium, assembly GCA_934465295.1. Classification (GTDB taxonomy): domain Bacteria; phylum Bacillota; class Clostridia; order Oscillospirales; family Ruminococcaceae; genus UMGS363. Next base: position 86,804 of record CAKSKU010000005.1, read on the forward strand.
GCTTACTGCGAAAAGTCCGATGATGCCGTCAATGAGCTCAACATCGTTTCCTCTGAAGGCTTTCGGAAGAAGAACAGAGAGAACTCTCGTCACAAACGCTTCAATTCCGAGGTAAACAAGCACACACACCGACATTTCCTGCGTATCAAGATCCTCAAATCCGATAACGATGATGCCTGCAATGAAAAGGCATACAAAAGCAGGATAAATTAGTCCGTCAACGATCAGATCATACTGCAGATAGACCAGTACGAAAAGCACACCCGTCAATCCTTCGACAAGCGGATATCTTCCCGATATCTTAGCTCCGCAGGAACGGCATTTTCCTCCGAGTATGAGCCAGCTGAAAAGCGGTATAAGATCATATCGCTTTATCTCAGCACCGCAGGTCATACAGTGCGAATTCCGCTTGACAAGCGACTCGCCCAGAGGAAGCCTGAATATGCAGACGTTCAGGAAGCTTCCGATCGTGATCCCGAAAAGGAACACCATTACATAGATACCGATCTGCAAGCCGATCAGTTCCGATGCGGCAAAGGCAATGTTCATTTGCAAAAACTCCTTTACAGTGAAAATTTGATATTTGCTTAAACAATATCTTAACATATTTTTTTATATTTTTCAATAGTCTTTCCAAAATCCGCACCGTGAGCGGCACAAAAATTTAGTCACGGAGAAACGGAGAATAAATATGAAGAATATCCCAATAGGACAATATATGGTCAATGAGGGTGTCATTACCGAAGAACAGCTCCAGCACGTTCTTGACGTTAAAAAGGAGGAGAACGTCCCCGGTAAATTTTTCGGCGACTATGTTATCCAGCTCGGATACGTTACCGACATTCAGTTCGCACAGATCCTCGCAAAGAAGCTCAATGTTCCGTTCGTTGACCTTAACGACCCCGAAGTCAACATCGATATCGAAGCCGTTAAGAAGATACCCGAAGCGCTCGCAAAGAAGCATACTATCATCGCAATAAAGGTAACGGGCAAAAGACTTACCGTTGCTTCGCACGACCCTGTAAACTTCTATATCTTTGAAGATATCAAGGTTTCAACGGGAATGGACGTTGTTCCTGTCCTCGCAACAAAGGAAGCCATCACAAAGGCTATCGGCAAATGCTACTCGATGCAGAACACGGGTGCTATCCTCGACAGCGTTACGAGCCAGTTCGCAGATGATGACCTCAGCAGCATCGATGACGAATCCGCAGACAGGATCGACAACGCTCCTATCGTTAAGCTCGCAACGACTATCGTTGAAAACTCGTTCCGTGCAGGCGCAACGGATATCCATATCGAGCCGTTCAAGACCTTTACCCGTATCCGTATCAGAGTTAACGGCGATCTTATCGAGCTTATGAACGTTTCCAACGTTGTACATAACGCTCTTGTAACAAGACTTAAAATTATAAGCGGTATGAACATCGCAGAAAAGCGTGTACCGCAGGACGGACGTTTCTCACAGGTCGTTGACGGAACAACGCTCGACGTCCGTGTATCTAACCTCCCGATGGTAAACGGCGAAAAGGTCGTTATCCGTATCCTTTCAACGGGCAACGTTGCTCTCCGTAAGATCACCGACCTCGGTATGACCGATTATAACTATCAGAGATTCTCCAAGCTTATCAAAGTCCCGCAGGGCGTTATGCTCGTAACAGGACCTACCGGTTCAGGTAAAACTACTACCCTTTACGCTGCTCTCGGTGAGCTTGCAAAGCCGAACGTTAACGTAGTTACGGTCGAAGACCCTGTCGAAAAAGATATCGAAGGCATCAACCAGTGTCAGGTAAACGCTAAGGCAGGCATGACGTTCTCCGCCGCCCTCCGTTCTATCCTCCGTCAGGACCCTGATATCGTAATGATCGGTGAAATGCGTGACCAGGAAACAGCCGAGATCGCTATCAGAGCTGCTATCACCGGTCATATGGTTCTCTCGACACTTCATACAAACGACTCCGCATCGACCGTTACCCGTCTTGTGGATATGGGCGTTGCACCGTACATGGTCGCTACTTCGCTTATCGGTATCGTTGCACAGCGACTTGTTAAAAAGATATGCGAGGACTGCCGTACACCCCGTATGTCTACCCCCGAAGAGGACGAACTTATGGGTATCAGCGCACCTATCACTATTTATGATGCCTGCGGCTGTCCGAAGTGCAATAACACAGGCTATACAGGACGTACCGCTATTCACGAGGTACTCACCTGCACAACGGAAATGAGCAGCCTTATCGCTAACGGCGGCAAGACCGACGCTATCGCAGCCCTCGCCGCTAAGCAGGGTACAAAGCTCCTCCGTGACAACGTTTCCGAACTTGTTCAGCAGGGCAAGACCACAATGGACGAACTCGTCAGAGTTACATACGCAGTATAAAATATACTATTATATATTTTTCAAACATATAATCTTGAAAGGAATTGAATCACATGGCAGAAATGGAAACCAAAGCTCCCGAAAAAGTAGTCATCAACATCAACAAAATTCTTGACGAAGCTCGAGTTCTCGGCTGCTCCGACGTGCATTTCACAACGAAGATCGCACCGGTAGTACGTCTCCACGGCTCACTCCGCAGACTCGCTTCCTACCCCGAGATGACCGAAGCCGCTATCATGAAGATCGTTGAACAGATGACAAACGGCAGACAGCTTGAAAATATCAAGAACAAGGTCGATACCGACTTCTCCTACGTTACAAAGAGAGGCTACCGTCACAGAGTCAACGTTTATCATCAGAAGGGCAACACGGCTATCTCTATCCGTCTCCTCAGAAACGATATCCCGTCACTTGCCGATCTCGACCTCCCTCCTATCCTCGGCGAATTTGCAATGCGTCCCCGTGGACTTATCCTTGTAACAGGTCCTACCGGTTCAGGTAAATCTACGACCCTCGCAGCTATGATCGACTATGTAAATATCAACCGTTCGGCGCATATCATCACCGTCGAAGACCCTATCGAGTACGTTCATGAGCATAAGCGCTGCATGGTTAACCAGAGAGAGATCGGCGACGACGTTGAATCGTTCGCAATGTCCCTTCGTGCCGCACTCCGTGAAGACCCGGACGTTATCCTCGTCGGAGAAATGAGAGACTTTGAAACCATCAACGCTGCTGTTACAGCCGCTGAAACAGGACATCTTGTAATGTCCACACTTCATACAACGTGTGCAGCCGATACCATCAACCGTATCATCGACGTTTTCCCTGCACATCAGCAGAACCAGATCCGTTCGCAGCTCGCAACTGTCCTCGTAGGCATCATCGCCCAGACCCTTATCCCTAAGGCTGACGGCACGGGACGAATCGCTGCCCTCGAAATACTCAACGCTACCGATGCTGTTAAGGCAATGGTCCGTGATAATAAGGTTCACCTTATCCAGACAGCTATCCAGACAGGTAAAAAGGAAGGAATGGTCTGCCTCGATCAGGAGCTTGCACGTCTTGTTAAGGAAGGCGTTATCACAGACACAAATGCCCGTGAAAAGAGCCTTGATATCGCTGAATATGAGCGTTACCTCAAGGGTGCAGGCGGCGCTCCGGGAATGGCTCGCTTCTGATAATAATGAAAGTCCTGCCGAAGAAAAAAGTGTGATTTTTGCATAAACGTTTTAAACAAAAAAACATATACTTCGGCAGAACTTATATGCAAAATACCGAGAGTATAGTAAAACGTTTACGATTATTAACAATTTAGTCAAAATGGCAAAAAATAATCACAATTTTAGTGATATTAAGAAAATATACACAAATTCACTTTTTTAGTGAAGAAATATTACAAAATCTATTGACAAAAGCACATCGACATTATATAATAATAACAGTAAGAAACCACTTAGTAAATCTAAGTGAACTTATGAGGAGGAGATTTCCAATGGACAGTACGTTAAACTGCGGTAAGTCCTCCGCAAAAAGCTTAAAGGGCTTTACACTCATCGAGCTTCTGATCGTTATTGCGATACTTGCGATACTCGCAGGTATGGTCTCAATAGTAACAAATGGACTTGTCCGTGATTCAAGGCTTGAAACGGCAAGGGATAAGGCACAGACCGTTTATACAAGCGTTCAGAATGCACTCATACAGATGGAGATAAAGCAGGAAAGCGATCTGCTTGACCCAACTACATACGGCGCAGGCGGAACATTTTCCAAATATGTTACCTTGAGCTTCGTGATGGAAAACGGCTTGATGACAGACTCACATGACCTTGTTATCAATGACGGAACAACAACAGCGACCCTTTCGTATGATTATCCGAATGCAGTGTCGGCAACGACCGAGACGGAAAAGAAATTCCGCAGGCTTGCCAAATATCTGACCGATAATCTCGCAATGGATTTTACGGGTTATGTTTATGCTGCTATCGATATGGAAGACTGGATCGTTGACAGCGTAGTTTATGTTGAAGACTTTGCAAGACTTGAAGACCCTGCAAACAGCATCTCCGATTTCGTCCCGATGTTCAAGACAAAAACGGGCAGCACAAGTATTATGACTGCCTCAAACGGAAGAGTTCCTTTCTGCGAGGACATCTATTCACAGAAGAGAATATATTCCGGAAAAGCACTCAATGACGGCACTTTCCTCGGAAAAGCCGCAGGAATGGCAGTTGGATATTATCCGTTATATGCGGATGTTGAAAATTCCACAACCGTTTCCTACACCTAATATCGTATAAAACCGCATGGATCGGTTTTAATAAAAACATTTTAAATTTAGAAAAGGAGGAATTTCTCATGAGAAATTCAAAGACAAAGGGCTTTACCCTTATCGAACTCATCGTAGTTATCGCTATCATCGGTATTCTTGCTGCTATCCTCGTACCTTCTATGCTTGGTTACGTTAGAAACGCAAGAATCTCTTCCGCTAACTCCGGTGCTAAGCAGGTTCACACAGCTTGCGCTTCCGCAATCACACAGCTCGGTATCGCTAACTACGATCTCGGTGATGATGATCAGAAGGAAGGCACAATGTCCTTCGGCGCTGCTGAAAACGGCGTGATCGCAATCACATGGGGCGGTGATTCCGCTGGTAAGGGTCCTAACGATGCTGACGTTGACCTTGCTGCATACCTCGGCGAAACATTCAAGGATTATGGCTATGCTTGCTTCAATCCTTCCACATACTCTGTAACAATTGCAGGTTATGCTACACAGGAAAATACATTCACCACATACATCGATGGCAAGACAGCTGCTGACCTCGAAGCAATCACAGAAGGCACACAGAAGTCCGATGCTAAGGCTGGTAATATCTACGGTATCTACCCTGCTCCTGCTCTCGGCGAAACAACCTGATTTAAATCAACATAATTTTACAGCGGGAGAAGAAATTCTTCCGCTGTATTTTTGTCTCGGAGTAAATATGAAAAAAATAATTATCGGCAGTATTATTGCCGTATGCTGTTTAGCAGTGCTTTTGCTTCTCATTCCGATCGAGAAGAAAAGAGAATACTATGAAAAGTGGGGAAAGCTTGCCACTGCCGCAGAAACGGATGAACGAGCTGAATATATCATCGAACATTATGACGAATATCCAAGCGATCTGATAGATAAATATATGAGAGCGGATGCGGATAAAGCAGACAAAACCCTCGATTTCGTGTATAATTATGCCTTCAATAAGGATAATTACAGCACGATGTCCTTCACAGAGGATGAAGTAAACTGTGAAAGCGTCCCAAAGCTTTATATGTATGATACACGCTGGTGCTATGAAAAATTTGAGGGCGGTTATATCAAAACCGACGGCTGCGTCGCCGTTTCGCTCACTATGGCGAACCTCTATCTCAATCATAATGCTGACTTAGACCCCGTTAAGATCGCAAGAAAAGCTGAAGAAGTCGATAATATCGGTTATTGGGGCGGAATAAGCAACGAAAAAATGGTTCAGCTGTGCGAAAGCATAGGTTTTGATGCAGTCGAACACAATTACAGTCCGAAAGCAGAGGAAAAAGAAGAACCTGATATACAAACAATAATAAATGCGCTGAATGAAAACCATATCGTTATGCTCGGAATGGTCGGCGAGACCTTCGGCGGTCATGCGCTTATCGTTACAAGCTGCTCCGAGGACGGCACAATGCGGTTCAACGATCCCGCAAGCGAGGAAAATACAGATAAAACATGGAATTACAGCGATGTTGAACCCGAAATGTACTTCCTTTGGGATATCAGCGCAAAATAATTTCTTGTAACATATTGACAACACGACAAGTATGGTGTATTATAAAATTATAATAATCAGAGAGCAAAACATACAATTATTAAACATTTGGAAGGGGAGAATGTCATGAGAGGAAAAGCAAGGGGTTTTACACTTATTGAATTGATCGTCGTTATCGCAATTATCGGAATATTGGCGGCTATATTGATACCGTCAATGCTCGGATATGTAAAAAGATCGAAAATTTCACAGTACAATGCGAATGCAAAGACCGTTTTCTCGGGCGCACAGCTCGCAATAACCGACTCCTACAACTCGGGAGTTGAGTTTACGCCGGGTGAAATATATATCAACTCGGTAAACGGCAGCGGAGCCTGCACGGGTCAGGGCGGCGATGTCTGCGATATCACCGACTATATCGGCGAAAATTTCAACGGATATTTCGGCTTTGTTATGGATTCGTCCGCATCGGGCGCTTCCTATGCAATATGGAGCGACCAGCCTCTTTCGGCGGCGGATTTCACGGGAGTGTATTCATACAGCGATGTAAATACCCGTTTCAGTTCGGGTTCTGTCCCCCTCGGCTGCCATCCGCTCAAAGCTGACACCTGATAAATTGAATAGCATACCATACCTCGGAAAAAACTCCGAGGTATCAGCTTGTCGAAAAAGTATATTATTGAAAAAAGTTGCACAAAATTAAAGTTTATACTAATTTTTAAACTGAAAGTGTACAAAAAATCAAGCAAAAGCTTGCATATATGGCTTTTGCGCCGATTTTTTGTCTACACTTTGATTAAAAATTAGTATTACGTCCACGCTTTTTAAAGGGTGGTGGGTGTCCAGAGGGCAAAGCCCTTGTCGCAGGTCAATTTGACCTTTAGCAGAAGAGTGAAAAACCCTAAGCTAACAGCACCGAGCATTGCCGCAATAGCAAAATATCTGTAAGTTAAAAAGCGCAATTCACATTCAAAAAGTTAAACAGAACGTGATAAATCGGTATGTAAACCTATAAAATGTGAATTGCGCTTATTCTTTATGTTCGGAACAACTATCCTCGGCAAATAAACGTGAGGAGCAAAGCGACGAGCGTTTAGCACCGACGGGATATGAATGGCGGCTCCTCTTTTAGCATCAAGTCATAAAATTCTTTTTCGTCAATATGCATAAATGAATATACTTTTTCAACAGCCTGATACCTCGGAAAAAACTCCGAGGTATTTTTTTATCCTCAATTGAATAAAATTAAAGGAAAAATAATACTTCAAGGAGGATAAAAATGGACAGCAAAGCTCAGATCGAAGCAATGGCACGAAAATATAAGGAAGAAATGCTGCGAATGTACAAACAGAGCGGCAGAACGAATGCAGGTGCGGCTGAAACTATCTCTCCCCCGAGAAATGCCCAGCCGATACGCTCTCCGCAGACTTCTCCCCCACCAAAAGCAGCTACAACCGTTCAGCCGATGAGACCGACATCAGCCGCAGCGGTTTCTCCGCCGAAAACAGAGCAGACCGCAGCTCCGAGCGAGTCCTTAGCCTCGTCAGCGGCTGAGAAAAGCCTTACCGAAAAGCCTGAACCGAAAAGCACCTCGAAATTCCCTACTCCCGAGGAGATAATGCACGAGGAATTTGAGGAGTCGCTTGATAACAGATTCAAAAATGAGATCATGCCGCAGGTCAGCGTTTCGGACGAGGTGCAGAGTGAACCGTCCGCCGAGATGGCTTCACCTCCCGAAAATACAGCTCCCGACCCCGAAAATTTTCAGGGGAACTATAATTCGGAGGAGTTTTCCGACCTTCCCGACCCTCTTGAACCGAGATACAGCGGCGGTGAGGGCGAAACGACCGATATCAGCGGCACAGGCTACATAAAGGCAGAGGTCACAACGGGCAGCGGCGCAGTGCCGATCGAAAATGCAGTCGTTCTTATCACGAAAAAGGAAAACGGCAGAACTTACCTGCTGAAAATGCTCATCTCGGACGAAAGCGGCTCGACCGAAACGGTGGCTTTGCCTGCGCCGAACGCAGTGTTCTCCGAGACACCCGACCCGACCGAAAAGCCCTTCGCAAACTACTATATCAGTGTTTATGCGAATGGCTTTTATGCCGAAAATGATATGGAAGTCCCCGTTTTTTCGGGCGTAAAGTCGATACAGCCTGTTGCGCTTATCCCAAAAGCAAGCGATGACAGCAGCTTTATGATGGACTGAAAGGCGGTGGGATAATGTCTGAACCGTTTATTCCCGAAAAAGTCACCGTTCACCTTGGCAGACCGAATGACGCATCTGCGGAAAATGTGACGGTGAGCTTCCCCGACTATATAAAAAATGTCGCATCGAGCGAGCTTTACCCGACATGGCCCGAAGCAGCTCTCCGTGCGAATATTTATGCGATAATATCATTCACGCTCAACCGGATTTTCACCGAATGGTACCCCTCGCAGGGCTACGACTTCGACATAACGAACTCCATTCAGTTCGACCAGTCTTTCTTCAAGGACAGAGATATCTATGAGCCGATAGCGCAGATCGTTGATGAAATTTTCAACGAATATATCGTCCGCCAAGGGAGAGTTGAGCCGCTTTTTGCGGTCTATTGCGATGGAAAGGACGTTGCCGACTGCGGCGGTCTGACCCAGTGGGGAACGGTCTCGCTCGCACGGGAGGGCTTGGGGCCTTATGATATCCTTACTCGGTTTTACGGAGATGATATTGACATTGTGACGAATACAGACATAAGGGAAAATGCGCCGTCCTACCCGGGCGAGCCGCTCAGTCTTGGTGACGGCGGAAACGATGTTGTCCGCATACGCCGTGAGCTGAACCGAATTTCGCGGAACTATCCTGCAATACCGAAGATACCGACTGAGGGGACAGTTTATGACAGTGCAACAGAAGAGGCAGTGCGAGCCTTTCAGAAGATTTTCAATCTTCCGCAGACGGGCGTTGTCGATAAGGCGACATGGTATCGGATACACTATATTTATACAAGCGTGAAAAAGCTCTCCCAGCTTGCGTCCGAGGGACTTACTCTCGAAGAAACGGCGGTCGTTTTCCCCGAAAGGCTTTCATTCGGCGAGAGCGGAATGGCTGTGCGCTATCTGCAGTATTATCTCGAAGTCGTCGGGGCGTACTATAATAATGTCCTGCCCGTCACGATAACGGGAACTTTTGATACTGCGACCGAGAATTCCGTCCGCTCATTCCAGCAGGTCTTTGGTCTGCCGCAGACGGGAGTTGTTGACCGTGAAACGTGGAATTTGCTCGAGGATGCTTACCTCGGCATTGTCGAGAATGTTCCGCTCGATGAAAACAGCGAAAATCCCGTGCTTTTCCCAGGAATTATCCTGAACGAGGGTATGACAAATCCTTATATACGGATTTTGCAGGAGTATCTGAACTACCTGCATCGGTTCTATCCGACGATACCCGAAATTCAGCCGACGGGCTTCTACGGCCCTTTGACGAAGCAGGCTGTGACCGAGTTCCAGCGCATCTTCGGACTTCCGCAGAACGGAGCTGTCGGTGCTGATACCTGGAACAAGATCTCCGAGATATACAGCGAGCATCGCTTCGGCTATGTAAAGCAGGCAGGGCAGAACCCCGGTTATACTATTTCATAATGTATATTTATTAAATATAATACGGAGGGTAATCAAATGGCAGAAAACAAAGCTTCGGACGTTCGTGAGGCACAGCGTTATCTTCGGACGATATCGAAATATAACCCCAATATCCCGATGACTGTCGCAGACGGAACTTACAGCGATGACACAAGGGACGCAGTTGCGGCATTTCAGCGTGAGAGAGGTCTGCCCGAAACGGGGGAGATCGATCCGAGGACATGGGACGAACTTTATAAGCTCTATAAGGAAGCGGCACTGTTTTTTTCCGAGCTGGAAAGCATAAGCCCCCGAGCCATCGGCGAAACGCCGCTGACAATAGGCTCGGCAGGCTATCCCGTCTATATAATCCAGGTCATGCTGAATACGATCGCACAGTTTTACGATAACCTCAAAGGCGCATCGATAAACGGTATCTACGACAACGAAACCGCCGAGGAGATACGCCGAATACAAACAATAGCAGGACTCCCCGAAACAGGAAAGCTGAACCGAGCAACATGGAACGCACTCGCAAGGATATACAATTACCATGCGGCGATAGATGATATCGACAACGACAGAGCAGCGTATACTGTGAGTATAAAATCTGTGGGATAATACTTGTGTTAAATTCGGAATTAGGAATTCGGAATGCGGAATTATTTTAATGCGTAATTCGTAATTATTTTTGCTCCGCAAGTTTGTCACGAAATAAACGAACAGACCTGTTTTCAAATCCTTGAAAACAGGTCTGTTGATTTACTGTATAGATTTCATTTTAGCAAAATGTCAAGAGCTATTTCGCAATGTGTTTCCGACAAAAATTATCAATTATCAACTGTCAATTATCAATTAACTGTAAGCTGTTAACTATTAACTGTCAACTAATAATTATCAATTGTCAATTCTCAATTATCAATTGCCTTTAGCTTTCCCGGCATCTCGAACCAGAACGTGCTTCCTACGCCTTTTTCGGAGCGAACACCGAATTCGTAGTTGTGGCGCTGAAGTATCTGCTTTACTATCGAAAGTCCAAGTCCCGTGCCGATGACCTCACGCTTGCTCTTTTCGGTGCGGTAGTAGCGGTCGAAGATGAGCGGTATCAGCTCGGGTTCAATGCCTGCGCCCGTGTCGGTTATCTCAATGCGGACAAGCTTTTTCTTCTTGACGATCTGCGTGATGTAAACGGTCTTGTCCTCGCCCGTGTAGTTGACTGCGTTGTTGATAAGGTTGTAGATGACCTGCTGAATTTTGACAGCATCTGCCTTGACGATGAAATCCTGCTCGGCGGAAACGATAAAGTTGTAGCCTTGCTGTTCGGAAAGCAGAGTGTAACGCTCCATTATGCTCCGTATCGTGTCGGTGATGCAGAACTCCGTTTCGGTTATCTCGAAATTGCCGCTTTCAAGCTTGGAAAGATCGAGGATATCATTGACAAGCTTCGCAAGACGATCGCTTTCCTCAATGATAACGTTGAGATGCTCGGCACGCTTCTGCGGATTGTCGCCCGAAATATCCCTTATCATCTCGGCGTATGCCTTCACCATCGTCAGCGGCGTCCTCAGATCGTGTGATACATTCGCTATAAGATCACGTCGGAGCGTGTCAACTTTTGAAATTTCCTCCTCCGCACTGTTAAGAGTTTCCGCAAGTATCTCCGTCTCCTCGTAGCCATGCCCGTCAAAGACAACATTGTAGTTCCCCTCGCCCATTTTCTTGGCAGTTTTCGTAATGCGGACGATAGGCGCTTCAATAACGGACGCAAGGAAGTACGCAATGACAAGTCCGAGTAGAAGAAGGATAATGCCTATCCAGTATATCTGACGCTTGATGATGTCGGCGGTCGATTTGAGCGGTGCAAGCGACGTGTTGAGGTAGATATAACCCTCGGGATCATTGACCGAGCCGATGACCATAACGAAAAGCAGTGTGTTCGTGTTGAATCGGGGATTGTTGACCTCTGCGTAGTAGTAGCCGTTGTTGCTCGACAAAGCTTCGTTCCTGTATTTGAAAAGGTTAAGGCTGTAAACGCCGTGGATAAGGCAGTTGTTCGCCATCATATCGTAGGAATAGACCGTGTAGCCGTCAGCGTCCTGAATGAGGATACACATATTGTTGTCATAAGCCGTGTTGTCAAGGTTTTCGGTCGTCAGTCCGTCCTCGTTCCAGCCCTTGAGAATATACGAAGCGATAGAAACGATGTCCTTGGTCTTTTTGCTCTTGTAGTTTGCTTCAAGTGAAACGCCGAACGTGAACCACAGCAGCGCAAGGATACCCGTTATAAAGATAACAAAGTACAGCCATATCGCCGTTTTTAAGTTCAGAAAGCTTTTATGTTGTTTCAAACTTATATCCCATTCCTCTCAGAGTCTTGATGAACTTGCGGTATTCACCGAGGGAATTTCGGAGCATTTTTATATGTGTGTCGACCGTTCTGTCATCGCCGAAGAAGTCATAGCCCCAGACTTCTTCAAGAAGCTTTTCGCGGGAAAGAGCAATGCCCTTGTTCCGCACAAGGTAGAAGAGCAGGTCATATTCCTTTGGAGTGAGCGAAACAGGCTTGCCGTCAACGCTGACTTCCCTGCCCGTAACGTTGATCTCAAGACCCTCGTAGCGGATGATATCCATTGGCTGCTCCTTTGCGGCGGAGCGTTTGAGAACGGCTTTTATCCTCGCAAGAAGCTCCTTCGGGGAGAACGGCTTCACAACATAATCGTCAATGCCTATCTCAAAGCCGAAAAGCTTGTCGTATTCCTCGCCCCTCGCCGAAAGCATTATAACGGGTATCTGCTTGGTCTTGCGTATCTCCTTTATTGCCGAATAGCCGTCAAGCCTCGGCATCATTATATCCATAACGATAAGGTCGAAGTCCTCCTTGCGGCAGATCTCGACGGCTTCCATTCCGTCCTCGGCCTCAGTGACCTCGAAGCCGTCAAATTCGGCGTATTCCTTAATAACATTCCGTATCATTTTTTCATCGTCAACAACAAGTATTCTCTGCATAGTGTCATCTCCTTGATTTTTAACGAAAGGACGCATAAAACCCGTATGTTTTGTTCGTTTTGTATGACTTTTCAAGCGTCTTTTCCGCCATTTTAATTTAAAAATAAGTTTACCACGAAAATATGAAAGATATGTGAAAATTCAGCGTATTTTTAAGCTTTTATTATCATTGCCTTGACAAAAAGCGAAAATAAGAGTATCATTAATTTAGAAATAGTATGGCAAAATTGACTTGTTTTGTTCAGTTTTACCTTTTGATAGACACCTTTTTATATTCTGCCGCAAAACATGTATATTCAGCAATGCGTCTTTTCAATTGAGCAGCTATTATTTCAAAGGGGAGAATTATATGAAGAAAAGTTATACGGGGCTTATCATCGCCCTTTCTTATATAGCGTCGGTGATGGCGGCGCTTATAGTGGCGGTAAATCTGCCCGAATATATGGCGGCTGTCATTGTGATATATCTTGTGCTGGCGGCTGTTTCGGTCGTTATCCTCTGCGCAGCGATGAAGCGCAATGAGCGTATGAAGATCGCAAAGCAGAGAAGCTACCTTTCCGACATCGTTCAGAGCCTTAACGCCATGGCTATCGTCTGGGAGAGCAACTTTCACGAGATAGAGGTAAACTCCGAGCTTACAACGGTAACAGGCTATACCGCCGACGACCTCAGGGACAACGCAAAGAACATTCAGAAGCTCCTCCCGAAGGACGCTTTTGCACCAAGCTTACAGGCTATAATCAACAATCGTGACGAGGAGTTCTTCGTTACTTCAAAAACGGGTGCAAAGGTCTGCACTATCTGGAACACCTCGCTTATGTTCGTCGAAAAGAGGGGCAAGCAGACCCCGAAATATATCCTCCTTTCGATAGGTCATGACCTTTCGGAGAATGCCAAAATGAAAGAAGAGCTTACAAATTATGCTCATGCGCTCGCTTCGTCCGAAAGCCGCTTCACAATGGCTATGGAGTATTCGGGCGTAGGTCTTATGCTCAAAGACGCCAACGATTACAGACTTTATACCTCCGAGCAGTTCCGTCAGATGGGCGGCTTCGATTCGGAATATATCGGCTTCGACGAGTTAAAATCACTCATTTACCCCGATGACCGCATTGTTGTCGAAACATTAAGACGTGCAATGACGGCGCAGACCCCTACAAAGTCGGGCGAGATCTATTCCGTTGAATTCAGAATGAAGCCTAAGAACAGCGATTCCTACCGCTGGCTCCAGTACCGCTATAAAGTAACTCCCTGCGCAAATATCCTTATGTCAACGATAGGCGGCGCAGTTATCGATATCAACGATGACAGGGAAAAAGACCTTATCATCGAAAAAATGGCTTATATCGATGAAGTTACACAAATTTACAACCGAAACAAGTTCATTGTCACGGGTGAAGAAATATTCCATCTTTATGATTCCGTTGACGGTCAGGAGCTCGACTACTGGATAGTCGTTTTCGATATCGATGATTTCCACATCATCAACGACACCTGCGGATATCAGAACGGCAATATGCTCCTTAAGGAGTTCGGCTCTATCCTCAATAAGGCTCTCAGCACTCTCGGCGAAAGTTCACTCGGCGCAAGAATAGGCGGCGATAATTTTGCCATTATAGTAAAGGATAACGGCGATGACGAGCTTCCCGTAAGACTTGTAAAGAGCATACAGAAGGACTTTGCCGCATTCTCCGAGGAGAATTTCGCAACGCAGACAGTTACCTGTTCCGCAGGCTACTGCAAAATGTCGGACGGCGGAAACGACTTCCTCCAAGTCCTCGACCGTGCCGAATTCGCACTCTCACATTCGGACGATACAAAGGGCAGCATAGTCCGCTACGACCGTGAGATACACGATCAGATCATCAAGAGCAACGCTATCGAAAAAGAGCTTGCAAGTGCAATCGAAAACAACGAGCTTGTACTTTATTATCAGCCGAAGATCGACCTCAACACGGGCAAACTTACGGGTATGGAGGCGCTTATCCGCTGGGTAAAGCCGGACGGCACTATCGTTCCTCCGGGAAGCTTCATTCCCGTTGCCGAAAGTTCAATGCTCATCACGAAGATAAGCCGCTTCGTTCTTTACACCGCCTGCCGCCAGAACAAGGAATGGCAGGATAAGGGTTATCCGCCGATAACGGTTTCGATAAACCTTACGGCTGTTGATTTCTATCAGACCAATGTTACCGAAAATATCAAGAGAGCACTCGAAGAAACGGGTATGGAACCGCAGTGGCTCGATGTTGAGCTTACCGAATCGCTTGCGCTCAAAGACATCGACCACGCCGTTGCGCAGATGAACGAGATAAAATCACTCGGCATCAAGCTTTCAATGGACGATTTCGGAACGGGTTATTCTTCACTCAGCTACATTCAGATACTTCCTATCACACTGCTGAAGCTCGACCGCTCGTTCGTAATGTATCTTGAAGATGATGAAATTTCAAGAGAGATCGTCTCGGCAGTTATAAGAATTGCAAAATCCAAGAAGATAGAGACCATCGCCGAGGGCATCGAAACTCCGGGTCAGGTGGATATACTCAAACAGTCGGGCTGCGACCTTGCGCAGGGCTTCTTCTTCGGAAAGCCGATGCCTGCGGATAAGTTTGAGGAATTTATGAAGATGAAAGCCGAGCAGGCTAAGCGCGAAGATCAGAAAAAGCTTGCCGAACAGCCCGACAGCGTCTCGGTCGGTGCAGATAAATAAGAATAAAAATAAATGTTGAAAGGATTGGTCCAATATGGCAAAGAAAAGAATCGGTATCCTTACAAGCGGCGGCGACTGCCCGGGTCTTAACGCAACTATCAGAGGCGTGGCGAAAGCCTGCTTCGAGGAGATGGGCGAGGACAATGTCGAGATCGTCGGAATCCAGAACGGCTATTACGGACTTATCAACAACATCGCAAGAGAGATGAAGCCGTCCGAATTTTCGGGCATTCTCACTCAGGGCGGAACTATCCTCGGCACAAAACGTCAGCCGTTCAAGATGATGTCCGTTATCGAAGAGGACAACGTTGACAAGGTAAAGGCTATGAAAGACACCTACAAGTCTCAGAAGCTTGACTGCCTGCTCACACTCGGCGGCAACGGCACGCACAAGACCGCAAACCTCCTCTCGCAGGAAGGACTTAACATTATCGGTCTCCCCAAAACTATCGACAACGATATCTTCGGCACGGACGTAACATTCGGCTTCCATACAGCGGTCGATACCGCAACGGACGTTATCGACAGACTTCATACCACAGCCGCTTCGCACAGCAGAATTCTCATGGTCGAGATAATGGGCAATAAGGCAGGCTGGCTCACACTCTATTCGGGCATCGCAGGCGGTGCTGATATCATCGTTATCCCCGAGATACCATATAATACGGAAAGCATCTGCGCAGCTGTCGAAAAACGCTCGAAAGCAGGAAAGACCTTCTCAATAGTAGCAGTAGCAGAGGGCGCATTCGATCAGGAAGAGGCAAAGCTCAAAAAGAAAGAGCGTGCAAAGCGCAGACAGGAAGCGGGAATCACAACCGCAACATCAAGACTTGCCGCACAGGTGCAGGCTGAAACGGGCATCGAAGCAAGAGTCTGTGTTCCGGGACATATGCTCAGAGGCGGCAGTCCGTCAGCCTATGACAGAGTTCTCGCAACAAAGTTCGGCGTAAGAGCCGCAAGCCTCATCAAATCGGGCAAGTACGGCTACACAGTAGCAATGGTAGACGGAAAGATCACCGAAAACAAGCTTTCCGACATTGCAGGCAAGACAAAATTCGTGACCCCCGACAACCAGCTTGTCATTACGGCAAAGGAACTTGGGGTTTCGTTCGGAGAATGAGTAATAGAACGCCGATCATTATAACTGTAATGGTCGGCGTTTGTTATAAAACCGCTTTTTCAGAAATTTGACAAAATAGCCTAAAATTTACATATTTTATTGTGATAAATCAATATTGCTTTTTTCTGACAAAATGTTACAATATAAATGTACACATTTATGGAATATAATTCCGCTTGTACAGACATTATTTTAACATTGAAAGGAAGCAATTAAAATGGCAATCAGAACATCATCAACCACAGCAAGAAGCAGCTCACATTCAACACAGAGCGCACCTAAAAAATCCTCATCGGCTCAGCGTTCGGGTTCAGCATCAAGGTCAAGCGCACCAACGCAGAGCAAGCAGACATCTTCCGCACCAAAGCGTGACACATTCACACGCTCAACGCCGACAGCAAAGCAGACACCATCAAAGACATCGGCGACATCAACAGCAAAGACAAGCACGGCTTCAAAAAGTTCTCAGGCAAAGACATCGGCCGCAAAGTCGAACACGACTGCCAAAGCAAGCAGTTCAAAGACCGTTACAAAAGCCAAGTCAAACCCGACTGCAAGCAAAGCAAAACGTGATTCGTTTGAATTTTCTTCGGAGGCTGTGAAAAAGAGCGTGCAGTCAGCTAAGAGTTCAAAGTCATCGGCAAACAGCAAAGCGACTTCGCAGAATAATAAAAAGAACAGTCAAAATAAAGCATCAGGTTCTTTGGGTAAGCAAACTGTGTCAACGCCAAAGTCTGAAAAAACATTATCTGAAGCCTTGACCGGGAAAAATATTCAGGGATTAAATGATTATCTTAAATCTTTGGAAAACAAATTTGGAACAAAATATGTATTTAATAAGTTTTTCGGTGGTGATAAAACCAAGTATGACCCTGTGAAAAGAGCTTCAAAAATAGCTAATGTTTCTGTTTCATCGCTTGAACAGGCACAGAACTCAGGCGGAACAGGATGCAAGAAGATAATGAATGCCTATGATCCCACACATAAGCTGAAAAAAGAAAATATAAGCAAATTTGTTTCATTTAATCAAAACGGCGGTTGGTTTGATGACGGAAAAGCAGCCTGCAAAGCCACATCGTTAGCAATAGTAGCTTCTATTAATTCAGGTAAAGTTGTTAAACCAACAGAAGTAGGTGCAGATACAGAAGATGGTTTTTTATCTGAACCGAGAAAAAGTATACCCAGTATCTATGATGGAGATTTGAATATAACGGTTATTGAGAATAATAACAGTATTAAACCCGAAGAGCAGCTTAATAAAATAAAGGAATCATTATCCAAAGGCGAAGCAATATCAGTACAGGTTACAACCAAAACTAATAATCAGCACTGGGTAGTTGTTACGGGAACAGTTGACAACTGCGATATTAAAGACATAAAAACAATAAATGACTTAGTGGGTATTGACCCTTGGTACGGCAGTTGTTCACAATCCTCCAATGGTAAAGTGACTATTGATAAAAATGTTAATGCAACAATGAACCTTGGTGATAAAAATAAATGTTTGGGCAACAGTAAAGGCTATGGTTATATGACTGCATCAAAATAATTTTAATAGTGAGGTTTTTATATGAAAAACAAAGCGATATATCTCCTATGTGCAATCTGTTTTATGTTGACCGCTTGCGGAAGGACAGATGACAATGTGCAGGAATATGTAAAAAAAGAAATAACCACAGTGATGACCACAGAAGCAACGGAAACCGAAAAGGTTTCCGTTGCTTCAAAATCCGAAACAACGACCACAGCACCGACCGAAACAACGGTTATCACAACAACAAAATCAACACCAGTAACGACCTTTGACGAGAACGATGAAATTCTTGTCAGGGGGCAGGAATTTGCGGAAGCTTATGCTGAAATGTCGTGGAATTATTTACACGGTGCGGCTTGGGATGACTATTTAAATACACCTTATTTTGATTTTGATGATAAAAGCGAAGGCAATTATTATGAATATGATGGAATGCCTTTTTACAGGCTTCTGATAACCGACTATACATACGATGAGCTTATAGCTTATATCAAAAGCTTTTTATCCGAAGAATTATATCAGGACGGAATGTGGAAAATCGGAAGCTTTATCGTTGGCAAGGATAACAGCATTTACGTTAATGGGAATGAACCGACCTTTATATATCAGGCACGCAATGAACACGCTCACATTATAGGCTACACCGAAAACGATGACGGCAGTGTTACTTACGACTGCTTTGCTAAAACTACCGAAGAAGATGATGATGACCTTTATTTTTCATTCACATTAAATACTGACGGGAAGCTTTGCGGTAGTTTTAATGCAACTTCAGATATGGAACTTCGACTTTTTTCCGACACTTTTTATAGTGATGAAACTTGATCTTTTGGGTGGTTATATGAAAAATAAAGCAATATTTTTATTATGCGCAGCTTGCCTTGCAATGACAGCCTGCGGAAAGACAGTCGACACTTCACAGGAAAGCACGACGGAAGAAACAACGGTCACAGAAGAAACGGAAACCGAAACAGTTTCCGAAACAACGACCGCGGCACCGACCGAAACAACGGTTATCACCACAACAAGACCTACTCCCGAAACGACATTTGACGAGAACGATGAGATCCTTGTCAGGGGTCAAGAGTTTGCGGAAGCTTATGCCAAAATGTACTGGGACTATCTTTGCGGTGCGGCTTGGGAAGACTATTTGAATACGCCGTATTTCGATTTTGACGATAAAAGCGAGGGCAATTATTTTGAAGATGACGGAAATATGCCTGCTGCCGAGGGCGTGACCTTCGACCCCATACCGTATTACAAATTATTGATCACTGATTATACTTACGATGAGCTTATAGCTTATATCAAAAGCTTTTATTCAGATGAATTGTTTGAAGAATTCAAACAGAATTATTTAATTGGTGGTTTATTTACGGGCAAGGATAACTGCATTTATGTAAACGGAAACGAACCGACTTTTATATATCAGATGCGCAATGAACACGCTCACATTATAGGATATACCGAAAATGATGACGGAAGCGTTACTTACGACTGCTTTGCTAAAACTACCGAGGAAGATGATGACGATCTTTATTTTTCGTTCACTTTAAACGCTGACGGAAAGCTTTGCGGTGATTTCGATATTTCTTTGGAAAATGAGCTTGGACTTTTTTCCGATACCTATTATTGTGATGATGAAACTTGATCTTTCGGGCGATATTATGAAAAACAAAGCAATATATCTCTTATGCGCAGCTTGCCTTGCTATGACAGTCTGCGGAAAGACGGCTGACAATGTGCAGGAGAGTTTGACGGGAGAAATTACAGCAAGCAGCTGTTCGGAAACGGTATCGGAAAACTGCGAGTCTGACAAAGATATCGCCGCAGTTATCGAGGAAAAGAAAGCGGAGCTGGACAGCACGGACGAGCCTTTTGGGGTGACGGATATATTTTTCGGGACAAGTTTCGACTATAACAATGACGGTCATAACGATCGGGTGGTACTGTACTCGCTGTATGCACAATTTGAATTTGTTATCATCGATTCGCAGAATGCGGGTATTCTATTCGATGAAAGAATTATGGCTCCTCTGTTTTCCCAGACAAAAATAGAGGTTTACATGAACTCCGACTCCAAATATGCGTTCAAAATTACCGACAGAATAGAAAAGCCGCAGATATCAAGTATCAATGAAACGGTGCAGATAATATCCCCGTCGGAAAACTGCCTTTTAGAGGCGGTCTATGACTATGAAACGAATGAATTTTGTCACGCTTATACCGAATATGACTATGAGCAGTATATCCAAAGGCAAAACGAGCTTCTGAACGACTGTGAATACTGTATGGATATGACTTTTGAGCCGTATTCGGGTTAAGACCTGTTATTTTGCCCCGAAAACGCCCTTTTTATGCATAAAAAACGATGTTTTGTCGGAAGTGCATAAAAAATTATCAAAAATCGGGGCGAAATTCTATTTTAAATTTTCGGAAAAATTGCGAAAACCCTTGAAATGACAGAATTAGTGTGTTATAATACTACTTGCGTGACTGCAACAAGATATGCGTTGAAGTGAAAGGTGGCCGGCGGTTTGCCGGGGAATTTTCATGGAGTATGTCCGATTTTAAACCGGGCGGCTGTAATATCAACACTGTGTGTGCTTAAACCGTTGGCATTTTTATGCCGATAGGTAAGTTTTGTGTGTATAAAAGCTGACGTTTCCGGAAACACCTGTGTTTTTCGGATTTTTTTATGTGAAGCTTGCGATACACACGGTAGCGTTGAACATTACATTGTCCCCTCTACATTATTAAATTTGCTTAAGGAGGCGATTCTAAGTGGCAGTCAATGAAAAAATCAGAATCAGAATCAAGGGCTTTGACCATGCGGTTGTAGATGCGGCAGCAGCTAAGATCGTAGAGGCAGCAAAGCGCAGCGGTGCAAGAGTTTCGGGTCCTATCCCGCTCCCAACAGACAAGGAGATCGTTACTATCCTCCGTGCTGTACACAAGTACAAGGACAGCCGTGAGCAGTTCGAGCTTCGCACCCACAAGAGACTCATCGACGTTATAAGACCTACTGCAAAGACAACTGAAGCTTTACAGGGTCTTGAACTTCCTGCCGGCGTTGATATCGTAATGGAAATCAAGTAAGCGAGAGCCTGCCATTTCCGAAAATATCGATCCGCAGGTCATGTTGTGCAAAAACACAACCAATAACCAATAGGAGGAAAAAATCATGACAAAGGCAATCATCGGTAAGAAAATCGGTATGACACAGATTTTCGATGAAGCAACTAACAAGGTTATCCCCTTGACAGTTGTAGAAGCCGGCCCTTGCGTAGTCGTTCAGAAGAAGACAGTTGAGAACGACGGTTACAGCGCAGTACAGCTCGGCTTCGGCGATCTCAGAGAAAAGCTTGCAAACAAGCCTGTTAAGGGTCACTTTGCAAAGGCTGACGCTCCTCTCAAGAGAACTCTTAAGGAGTTCAGACTTGACGGTGCAGAGGCTATCGAGGTCGGCACTATCCTTAAAGCAGATTCTTTTGAAGTTGGCGACATCGTTGATGTAAGCGGTACTTCAAAGGGTAAGGGCTTCCAGGGTACTATCAAGAAGAACAACCAGCGCTCACTCAAGGAAACTCACGGTACAGGCCCTGTTCACAGACAGGCAGGTTCCATGGGTGCCTGCTCCTCACCTTCCCGTATCTTCAAGGGCAAGAAGCTTGCAGGTCACATGGGTGCAGAAAAGGTTACTATCCAGAATCTTGAAATTGTCAAGATCGACGCAGAAAACAATCTTATCGCAATCAAGGGTGCTATTCCCGGTCCTAAGAACGGAATCGTTACAATCTGCGACTGCGTAAAGAAAAAAGCTTAATGGAAGGAGGAAGCAACAATGCCTAATATGAAAGTTCTCGATATGACAGGTAAAGAGGTTTCCAACATTGAGCTGTCAGATGCAATTTTCGGTATCACACCCAACGAGTCCGCTATGCACACAATGGTAGTTAACTACCTTGCCAATCAGCGTCAGGGCACACAGTCCACTCTCACCCGTACAGAGGTAAGAGGCGGCGGCAGAAAGCCTTGGAGACAGAAGGGTACAGGCCACGCAAGACAGGGTTCTACAAGAGCTCCTCAGTGGACACACGGCGGTATCGCACTCGGCCCTAAGCCAAGAAGCTACCGTTTCACAGTAAACAAGAAGTTAAGAAGACTTGCTATGAAGTCTGCAATGTCCGTTAAGGTAGCAGACAACAACATGATCGTTCTCGATTCCATCAAGATGGAGGAATTTAAGACAAAGACTGTTGTTAATATGCTCAAGTCGATCGAAGCAGAGGGCAAGAAGGCTCTCATCGTTCTTTCCGAAAATGACAGCTTCGTAATCAAGAGCGCTGCCAACATCCCCGGTGTTAAGACAGCTCTCGTAAACACGATCAATGTTTATGACATTCTCAACGCTGATAAGTTCATCGTTGTTAAGGATGCCGTAGCTAAAATTGAGGAGGTGTACGCATAATGTTAGCACAGGATATCGTAATCAAGCCTATCATCACTGAAAAGAGCATGTCCGGTCTTCAGAATGGAAAGTACACCTTTAAAGTAGCCAAGAACGCTAACAAGGTCGAAATTGCTAAGGCAGTTGAAGAACTCTTCGGCGTTAAGGTTGCAAAGGTTAATACTCTCAACGTAAGAGGCCGCTATAAGAGAATGGGCATGAACGCAGGCTACACAGCAGCTTGGAAGAAGGCTATCGTTACTCTTACAGCAGATTCCAAGACCATCGAATTCTTCGACGGTATGATGTAAGGCCCAATAAGGCTTTTACTCCTTAGCCCACGGGCATTGAGTAAGTATGGAAGGAAACAGCTTCCGCAAAACATCGCAAATTTATAAAGGAGATTTGAACTACAATGGCTATTAAAGTTTACCAGCCTACCACCGCTTCAAGACGTCAGATGACTGTAACTGATTACAGCGGTCTTTCCAAGGTAGCTCCTGAAAAGAGCCTTCTTGCACCTGTCAAGAAGAATGCCGGCAGAAACAGCTACGGTAGGATCACTGTTCGTCACAGAGGCGGCGGAAACAGAAGAAAATACAGAATCATCGATTTCAAGAGAGATAAGCAGGGCATGAACGCTACTGTTCTCACACTTGAATACGATCCTAACAGAAGCGCATTCATCGCTCTCGTTCAGTACGAGGACGGCGAAAAGAGATACATCATCGCTCCTAACGGCCTTGCTGTTGGTGATGTTATCCGTGCAGGTGCTGACTCCGATATCAAGCCGGGCAACGCTCTTGCTCTTGCTAATATCCCTGTTGGTACATTCATCCACAACATTGAGCTTTACCCCGGCAAGGGCGCACAGCTCGTTCGTGCAGCAGGCAACATGGCTCAGCTCATGGGTAAGGAAGATGACTACGTTCTCGTTAGACTTCCTTCCGGCGAAATGAGAAAGATCCCTGCAGGATGCATGGCTTCCATCGGTCAGGTTTCCAACATTGACCATGAAAACGTAAACCTCGGTAAGGCTGGTAAGACCCGCCACAGAGGTATCAGACCTACCGTTCGTGGTTCTGTCATGAACCCATGCGACCACCCACACGGTGGTGGTGAAGGTAAGTCACCTGTCGGCCGTCCGGGACCTGTTACTCCTTGGGGCAAGCCGGCACTCGGTTACAAGACCAGAGCTACTCATAACAGAACTGACAAGTTCATCGTTAAGAGAAGAAACGGCAAGTAATCTTATAAGAAAATTTATTGAAAGTTTACTCATAGGAATCGTAAAGAGGAATGTCGGAGCGATCATGCTCCCGACATCTTGCCTCTGATTTTGAGAGGGGAGGAAAACCAATGAGCAGAAGCATTAAAAAAGGACCATACGTCCAGGAAGCTCTTCTTAAGAGAGTTATTGCTATGAACGAAGCAGGTGAAAAGAAAGTCCTCAAGACTTGGAGCAGAGCTTCAACGATTTTCCCTGATTTCGTAGGTCATACATTTGCCGTTCATGACGGCAGAAAGCACGTTCCCGTATATGTGACTGAAGATATGGTAGGTCACAGACTCGGTGAATTCGCACCAACAAGAACCTATAAGGGTCATGCGGGTTCAAAGACATCCAACAACGGTAAGTAATAAGGCAGAGAGGAGAATTTAGAATGGAAGCAAGAGCATACCTCAAAAATGCTCGCATAGCACCTCGAAAGGTCCAGATCGTTCTTGACCTTATCAGAGGCAAAGACGTTGAAACAGCTATGGCGATTTTAAAGAACACACCTAAATCTGCTTGTGAATATCTGGAGAAGCTTCTGAAGTCCGCAATCGCAAATGCAGAAAACAATTTCGGTATGGATAAGAACAACCTTTATGTATCCGAGTGCTTCGTTTGCCCCGGACCTACAATGAAGAGAATCATGCCGAGAGCACAGGGCAGAGCATTCCGCATCCTCAAGAGAACATCTCATGTAACTCTTGTGGTAAAGGAAAAAGAATAAGTCGAAAGGAGTAAACTAAATGGGACAGAAAGTTAATCCCCACGGCCTTCGTGTAGGCGTAATCAAAGATTGGGACTCCCGCTGGTTTGCTAACAAAGCAACTTTCGGCGATACCCTCGTAGAAGATTACAACGTTCGTAATTATATCAAGAAGGAACTTTATGCAGCAGGCGTTGCCAAGATCGAGATCGAAAGATTTGCTGATAAGGTAAGAATCCATGTTCACTGCGCTAAGCCCGGTATTGTTATCGGAAGAGGCGGCGAGAACATCGAAAAGATCCGTGCTAAGGTTGAAAAGATGATCGGTAAGTCCGTTGCTATCAACATCGTTGAAGTTAAGACTCCCGATATGAATGCACAGCTCGTTGCAGAAAACATCGCTGCACAGCTTGAAAACCGTGTATCCTTCAGAAGAGCTATGAAGCAGTCCATCGGCAGAGCTATGAAGCTCGGCGCTAAGGGCATCAAGGTTAAGTGCGGCGGCCGTCTCGGCGGTGCTGAGATCGCACGTTCCGAAAGCTACCACGAAGGTACAATTCCTCTTCAGACGATCCGTGCTGACATCGACTATGGTTTTGCAGAGGCTAACACAACCTACGGCAAGATCGGTGTTAAGGTTTGGATCTACAAGGGCGAAGTTCTCAAGGGCGACCTCACTGCTGCTAAGACAGCTCCCGAGAAGCCTGAAAGAAAGCCCAGAAGAGCTAACGGTGACAAGCCCCGCACAAACGGCGGCAGAAACCGTACAGAAAGAAGAGAAGGAGGTAACCAGTAATGCTTCTTCCAAAGAGAGTTAAGTACAGAAGAGTACAGAGAGGCAGACTTACAGGTAAGGCTACAAGAGGTAACGTTGTTTCATACGGCGATTTCGGTCTTCAGGCTCTTGAACCTGCATGGATTACCTCTAACCAGATCGAAGCTGCCCGTATCGCTATGACACGTTACATCAAGCGTGGCGGTCAGGTTTGGATCAAGATTTTCCCAGACAAGCCGATCACAGAAAAGCCTGCTGAAACACGAATGGGTTCCGGTAAGGGTTCACCTGAATACTGGGTTGCAGTAGTTAAGCCGGGCAGAGTTCTTTTCGAGATCAATGGCGTTACTGAGGAGCAGGCTCGTGAAGCTATGCGTCTTGCAGCTCACAAGCTCCCTATCAAGTGCAAATTCGTTAAGCGTCAGGCAGAAGAGGAGGCGAGCGTATAATGAAGGCATCAGAAGTTAGAGAAATGACTGATCTCGAGCTTGAAAACAAGCTTGTTGACCTCAAGAAAGAGCTTTTTGCTCTCCGTTTTCAGCTCGCTGTAAATCAGCTTGACAATCCAACACGTCTTAAGGCTGTTAAGAAGGACATCGCTCGTATCAAGACTATTCTTGTTGAGCGTTCCAAAGTACAGCAGTAAGTGAAGGAGGGTTTTGAAGATGGCTGATGAGAGAAATCTTAGAAAAACAAGAGTCGGCAAGGTCGTTTCCAACAAAATGGATAAGACGATCGTTGTTGCTATCATAGACAGCGTTAAGCATCCTCTTTATAAGAAAACTATCAAGAGAACCGTTAAGCTTAAGGCTCACGATGAGAACAATGTCTGCAACATTGGCGACCGTGTTGAAATTATGGAAACCCGTCCTATCTCCAAGGATAAGAGATGGCGTTTAGTAAAGGTTATTGAGCAGGCTAAGTAAAAAATATATCATATTGTCCCTTGTTTTTGGCGAAAATGCCGGTTGACAACAAGGGGCAACTATGCTATAATGATTTCTTGGTGATGGCTGTACCGAACGTGTGAAAAGCGTCCAATCGGACGAAACACCCGGGAGCGTTGAGTCATTTTAGCTTGTTTGAATATTAAAATCAATTTATATGAGTGAACGGTAGTGAGATCAGGGTGAAAAATCGGGTCTTTCTGCCGCAAAGCTCTGTAAAAACGGGAAGGAGTAGTGCACTGTGGTACAGATGCAGACTTATTTAAAAGTCGCTGATAATACGGGTGCTAAGGAACTTATGTGTATCAGAGTTCTCGGCGGCACACGCAGAAGATATGCTAATATCGGTGACGTTGTTGTTGCTTCGGTTAAGAAAGCAACACCAGGCGGCGTTGTTAAAAAAGGCGACGTTGTTAAGGCAGTGATCGTTCGTTCTGCTAAGGGTGTTCGCCGTGAAGACGGAACCTACATCAGATTCGATGAGAATGCTGCTGTTATTATCAAGGAAGACAAGAACCCGAAGGGTACTCGTATCTTTGGACCTGTTGCTCGTGAGCTCAGAGACAAGGACTATACTAAGATCCTTTCACTTGCTCCTGAAGTACTTTAAGGAGGTGTCCTGAAATGAATAAGCTTCACGTTAAAACCGGCGACACCGTTGTTATTATCTCAGGTAACGACAAGGGCGAACGCGGCAAGGTTTTGGAAGTATCTCCCAAGGAGAAAAAGGTTATCGTTGAAGGTCTTAACATCGCTACAAAGCACGTTAAGCCCAGACAGATGGGACAGCAGGGCAGCATCGTAAAGTGCGAAGCTCCTATGTATGCTTCAAAGGTAATGGTTGTTTGCCCGCACTGCGGCAAGCCAACAAGAATCGGCCACAAGATCGAGGCTGACGGTACTAAGTCAAGAGTTTGCAAGAATGCAGACTGCGGCAAGACATATTAAGGAAAGGAGAAATTGATATGGCATCTAATTTAAAAGAACTTTATGTCAGCACAGTTGCTCCTGCTTTAATGAAAAAGTTCGAGTACAAGAGTGTTATGCAGATCCCTAAGATCGACAAGGTTGTTATCAACGTCGGCGCAGGTGAAGCAAAGGATAACGCTAAGGTTATCGACGCTATCATGACTGATCTCGCTGCTATCACAGGTCAGAAGCCTGTTGTATGCCGTGCTAAGAAGTCGGTAGCTAACTTTAAGATCCGTGAAGGCATGCCTATCGGTGTTAAGGTTACTCTCAGAAGCGAAAAGATGTACGAATTCCTCGACAGACTTTTCAATGTTGCATTCCCCCGTGTTCGTGACTTCAGAGGCATCAGCGCTAACTCTTTCGACGGCAGAGGCAACTACTCTACCGGTATCAAGGAACAGCTCATTTTCCCTGAGATCGAATACGATAAGATCGACAAGGTTCGCGGTATGGATATCAACATCATCACTACTGCAAACACTGATGAAGAAGCTAAGGCTCTTCTTGAGCTTATGGGCGCTCCTTTCATCAAGTAATCATTTAGGAGGGTTAATAAAGAATGGCTAAATTAGCAATGAAGCTTAAACAGCAGAAGACTCCTAAGTTTTCCACAAGAGCTTACAACAGATGCAAGATCTGCGGCAGACCTCACGCATATATGAGAAAATACGGTATTTGCCGTATCTGCTTCAGAGAACTGGCTCACAAGGGTCAGATCCCCGGCGTTAAGAAGGCAAGCTGGTAAAAACAATCGGCAATGGGATCTTTTCCCCACTAAAATAAGGAGGTTACCAAGGTATGCAAATTACTGATACAATTGCAGACTTGCTCACCAGAATCCGTAATGCGAATTCTGCTAAGCACGCAACAGTTGATGTGCCTGCTTCCAACATGAAGAAGTCTATCGCTCAGATCCTCGTTGACGAAGGATATATCAAGAGCTTCCAGATCATTGATGACGGCAAACAGGGTATCATCAGAATCACACTTAAGTACGGTGAAAATAAATCACAGGTTATCACAGGACTCCGCAGAGTTTCAAAGCCCGGTCTTCGTATCTATTCCAGCTGCGAGGATATGCCAAAGGTTATGAACGGCCTCGGAATTGCTATTATCTCTACATCTAAGGGTATCGTTACAGATAAGAAGGCAAGAGAGCTCAACGTTGGCGGCGAAGTTCTTGCATTCGTATGGTAAGGAGGAACACATAAATGTCAAGAATTGGTAAAAAGCCTATCAGTGTTCCTGCAGGCGTTGATGTTAAGATCGACGGCACTACCGTTACTGTAAAGGGACCTAAGGGTACTCTTGTTGAAAAATTCAACAAGGATATGATCATTAAGCTTGAAGGCAATGAAGTTATTGTTGAGCGTCCTACTGAGGATAAGCTCCACAAGTCTCTCCACGGCCTTACAAGAACACTTATCCACAACATGATCGAAGGCGTTACAAACGGCTATTCCAAGACTCTCGAGATCGAGGGTATCGGTTACCGTGCTGCTAAGCAGGGCACAAACGTTGTTATGAACCTCGGTTTCTCACACCAGGTCACCGTTCCCGAAACAGCAGACATCAAGCTCGATGTTCCTAACCCCAACACGATCGTTGTAAACGGCATCGACAAGCAGAAGGTTGGTCAGTACGCTGCTGAGATCCGTGAAAAGAGACCGCCTGAGCCATATAAGGGCAAGGGTATCCGTTACCAGGGCGAGCATATCATCCGCAAGGAAGGTAAAGCTGCTAAGGGTAAGAAGTAATCCGACAATATTTATCCTGTTATGTGGAGGAATGGGACAGCCTGAAAGAGCGGCTACTATTCCTTGTTGAAAAAGGAGTGAATTTTAAATGGTAAAGCAGTTCAACAGAAAGGCTGCAAGAGCTAAGAGACAGGTTCGTGTACGTTCCAAGATCAGCGGAACAGCACAGTGCCCAAGACTCAACGTTTTCCGTTCTGCCAATCACATTTACGCACAGCTCATCGATGATGTCGCAGGCGTAACACTTTGCGCTGCATCTTCCGTAGAGAAGGACTTCGGTGCAAACGGCGGAAATAAGGAAGGCGCTATGAAGGTCGGCGAGATGATCGCTGCAAGAGCTGCCGAAAAGGGCATCAAGGACGTTGTATTCGATCGTGCAGGTTATCTCTACCACGGTAGAGTTGCAGAACTTGCCGAGGGCGCAAGAAAGGGCGGTCTGAACTTCTAAGTTCGGCTTCCAAGTAACTTAAAGGAGGTTATTCTTTTGGCTAATGCTAAGATAGACGCTTCTGCACTCGAACTTTCCGAGAAGGTTGTTGCTATTAACAGAGTTTCTAAGACTGTTAAGGGTGGTCGTATTTACAAGTTTGCTGCACTCGTTGTAGTAGGCGACGGCAACGGCACAGTTGGTTTCGGTATCGGTAAATCAGGAGAAGTTCCTGATGCTATCCGCAAGGGTATCGAGGATGCAAAGAAGAATTTGATTAAAGTTTCCCTCAGAGGAACAACAATTCCTCACGAGGTCATCGGTGAATACGGCGCAGGCAGAGTTCTCATGAAGCCCGCAGCTCCCGGTACCGGTGTTATCGCAGGCGGTCCTGTTCGTGCAGTTATCGAAATTGCAGGTATCAAGGATATCAGAACAAAGTCCCTGCGTTCCAACAACGCTTGCAATGTTGTAAGAGCTACTATCCAGGGTCTTTCAACTCTCCGCAGCGCTAAGGACGTTGCCGACATCAGAGGCAAGTCCGTTAATGAGATCTTAGGTTAAGGAGGACGTTTGAAATGGCACTTAAAGTAAAGCTTGTAAAAAGCCTCAACGGCTGCACAAAGCCGCAGATCGCAGTAGCACATTCTCTCGGCCTCAATAAGGTTGGCGCTGAAAAGGTTCAGCCCGATAATGATGCTACAAAGGGAAAGATCGCTAAGATCAATCACCTTGTAGAAGTTACCGAAGCATAATTGCAGGGAGGTGCGATACAATGTATATTCACGAATTATCACCTGCTGAAGGTTCTAAGAAGGACGTCAAGAGAGTCGGCAGAGGTCACGGTTCAGGCTGGGGCAAAACATCCGGCAAGGGCCACAAGGGACAGAATGCCCGTTCAGGCGGCGGCGTAAGACCCGGCTTTGAAGGCGGTCAGATGCCTCTCGCAAGAAGAATCCCTAAGAGAGGTTTCAACAACATTTTTGCAGCAAAGATGGCTGCTGTTAATGTTTCCTCGCTCGAAATGTTCAAGGAAGGCACAGAGGTTGACGCAGAGCTTCTCCTCGCTTCAGGTCTTGTTAAGAACATCGACAACGGCGTTAAGATCCTCGGCAATGGCGAGATCACCAAGAACTTAACTGTTAAGGCTGATGCATTCTCCGCTTCAGCAAAAGAAAAAATTGAAAAGGCAGGCGGAAAGGCTGAGGTGATGTAATGTGTTTACGACCTTCAGAAACGCTTGGAAGGTTCCTGAGTTAAGGAATAAAATCCTTTACACATTATTGATCATCTTTATTTTCCGTTTAGGCTGTCATATCCCTGTTCCTTTCCTTGACGCTTCCGTTATGGCTTCCGATATCTCGGGAAACGGCAGTTTCCTCAGCTATATGGATATCCTCTCGGGCGGCGCTCTTTCAAAGGGAACTATCTTCGCTCTTTCGATCCAGCCATACATCAATGCTTCGATCATCGTTCAGCTTCTGACGTATGCGCTCCCTCCTCTTGAAAATCTTCAGAAGGAAGGCGAAGAGGGAAGAAAAAAGCTTGATAAGATCACTATGTTCGTTTCCCTTGCAATAGCCTTGGTAATGTCGTATGCTTACTTCATTACCCAGCGCAACAACGGTGCCGTAAGATTTACGGACGGCGCTTCGGGCGTTTTTGCAGCTATCGTTATCGTCGCAGCATTCACCGCAGGCGCAGGCGTTGTTGTCTGGCTCGGCAACTGCATCAACGATAAGGGGATCGGCAATGGTATTTCAATGATACTCTTTGCAGGTATCGTTTCGAGAGGTCCGGGAGACATTCTCAGAATGTTTGAGCTTGCAAAGGATGATAAGAAATATTACCTGATCGTTCCGATCGTTCTTATTGTTTTCATTCTTATGATCGCATTCATCGTATTTATGAATGAGTCTGAAAGAAGGATCCCGATCCAGTACGCTAAGCGTGTTGTCGGCAGAAAGCAGTACGGCGGTCAGAGCACTCATATCCCGATAAAGATCGCAATGAGCGGCGTTATGCCGATCATCTTCGCAATGGCTATCATGTCGCTCCCTGCTACGCTTGAAATGTTCATTCCTGTAAAGGCTGACCCTGTTACAACATGGCAGAAGTTCTATGCAGGCTTCGTTCACTTCTTCAGCTACCGCAGCGGTTGGTACGCTATCATCTATTTCGTTCTCATCATTGCTTTCAACTATTTCTATGTTGCAATGCAGTATAATCCGATCGAAATAGCTAACAATCTCCGTCAGAGCAATGGCGGTATCCCCGGTATCAGACCCGGTAAGCCAACCAGCGACTATATCCAGAAAGTCCTTTCAAAGATCACTTTGGTCGGTGCATTCTTCCTCGGTGTTATCGCTATCCTTCCGATACTTTCAAATATGGCAATGCCTGACTTGAATATCGCAATGGGCGGTACTTCGATTCTCATCGTGGTAAGCGTTGTTCTTGAAACTTCCAGAACACTCGAATCTCAGATGATGATGCGTCACCACAAGGGATTCCTCGAATAATCGTCACAAACCATTACACACATCGTCAGGAGGATTTGTTATGAATTTGATTTTACTTGGCGCTCCCGGTGCAGGCAAGGGCACACAGGCAGAGGTTATCAGCGCAAAGCTCGGTATCCCTCAGATCTCTACCGGCAACATTCTGCGTGAAGCAGTAAAGAACGGTACGGAATGCGGACTTAAGGCTAAAAGCTATATGGAAAGCGGCGCTTTGGTTCCCGACGAGGTTGTGATCGGTATTCTTAAAGACAGAATTGCCGAGGACGATTGCAAGAACGGTTTTATCCTTGACGGTTTCCCCAGAACTGTTCCTCAGGCAGAAGCTCTTGAGGCTATGGGCGTAAACATCGACAAGGTACTTTCGATCGACGTTCCCGATGCAGACATTCAGGCTCGTATCTCGGGCAGAAGAGTCTGCGAAAAGTGCGGTGCTTCCTACCATGTTGACTTCAAGCCGACTAAGGTAGACGGCGTTTGCGACAAGTGCGGCGGAAACGCTGTACAGAGAAAGGACGACGCTCCCGAAACTGTTATTGAAAGACTTAAAACTTACCATGTTCAGACTGCTCCCCTCGCTGATTTCTATGCAGCAAAGGGCAAGCTCACAAGAGTTAAGGGTCTGGACGGCGTGGAAGCGACCTCAAAGGTCGTATTGGAAGCGCTCAATGCTTAAAGGCAGAGAAAAATGATTAATGTTAAATCCAAGTCCGAATTGGAGAAGATGCGTAAAGCAGGTGTTATCACCGCTAACGCTCTTCACTACGGCGGACAGTCAATAAAAGTCGGTATGTCAACTTATGAGCTTGACAAGCTTATCCACGATTACATCGTCAAGAACGGTGCAAAGCCTTCGAGCCTCGGTTACTGCGGTTTCCCCGGTTCGGCGTGCATTTCGATCAACAACGAGGTGATCCACGGTATCCCGTCCAAGAAGAAGTTCATTCAGGACGGCGATGTTGTCAGCATTGACGTTACCGCACTTTATGATGGTTACAACGGGGACACGGCTTATACCTTCCCTGTAGGAAACGTTCCCGAAGAAACGCTCAAACTGCTTGAGGTAACAAAAGAGAGTATGTATCTCGGAATCGAGCAGGCTGTTATCGGAAACCGTATCGGCGACATCGGTCATGCGGTTGAGGAACACTGCGTTTCTCATGGATATGGTGTAGTCAGACAGTATATAGGTCACGGCATCGGCAGAGAAATGCACGAAGCTCCCGAAGTTCCGAATTACGGACGTCCGGGACACGGCCCAAGACTTGTTGCAGGCATGACTATCACAGTTGAACCGATGATCAATGCGGTCGGAGAGGACGTTAAGGTTCTTTCGGACGGCTGGACCGTAGTGACCAGATCGGGTTCACCCGCTGCTCATTTTGAGCACACTATCGCAATCACTCCCGACGGGCCCGTGATCCTTACGAAGCCCACAATTGTCTGACAACGGCAAACCCCGAAAGGAGTTAAGGCTGTGGAAGCAAAAATCGGAATGATCGTCAGATCGGCTGCAGGACATGACAGAGGAAATTTCCTTGTGATCACCGCAGTTGAGGGTGATTTTGCGTTTATTGCCGACGGAAAAGAGCGAAAGCTCGAAAAACCGAAGAAAAAACGTTTAAAACACCTTAAACTTACCAATACTGTTATAAATACAGACAATCTGACAGATAAGGGACTTAGAAAGATAATTTCTTCGTTCACCGAAACCCAAGATCCATAAATCTAAAAGGAGGCATATGTTTGTCTAAAGAGGATGTTATTGAGATTGAAGGTACAGTAATCGAAGCTCTCCCGAACGCAATGTTCCAGGTCGAACTTGCTAACGGACACAAGATTCTCGCTCACGTTTCCGGTAAACTCAGAATGAACTACATCAGGATCGTTCCGGGTGATAAGGTCACGGTTGAGATGTCACCATATGACCTCTCAAAGGGCAGAATTACTTGGAGAGCAAAGTGAATTCTTGAAAAAGGAGGTATTTATCATGAAAGTAAGACCTTCAGTAAAACCAATTTGTGAAAAATGCAAAATCATTAAGAGAAAAGGCAAAATTATGGTTATCTGCGAGAACCCTAAGCACAAGCAGCGTCAGGGCTAATCGGTAAAGATCCGTAATAATTGCTTTAAAACGTAAAAATCCAATTCGGAGGTGTATGTAAATGGCACGTATTGCAGGCGTTGACCTTCCAAAGGATAAGAGAGTCGAGATCGGACTCACATATATCTATGGCATCGGTCGCAAATCTGCTGATATTATCCTCAAGGAAACAGGCGTAAACCCTGACATCAGAGTTAAGGACCTTTCCGAGGATGATCTTGCAAAGATCCGTGATTATATTGATAAGAATTTCATCGTTGAGGGTGACCTTCGCAGAAATGTTGCTCTTAACATCAAGCGTCTTGTTGAGATCGGTTGTTACAGAGGCGTTCGTCACAGAAAGGGTCTCCCCGTCAGAGGTCAGAGAACCAAGACCAACGCAAGAACCCGCAAGGGCCCTGTAAAGACAATCGCTAACAAGAAGAAGTAAGGAGGGAATGAACAATGGCTCAGGTTAAAGGCAAGAAGACTGTCGTTAGACGTCGTCGTGAGCGTAAAAACATTGAAAATGGTGCTGTTCATATCCAGTCCACTTTCAACAACACAATCGTAACTATTACTGATACACAGGGTAACGCAATTTCATGGGCTTCCGCAGGCGAACTCGGTTTCAGAGGTTCCAAGAAGTCCACTCCGTTCGCTGCTCAGACAGCTGCTGAAACTGCTGCTAAGGCTGCAATGGATCACGGTCTTAAGACTGTTGAAGTTTACGTTAAGGGACCCGGTGCAGGACGTGAAGCTGCTATCAGAGCTTTGCAGACTGTTGGTCTTGAAGTAAGACTCATCAAGGATGTTACTCCTATTCCTCACAACGGATGCCGTCCTCCTAAGAGACGTCGTGTATAACAGATATACCGATATTCTTTTACAGGTAAGCGTTTCCGCTTAATAATACGTTTTTTAATTACCAATGGAGGTGTAATTCTAAATGGCAGTTAATAAAGACCCCATACTCAAAAAATGCAGATACTTAGGAATCAGCCCTATGGTTATGGGTATTTCTAAGACTTCTAATAGAAACCCCGGTGCCAACAACAGAAAGAAGCTTTCCGAATACGGCACACAGCTCAAGGAAAAGCAGAAGCTCAAGTTCATCTACGGCGTTCTTGAGAAGCCTTTCTATCACTACTACGAACTCGCAAGCAAGGCTACTGACAAGACTACCGGTGACGCGCTCATCACTATTCTTGAATCCAGACTTGATAATGTAGTTTTCAGAATGGGTCTCGCTCTTACAAGACGTGAAGCAAGACAGCTCGTTACTCACAGACACTTCACAGTAAACGGTGAGAGAGTTGACATTCCTTCTTACAGAGTTAAGGAAGGCGACGTTATCGCTCTTTACGAAGGCAGCCGTTCAAGTGCTAAGTTCAAGGAGATCTACGATCAGACTAACGGCAGAGTAGTTCCTACATGGCTCGATTCCAACAAGGACAATTTCTCCGCTAAGGTCGTTCGTATGCCTGCAACTGAAGACCTTGACTATGAGGTTGAAACTCACCTTATCGTCGAGTTGTACTCCAAGTAATAGGTTTATCGTGTATAAACTTTTTATATGCGTTAATGATCCGCAATGCGAATATAGGAGGGTTTTATAATGCTTGAAAAAATCGAAAAGCCGGAAATCGAAACCGTTGAACTCAAGACCAACGGCACTTACGGCAAGTTTGCTATCGCTCCTCTTGAGCGCGGCTATGGACATACTCTTGGCAACAGCCTCAGACGTGTCCTGCTCTCCTCGCTTCCGGGTGTTGCTGTTACTTCGGTGAAGATTGACGGTGTACACCACGAATTATCTACTATTCCGGGCGTTAAGGAAGATGTTACTGAAATAGTTCTTAACCTCAAGGGACTTACGGCTAAGCTTTACGGCGAAGGCCCCAAGACCATCTATATCGAAGCCGAAGACGAATGCGAAGTTACCGCAGGTGACATCAAGGCGGATTCGGAAGTTGATATCCTCGTTCCGGATATGCACATTGCTACACTCGGCAAAGACGCTAAGCTTTATATGGAGATCACTATCGACAGAGGACGCGGATACGTTCCTGCTGAAAAGAACAAGCAGCTTTTCAACTTCGGCGTTGATGTTATCGCTGTTGACTCCATTTATACCCCTGTACTGAAAGTAAATTACACTGTTGAAGACACCCGTCTTGGACAGGTAACTGATTATGATAAGCTCACACTTGATGTCTGGACCAACGGTGTTGTTTCAGCCAAGGAAGCTGTATCACAGGCAGCCAACCTCCTCATTGAGCATCTGAAGCTCTTCAGCGAGCTTTCTGATGAATCCGCTATCACAGAGATCATGGTAGAAAAGGACGACAAGGGCAAAGAAAAAGTCCTTGAGATGACCATTGAGGACCTTGACTTATCAGTACGTTCGTTCAATTGCCTTAAACGTGCAAACATTAACACAGTAGGTGATTTGATCAACAAGTCAGAAGAAGAGATGATGAAAGTCAGAAACCTTGGTAAGAAGTCCTTTGACGAAGTTAAGGAAAAGCTTCAGTCCCTCGGTTTTGAACTCAGCTCTGAAGATGATAACTAAGAGTGATAATTTTGCAAAAATACGATACTTTTAATAGGTAAGGAGTGATTAGAATGCCGGGAACAAGAAAATTGGGCAGAACAAGCGACCACAGAAAAGCAATGCTCAGAGCTATGGTTACATTCCTGCTCGAAAACGGCAAGATCGAAACAACAGTAACAAGAGCCAAAGAGGTTCGTGCTATGTCTGAAAAGATGATCACCATCGCCAAGACAAACGACCTCCACTCCAGACGTCAGGTTCTTGCTTATGTTACAAAGGAAGATGTTGTCAAGAAGCTTTTTGACGAGATCGCACCTAAGTACGCTGATGTTAATGGCGGTTATACAAGAATCATCAAGACAGGTCCAAGACGCGGTGACGCTGCTGAAATGGCTATCATTGAACTTGTATAAGTTTCTTTCGATATATAAATCTGCGCTGTTCGATTATTTTTTCGGACAGCGCTTTTTTGTTTAATTCGGAATTCGGAATGCGGAATTATTGCATAGCTTACATTTGTCGGACGATGCGAAGCCAACTAGCTGGTTGAGCTGAGCACAGCTCGTCAGGTGTCCAGAGGGCGGAAGCCCTTTGGTCGCTTCCGCAGAAGCGAAACTCCCCTAAACTAACAGTAAAATGTCAGTTGCGATAAGCGTAAATCACTAACAGCTTAAAACGGCGCAATTCACACGGAATATGGTAAACGAACTATGAGAAATAAAGTTTGTAAACCTAAAAAGGTGAATTGCGCCACTCTTTTTTCATAAAACAAACTATCCTCGGCATAAAATGCGCAGAGCGAAAGCGATAAGCATTTTATGCCGACCTCATTTGAACGGCGGTGGGAAATAAACGGGATAACGATAAAAAACGTAGGGTCGGATTATATATCCGACCGAACAGCAAATTACCATACGCCGAAAATCACCGACAAAATTCGGGACGGAATGCATAATTTAGAAAAAAAGCAGAAAGCCACCGTTTATATACGGACAAACCGAAATTTTCCCCTGTCAGTCTTGAACAAACGGCTGATATTCCCCTATAAATATTACATTGTTTACAATTTGATTTCAAAATGGGCTAAACTATTGAATTCATGCGGATTATATGGTAGAATTTATTATAGAAAAATACCGCTGTTTATAAAGTGGAAAATGTGTAGAAAAAATATCAGAAGGAGAACAAATTGAAAAGATCTGATGCTCCGAAGCGGCTTGGCGGCATTGTTCTTGCTGCGCTGGCTGTATTTTCGGTCTTGGGAGTGAAGGTCAATGCTGAGGCGTCGCTGACCGATGCAAAGCAGGTACTTCCGCTCTACTATGACTCGCTCACAAAGGATGAACAGAATATCTATGTCCATCTCCGGCAGGGCGTTATGAACAACAAGGAAAAGATAAACACGATCGTTATCAAAAACGCTGCCAGCTACAACAAGCTGTGTGAGCTGATACTTTACAATGACGATCTTGCGTTCAATCTCGGCGGCATAGCTGCGGAGACGGACGGCAGCTACTCCACCTTTACCCCGACCTATGCTGTCGATAATTTCACATACAGTCTTATGCTGGACGGGATGAAGAAAAAGGCTGAACAGATCGCCAAAAAGGCTCGCAAAATAGAGGATGAATACAGCCGCATTGAATTTATCCACGATGAGATCGCTAAAAATGCGGAATATTTCCCGGAAAATGATCCCGAAGCTTATGTCGGCTTCACGCATTATGCATACGGTGCGCTTGTTGAAGGCAGGGCTGTATGCCAGGGTTACAGTGCAGCTTTTTCGTATGTATGCAGGCTGTCGGACATACAATGTATAACGGTATACGGCACTTCAAGGGGCGAAAGCCACAGCTGGAACAAGGTTCTTTGCGATGGAAAGTGGTACAACGTTGACCTCACATGGGACGATCCCGTTTCAAACTTCAAGGACAATATCAAGTACAGCTATTTTATGCTGTCCGATCCGGAAATTGCAAAGGATCACACGATAAAATCGGTCACAGGAACATATAAGCCTGCCGACGAGTCGAGAGACCGCTATGTTGAGCATGGACTTTGTGCAAACGATAACAATGAGGCGATGGAGATGCTTGAGATGCTCCTCACCGAGCAGGCGGAAAGCGGCGGACTTTCGGCAACGATACGCTTTGCCGATAATAGGGTGTATCGCAACTTTGTCAATTATATCGAATACAAAGACCGTGCAAGAATGAAAAATCTGCTCAAAAGGGTGAAAAAAGCCTCGGGTGCAGATATAAAAACAGGCTCGACGTGGTATTTCACCGATCCAGAGCAAAGGACGGCGACAGTTGTTCTTGTTTACAAGGGTGCGGCTTTGAGCGATTATTTCAACTACCCCGAGCTTATTGATGAAAAAAATCTTGAAACATATAAAAAACTTGGATTAAAGATAGATATTCCAGAGAAAAAGGAAGAAATGGCGGTGACGAAATGAGAAAGAAAATTATGGCGGCGGCTGTTTCGGCGGCAATGACAGTCTCGATGCTCTGCGCTGTGCCGACCTTTGCCGAGCCGAACGAACTTTACGGTGATTCGATGGTAAGGACCGAGCTGGAGGCGTTTTTACAGAAATCTGCCGAGCCTATGCTCCCCTATCAGTACAACGACCTTTCCACACAGGCGCAGAAATGCTATATTGAAATAAGGAAAGCCATTATCTCACACAAAAATTCCGTGAAGATATCTTCAAGAATAAGCGAGAAAACGCTCCTCACCATTGCGGATATCATCAAAAATCAGGATCCTCTCACATTCGGCGGTGCTGATATCGAATACAACGGCATAAGCACCGACAACGCTTATGCAAGGCTTACATACTCCTGCACAAAGGAGCTTGACGAAAGCGTCACAAAGCAGGTCGCAAAGGAAGCCGACAAGGTGATAGCGGCTTTTGTTCCCGATGCTGACGAATATGACAAATTCCTTGCGATACACGACCACATCACTGCGACAGCCGAAGATGAGGACGGTGAAAAGCCAAATTCATTCAGCAAGACGGCTTACGGTGCGCTCGTTGTCAAGAAGTGTACATCAGAGGGGTATGCCTGTGCTTTCCAGTACATAAGCATTAAAGCGGGTCTGACATGCGTGACCGTTTCGGGAAAGGACGCTGACGGCAACGCTCACACATGGAACAAGGTGAAGGTCGGCGAAAGCTGGTACAACGTTGACTGCTTCGCCGATGACGAGAACGGAAACTATGGCAGCTTTCTGGTTAGCGATGATACGATAAAGCAGCTTTACACCGAAAACGGCAGCTGCGACTATACTGCTTCGGAAGATCTCATAATTTATAAAAAATAAAGGGGAAATGACATTATGAAGAAACTTATCTCGGCGTTCCTTGCGATCGCAACGGCTTTCACATTTGCGGCAGGTCTCCCTGTCGGCAAGGCAGCCCCCGATATTGCGGTGACGGCTTATGCGGCTGAAACAAAGCCGCTCGAAAAGCAGATGCTCCCGTACCACTATTCCAAGCTTTCGGACACGGGCAAGGCTGTTTATATCCAGCTCAGGAAGGCTGCGCTCAACCACGAGAAGTCCTTTATCTATAACAAGGCTCTCGATAATGATCTTGTGAGTCAGCTTGCCGATATAATTTTCTATGAGGATTCGCTCGCATTCAATGTAAAGGGTGTTTCCTACCTTATTTACGCCAGCCAGGATAAGACCGAATTCGACCTGACATATTCCTTCAGCACGGAATCCGCCGATAAGATGATGAAGAAGATGGATGCAGTTGCTGAAAAGGTCGTTTCCAAATTTGACGAGGACACTTCAGCATACAATAAGATACTTTATATACACGATTATATTGTAGGTCATACAGTCTATGACGAATCGCTCAACTCCGCACACTCCGCTTACGGTTCGATGATCGCAGGAAAGGCTGTATGCGAGGGCTATGCAAGAGCGTTCGGATATATCTGCGCAAAGGCAGGCATAAAGACCGTCAACGTTGTCGGCAGAGCTACCGCTGACGATGGTCACACCGAGAACCACATGTGGAACAGAGTTTACCTCAAAAAGCAGTGGTATGATATCGACCTCACATGGGACGATCCCGTTATGCCCTATGTTGAAAACAAGAGCTACAAATACTTCCTCCCCGGCAGTGCAACATTCGCAAAGTCGCACAAGCCCTGCAACACCTCGCTGACTTACCCGAAGGCTACAAGCGATACGAGCATGAACTATTATGCGAAGAAAAAGCTTGTTGCGGAAGATAACGACAGCGCATATTCGCTCCTTGTCACCCAGATCGCAAAGGCTGCAAAGAGCGGTCATTCCGTTGCAACGATAAAGCTTTCCGACAGGGCGGCTTTCAGCAGCTTCAAGAGATATCTCGAAAAGGACAACAACGATAAGCTTTTCAGTCTCCTCTCCGACGCAAACAAAAAGACAAAGGTCTCCATCGTGACCGACCGCTTCTACGGCTATGTTGCCGATCAGAAAACGCTCACGGTAAGGGTCTACTTTATGATGAAGAATACAACGCTCTCCGACTATTACACCGATACATCGTCCGTTTCCTCCGATGAAAAACAGTTCTTCAAGGAAGCAGGCATCACAAACAGCAAATCCAAAAAGGCAGCGTGAGAGATCTTTATGCAGAATAAAATGAAAAGAGTTTTCCTTATCGTCCTCGACAGCGCAGGGATAGGCTATGAACCCGATGCCGACCTCTTCGGCGATGTCGGAGCAGATACCTTCGGCGACTGTTTTCGGACGGGAAAACTGAACGTTCCCAATATGCGCAGGGCAGGTCTTTACAATATCGATGGCGTTTCGATGAAAGAACCTGTGGAAAAGCCATGCGGAATGTACGGCAGGCTTCGTGAAAAGTCTATGGGCAAGGACACGACCGTCGGACACTGGGAGCTTGCAGGTGTGGTTTCCCCGAAGCCGCTCCCGACCTTCCCGAACGGCTTCCCCGATGAAGTGCTGAAACGCTTTGAAGAAGCAACGGGACGGGGCGTTCTCTGCAATAAGCCATATTCGGGAACGCAGGTCATTCTCGACTACGGCAGGGAGCATCTCGAAACGGGAAAGCTTATCGTTTATACCTCCGCAGACAGCGTTTTCCAGATAGCGGCGCACGAAAAGCTCGTCCCTCCCGAGAAATTGTATGAATACTGCCGCATCGCCCGCAGAATTCTGACGGGAGAATACGGCGTGGGAAGAGTCATAGCCCGTCCGTTTGAGGGCGAGTACCCGAACTTCACCCGAACCGCCAACAGACACGACTTTTCGCTTGAACCGCCCGAGGATACAATGCTCGACGAGCTGAAAAGTGCGGGACTGAGTACGATAGCGGTCGGAAAAATATACGATATCTTCGCAGGAAAAGGCATAACGGAGTATGTCCGCACAAAAAGCAACGACGACGGCATGGAAAAGACCATGGAGTACGCAAAAAAGGACTTCACGGGACTCTGCTTCACGAACCTTGTCGATTTTGATATGAAATACGGACATAGGCGTGACGTCGAGGGCTATACGGATGCACTCAACCGCTTTGACGAGCAGCTCGGACAGCTTCTGCCGCTCCTCGGTGAGGACGACTGCGTGATGATAACCGCCGACCACGGCTGCGCACCGACATTCAAGGGAACAGACCACACAAGAGAGTATGTGCCGCTGCTCGTGATAGGCAAAGGCATTGAACCGCAGGACCTCGGAACAAAGAGCTTTTCGTTTGTTTCGGAAATGGCGAAAGGCTTTTTAATTGATAATTGACAATTGATAATTGATAATTATTAACTGTTAACTGTAAACTAAATTAAGGGCGCAATTCACACGAAATAGGTAAAACAAAAAATACAGAACATTCATCCTATTATTGAATCTGTTTTCCTTAAACATAAAAGCAAATATATAAAAATCATTACTATAAATACAATAATCGAAATTATAAAGCTTGTTAATGTTACCGTATGCATACCGGTTATTTTTCCAACCGCAAACAATCCTGCAAAGGAAAAAACGCAAGCTACAAAAACTTCAAATATCTGCACGCCAAGCAATATGACAAACATTTTTTTATTGTCAGCACCAAGTATCTTATATTGAACATAGACCGGTTCATTTTTTTTGTATGTAAAATAGCTGCCGGAAAAATAACCAATTACAGAAATTATCAATATTACAATCCCAAACACAAGCAATGTTGCCATTTTGCTGTAGTTATATGATAAAGCATTATTAAGTTCAAATTGTACTGCATTTATATTTTTGTCCAATTCATTGATCTCTTTTATAGATTCATCAATGTTATTATTCTTTAATGTTAAAAAGATACAGTCCAGAGAGTGTTTATTAAGGCTGTCAAGTCTGCTGTTATCAAGTATCATAACAAAAGAGCCGTTGGTCATTGCATTGCAAATATATTGTATGGTATTATTTTTTATAATACCGGCTATATACACCACAACTCCATTGTCAAGAGTATATAAATCGCCCTCATGAAGAGTATCTGCCATATCTTCGGTTACAATAGCAGGTATTCCGTTGTCACAATCCTGAACAAGTGCATTTTTTGGTTCTTTTGAAAGGAACGCATTTTTTGATGTAAGTATGCTGTCTGAAACTGCGGCAATATAAATCTTATCAGCAATAACAGTATCACCGCTTTTTATATCAGAATAATAATATCTTGTATAAAATCCATCGTTTACATCTTCCATTTTCAAAATATCATCGTAATTATTGCCCGAATCAACAGAACAATAAACCGAAACAGCATTATCTGTATCAACGCCTCCAAAGTACAGAATCGTTCCGACGTGGTCTTTAATAGATACCATACATAAATTAACGCAAACCAAAGCGAAGATCATTTGTACTATAACCATTATGACAGCCGATAAATTTGACAATATTTCGGTTTTTATCAAAAATAAATTTTTCATTTCAGTCCACCTAAACCAGCTTTTTGCGAGCCGTTCTGACAATTATTTTTCTGCTTCCCAGCATTATTGATGCCATTGATATAGCAAAAACAATTATTGTGTATTTGGTTCTTATTTCACACATGACATTTATTCTGCTCATTGCATAGCTTATATATGGCAGTAAAATCAAGGCAATAACAAATGAAATGACAAAACAAGCTGCCAGTTGAAAATACACTAAAAAAATCACTGTTCTTCTTTTAGCGCCAAGAACACGAAAAATATCAAGCATAGGCGATGTTTTTTCAATCAGAGCATTTATTACACTTAACATACTGCATACGCAAAATACTGCTGTTATTCCGCATATTACCAGTTCAGCCATTATAAAAAGTGCAATATCTACTGATGACGGTCCTATATCATGAAGATATATATTTCCCTCCGGATACAATACTTTACTTATATTCTCTATCCACTTACCGCTGAGCTTGTTTTCGTAAATGTATGATGTCATAAACAAGCCTTGAGCGGTATATCCGCAATCATTCAGATAGTTTTCAAAAAAAGAGAAAGGAACTATATAACTATCGTATTCACATCTGCCTATAACTATCAATTCAGTATTCAGACAGGATATGACATCACCATTTTTATATAATGAATCATTTGGAACTATTATGTAATTTCCTGTCAGA
Source organism: uncultured Oscillospiraceae bacterium (assembly GCA_934465295.1). Classification (GTDB taxonomy): domain Bacteria; phylum Bacillota; class Clostridia; order Oscillospirales; family Ruminococcaceae; genus UMGS363. The sequence continues at coordinate 131,025 of CAKSKU010000005.1, forward strand.
ATGTCCGGATACTTTTTCAAAATATCATCATGGGAATATCCCATTGAAACTTCAATAAACTCACGGACATTGCTATATTCGTTACTAAACAGCGGATATGCCGATTCTATTTTCTCGTTTGATATATCCTCACCGTTTACCTTATCTATTATAAACTGACAATAGATCTGTTCCGCCCCGATATAGTCATCTATACTCAGTTTGGGAAAGAGGTCATCTTCTGAGCTTTTACTGCCTATAATATAGCTTAATTGTTCTGCACTCAGTGGATGCCACGTTCCTGTATCAAGTACATAAGTCCTTTCCCTGCGTTTTTCCGTTTCGATTGATGGAAACACATCAGAACCTATAACAAAGGTTGAAATATACAATGCCAGTACTGATAAAAACATTGTTATTATCATTAACAGCGTATATTTTATATCCTTTGTAAACCAATCTCTAAAGACCGATCTTAAAATATACAGCAATTTCATTACGTCACCTCGCAAATTGTTCCATCTGTTATCCGGAATTTTCTGCGGCATATTTCAGCAACCGAATTATCATGAGTAACAATAACCACAGCTGTACCATTTCGATTAAGTTCAGCGAAAAGCTCTGTTATCTCTTTTGCCGTATTGCTGTCCAAAGCAGCCGTCGGTTCATCTGCAAGAATAAGATCGGGATCGTTCACAATTGCTCTGGCAATAGCCACTCGCTGCCTCTGTCCGCCGGAAAGATCAGATGCAAGTCTGTCCCTAAAAGTAAGCATACCAACTTGTTCAAGGGCGGAATCGACCTTTGCTTTTATGTCACAATATTTAACTTTTGTTCCCAAAAGAAGCGGATACGCCACATTTTCATAAACGGATTTATTGAAAAGCAAACCGAAATTTTGAAGAATAAATCCTATGGTTTCGTTGCGGAGCTTATTTTTATCGAGATTGATGACATTCTCACCGTTTATGTAGTATCCACCCTCAGTAGGCTCGTCAAGGCAGCCAAGAATATGCAGCATTGTAGATTTACCGGATCCTGACACGCCCATTACGGAAATAAAATCATTACCGCTTATTTTCAAGTTTGCCTCCCGCAGGGCTGTAACCTCGCTCGAAGTAAACCTATTATATATTTTTGATGCCTTTTTCAGCTCAAATTCCATATTATGATTTCTCCTTCATCACTTTATTATCCTGAAATATAGAATTATATGATCTCATAATAAAATTCCCAACACAATAACCCAAAGCAAAACTGCTGCTTTTTCAACAGGCATTGTGGTCGCATTGTTCCTATTTGTTTTATATTCCCAGTATACACTTTTCGATAAATTTTGTCAATTTAAATGCAGTGAAATCATTAAAAAGCAGAATTATTATAATGCGTAATTATTTTCGTGCCGCAAATTTGTCACGAAACAGAAGAAAAGACCTGTTTTCATAGGATCGATACCTTTGAAAACAGGTCTTTTTAATTGATAATTGATAATTGACAATTGATAATTAAGAACTGTTAACTTAGAAAAAGCTCGTCCCTCAATATTTCTCATAATTATCAAGAAAACAATGCAAATTTCCGTCAAGGTCTTTATATGACGGCAGGGTTTTCAAATTTACTCCTTCAACGCTGCGGAAAATGTTCATTTCTATCTGCGGATTTATCTTTGAAAGGCGTGAGATGAGCTGCTTTATCTCCTGACGCTTTGAGGTGTGTTCGTTGTCCTCCTCCGATGCCGCCTGATCGGTGAATTTGCAGGCGCACTGGATAAAATGCAAGCCGTTGTAGTCACGCCAGCGTTTTACGTCCTCCTCACGGATAAAATACATCGGTCGGATAAGCTCCATTCCCTCGAAATTCGCACTGTGGAGCTTCGGCATCATCGTCTGCACCTGACCGCCGTAGATCATTCCCATAAGTATCGTCTCGATAACATCATCAAAATGGTGTCCGAGCGCGATTTTGTTGCAGCCGAGCTCCTTTGCCTTTGCATAGAGGTTTCCCCTCCTCATTCTTGCGCAAAGATAGCACGGGTTCGTTCTAACGTTGAAGACCGATGAGAAAATGTCCGTTTCAAATATCGTAAGCGGAATATCGAGCAGCTCCGCATTTTTTTCGATTATCCTGCGGTTCGCAGGGCTGTACCCCGGGTCCATGAGCAGGAAAACTACCTCGAACTCCATTTTGTTGTGACGCTTTATTTCCTGAAAAAGCTTCGCCATGAGGAACGAGTCCTTGCCGCCCGAAATGCAGACGGCTATTTTGTCGCCCTCGCTGATAAGCTGATATTCGTTGAGCGCCTTTGTAAAGCGGCTCAAAAGCGAGCTGTGGAATTTCTTGCGTATGCTGCGTTCGGCGTCCTCTGCCTTTGACTCGCCCGTTTCAAGCGATGTGCGCAGCCAGTCTATGTAGCCGCCGTCAAGATTATACGCATCAAAGCCGAGCGAACAGAGCCGCTCCGCAAATTCTCCGCTCATTATGCCGCCGTTTCCGCAGATGATGAGCTTTCTGTCCTTATATTCCGCAAGCTGCTCGGAAAGCTCCCCGTCCGAAAGCTTCTGCGAGACCAGAACTGCCCCGTCAATATGCCCGAACGAGTAGGAATATTCCCCTCTTATATCAATAACAGCATACTCTCCGCTGTCCATAGTGCGAAGCTCATCCGCTGAGATCATTTTTACCGACTGTGCCATTTGTACACCTCATTTTTGATCTTATCAAAGAATGTTTACAACGTCAACGACCTTTCCGTCCTTCATATAAACTCTCGGCACTCTCGGCGATACTGCGCATATCATCTCATATCCGATAGTTCCGCAGAGTGCCGCTACATCGTCGGCGGTTATTTCGCCCTTGCCGAAAACGGTGACCTCCGTTCCGACCTTTGCCTCGGGGATATCCGTTATATCGACGATTATCTGATCCATACAAACTCTGCCGAGTATTTTCGCTCTTTTTCCGCATATCATGACCTCGCCCTTGTTCGAGAGCAGTCTTGGATAGCCGTCGGCATAGCCTATCGGGAGAGTTGCGGCTCTCATATCATGTTCGGCGGTGAATGTCCTGCCATAGCTAACGCAGTCGCCTTTATGCAGGTCTTTGATATAGCCTATTACGGACTTTATTTCCATAACGGGTTCGATGCCCTCGGGCATTTTGAGTGATGGGTCGGGGTTAAGACCGTACAATAGGATACCGAATCTTGCAAGAGTGCTTCGGCTGTCATAGTGAAGCTCTGCGCCTGCGCTGTTTAAGCAATGCACTTCCTTGAAGCCGCCTGCTTCCTCCGCAATGGAGAAAAACAGCTCCTTCTGCATATCGGTGTAGTCGCAGCTTTCCTTGTCAAAGCTGTCTGCGACTGCAAAGTGTGTGAAGATACCCTCGCAGATGAGGTTCGGGAGCGAGCGTATCACGGCGATCTCTTCAAGACATTTTTCCCTGTCCTTTGCGATAAGACCTATTCTTCCCATACCCGTATCGAGCTTGATATGCACACGGACGGGACTTTTTGCGGCTTCGGAAAGCTCTTTTGCGTACTCCTCCGAAACTGCGGCTTGGATTATATCGAAGCGTGAAAGCTCTGCTGCGTACTGCGGCGCTGTATAGCCGAGGATAAGGATATCGCCCGTACAGCCGTGCCTGCGCAGACCTATTGCTTCGTCTATATTTGAAACGGCGAAGAAGTCAACTCCGAGCGTCTGATAAAGCTTCATAAGGTTGATATCGCCGTGACCGTAGCCGAATGCTTTTAATACACAGCAGGGGCGTGTTTTCGTTTCGTCCAGAAAGCCTTTGAGGATATTGAGGTTCTTTTCGGCGGCGGCAAGATCGATCTCCGCCCATGTTCTTTTATGAAAAAATTCCATTTATAAGCTCCTTTTTTGTAAAATCGGTTGCAAAAGCCGACTGTATATGTTAAAATAAAATTTAAGAGAAAATTTATCGGCACTTCATTATATATTAAATGATATGGAGAACAATATGTCCGAATTCATTATACCGAAAGAAAAAACCGCCTGTTTCTCGGGACATCGCCCCGAAAAGCTCCCTGACGGCGGCGATATCACCTCGCCCGTTATGGGTGTGATAAGGTCGCTGCTCCATCGGGAGATAGCTGCTGCGATCGACGACGGCTACACCTGCTTCATCACGGGTCTTGCAAGGGGCATTGACCTTATGGCAGGCGATCTTGTGCTTGATTTCAAGCGGAGCGACCCGAGAATACAGCTCGTTGCGGCTGTTCCGTACAGAGCGCAGCCGAAAAACCTCCGCAGCTTTGAAAAATTCATCTATGGCTGTCTTATCAACGAAGCCGCAGACATTGTTTACATCAGCGAGGAATACACCAAGGACTGTATGCAGAAGCGGAACAAGTTTATGATAGACAATTCTTCACGGCTCATTGCCGCCGTCAGCAGCTACCGCAGCGGAACGGGACAGACTATCCGCCTTGCCGAGAAAGCCGGCATTGACATCAGTGTGATAAACATTGCAAAGATAGCCGAAGCCGTTGAAGAAGCCAAGTCCATGGACGTCAGGCTGAAATTCTGAATACCGGCGCACATATTGATATTATACCACCGCAAAGCGATTTTGGCAATACTGATAAAGGAGTTTTTATGGCAAAAAAATCATCAAAGGTATTTCTGACCTATTTAATAACCATCGTGCTCACGCTCATAATAGCAGGCGGAGTATGCTATGTTGCATTTTCAAGCATACTCACGGACGATGGCAATAGTTCCGACCCGACCCCTGCGGAAGAGATCGATCTCCAGCCGCTGACCGTTCTCGGGGACTACACTCCCTCCGCCGAGGATTCACGTACAGTTCTGCTTATCCTTGATGCGGAAAAGCGTGAGAGCGGAAGCTGTTTCCTTGTCGCAAGATTTCTCCCCATCGAGAAGCAGTTCGTCTTTCTCCCTATCCCGAGCAATACGAACGTTTCCACCGCTGACGGTGAGGACACCATCTACAATATCTACCGCAACGGCGGCACAAAAAAAGCCGTAACCGCCGCTGAAAGCTGCCTCGGGATAAGCATTGACAAATACATAAAATTCACACGCACAAGCTTTTCCGTTATCGCCGATATCTTCGGCGGCATCGATTATGATATCCCCTACAACCTCGTTTATGACAATCCCGACACGGGCGAGACCACCGTTCTTAAAGCAGGCAGGCAGTACCTTGACTCCACCGCTCTGCGAAAGGTGCTTACATATCCAAATTACACTCAGGGCGAGGAGTACCGTTCAAAATGTCTCGGCATTGCCGTCAACGACCTTGTGACGGGCGGTACGGTCAATGCTTCAAACTTTGCAAACAATCTCGATGATTATTTCGTTGCGGTCATAAATTCGGATATCGATACGGACATCACCGCTTATGATTATGACGAGGTTGAAAAAGCAATGAAATATGTTATCAATAATTCAACCCGCATCTCGGCGTTTATCCTTTCAAGCGGTGCGGAAAATGAGGACGGTCACTATGTCCTCGATGAAAAATTCCTTGCAACGCTCCCCGAATTATTTGCCGAAAGCTCGGTTTCTGCTGAATAATGACGAATATTCCGCATAAGCTAATCACGGGGTTTGACAAACTTTTTGAAAGGAACAGCATTATGTGGGATAAAATCGCTTTAACGCTGCTTATTGTCGGCGGTCTTAACTGGGGCTTGGTCGGAATTTTCCGATTTGACCTTATCGCCTGGCTCTTCGGCGGAACGGGCGCAGTTATAAGCCGTGTACTTTATATTCTTGTCGCACTTGCGGCAGTATGGTGCATATCGCTCCTTTTCAGAGAAGACAGTGCTGTAAACAGCCACAGCTAAGGAAAGCCCGAAGCTTTTCCCTGTATCGGAACAAACCGCCTGACCTCCTTTTGCGGAAGTCAGGCGGTGTTTATTATTGCTCTGAATAGGGGTCTATCGGCGTTACATAGACCGTGCGGTTGTTTGTGAAGATGACCTTGCCGGGTTTTGCGCCCGATGGCTTTTTCACGAACTTGATGTTCACATAATCGACAGGGACCTGCGAGGAGTTCTTTGCCTTGCTGTGGAAAGCCGCCAGTCCTGCCGCATAGAGGATAGTCTCATCGGGCGGAACTGTGCCGTTCGTGCGGATAATGACGTGCGAGCCGGGGATATTTTTCGTGTGGAGCCAGATATCCGTCTTGTCGGCAAGCTTCGTGGTGAGCCTGTCGTTCTGGATGTTGTTTCGTCCTATCAATATGGTGTAGCCGTCGGGAGAGGTAAATTCTATCGGCGGCTTTGTCTTGGGCGGCTTGCCTTTGAGCTTGTTCGCACGGAGGTAGCCCTGCTCGGCAAGCTCCATTCGCAGCTCGTTTACCTCGTCCTCGCTCCTGGTTCGGGTCAGTGCGTCAAAAACGCTGTCGATATATGCAAGCTCGTCCTCGCCCTGGGCGATACGTTCGGTGAGAATTTTCTCCGCAGTATCAAGCTTTCTGTACTCTGCGTAATATTTCTGCATATTTTTGCTCGGAGTAAGTCTCTTATCAAGCTCAATATCAACAGTCGGGCAGCTTTCATCGTAAAAATTCTCGACGGTGATCTTGTCCATACCTTTTTCGATGCGGTAAAGATTTGCCGAGATGAGGTCGCCTTTCAGCTTCAGTTCGTCGCGCTTTGCAGACTCGGCAAGTTCAAGCTTCTGCGCCTCTGTTCTTCGTGCGATACGCTCGGTCGTGTTCAGCAGAAGCTTGTAAAGGTCGGCGGAGCGCTGCTTCATACGGGAAACATTGTCACGCTCGGAGTAAAAATAGTCGAGCGCAGCGCAGGCATCAGGAAGTGTTTTTGTCGTCATGAGCGAGCCGTACTGCGAAATATCCATAAATGCGAAGTCTTTGAGCATACCGTCGTGATCCTTTATGACGGTATAGGCATTTGTGCCGTCCGAAAGCTCATCGGCGGTCTTTTTCAGCGCAGTGCAAAGCCTGTCGAGAATGCTGTCGGTAAGCTCGCTTTTGCGTATCTGGTCGCCGTTTGCGGCAAAGAACACCCACTCACGGGCAACGATCGGCGAAACGCCCTCAAAGACCTTGACGAGCGTTTTTGCAAGGTCGGCGTCGGGCATTGCGCTGAGAGCCTCGGAAAGCTGTTCCTTTGAGCAGTTGCGGAAGTCAAGCCGCTCTGTTCTGGGCGGCAAGGTGTAAGTCATACCGGGAAGGATGGGACGTTCGCCCGACATTTCGAGGTCTACACGCTTTATGCTGTCAATTATCTTTCCGTCGGCGTTGATAACGATGATATTCGAGCATCTGCCCATAATTTCGGCGGCGAGGGTGACTTTTACCATATCGCCAAGCTCGTTCATAGCCTCAAAATCGAAATAGAGCACACGTTCAAGCCCGTCCTGGCGGATATCGAGCAGCTTGCCGTTGCCGAAGTGCTTGCGCAGGAGCATACAGAACATTGGCGGAACTTTCGGGTTCTCGACCGACTCCTTAGTGATATGGACACGGGCAGAATTTGCCGAAGCGGAGAACAAAAGCTTCTCCATGCCGCCTCTTGTGCGCATAGTGATAATAATTTCCTCACGGGAGGGCTGAGCGATCTTGTCAACTCTGCCGCCGATGAGCGGTGAAAGCTCGTTTTTAACGCAGCTCAAAAAAATTCCGTCAAGAGCCATTTATAACCTCCGAAAAAACGCAGAAAAACTCTGCTGTTTGAAATAAACAATATTCACAATGCTATTGTACCACAAAATGCACTTTAACGCAAGAGGGGATGTTAATTGATAATTGACAATTGATAATTGACAATTTTACAGTTAACAGTTAACAGTTAATAGTTGATAGTTTACAATTGATAATTTTGGTACATTGAAATGCCGTATTTTTCCGTAGGGGACGGGTTTCCCGTCCCGCCGCTCACGCAAGTTTTTAATTGACAATTGACAGTTGATAATTGATAATTTTTGTCGGAACAAAATGCGATGTGGCTCTTGACATTTTTGCTTAAATGGCTTATAATATAAATATAAAAGGAGCATACCGATAGACGGTCGCTCCCAATTTTAGGTCAAAAAATAACCGTCAAGTTTGAGAGGCTGATATGTACCCTCTTTACTGGACACCCAGTAAGGAGGGTATTTTTGTGCGATATAATAACGAGTACAAGAGAAA
>CAKSKU010000006.1 GCA_934465295.1 uncultured Oscillospiraceae bacterium
AATATATTTTTTGACAGACAAATGCCGTCAAAGCAATCGCTCTGACGGCATTTATATTTATTATGTAAAATTATTCAGCTGTTGCTTCCTGAAGCTTCTGGTCAACTTCATCAACAAGCATAATGAGAGTATCTGCGATAGTTTCTCTCATTGTTGCCCAGTCTGTGCCGTGGAATGGAGCTCTTGTGCCCATTTCAGAGCCGCCGTCCGTTGTGATGGAAGCGATGTCGGAGGAGCAGCCCGATGCGAGGTCAACAACAGGGTACTGTCTTGTGAGTTCGTTGATCTCCTTGACTCTTGCGATGATATCTTCGGACCACTGGTTGTCGTCCATAGCCTTTCTGTCGGAGATAGCAATAGTTGCAGGGTCATTGTTTGCAACGATAACACATTCAGCGAAGCGTGCAACGCCCTCTGGGTTAGCTGCGCCCTTGCAGAGTGCATAGCCGTTTACAACTGCGGACTGGTAAGGATCGGATCCTTCAGGTGACGGAACAGGTGCGATACCGAGGTTCTGCGGTTCGATTCCTACTGTCCATGTAGCAGGGTCGCCCTGGATTCCCCAAGTACCGTTGAGCCAGAAGAGTTCCTTGCCCTCGCCCATGAACTGAGGCTGGATAGACCAGTTGAACTGTTCAAGAGGAAGAACAAGTCCGTTCTGATAGAGTTCATACTGGAAGTTCATAGCCTTTTCAACTGTAGCGTTGTTTACATTGCATACGAGGTGACCGTCATCGCCGACGGAAACAGTCGGAACGCCTGCAGAAAGGTAGAGAGCCTTTTCATTGAACCAGTTGTCAAGACCGTACTGGTCAGCATCGGGATCAACGAAGTCGAGGAGCATCTGCTTGAATGTATCCCAGTTCCATTCGCCCTTCTGATAAAGCTCCCAAGGATCGTCAAAGCCCTGAGCTTCGAGTGTGGAGGTGTCGTAGATAACTACCTGTTCAGCGGTTACGCCCGTAACGAACTGATAGTGCTTTCCACCGAATTTGAAAAGATCCATAGCTGCTGAAACATTCTGCCAGATAGCGGAATCAAGGTCGATGTAGTCATCTACAGACTGGAACATTCCGCTGATGATCCCCTTTGGATAGTTGTTGGCATCATCGCCGGGGAAGAAGTCAACGCCCGTGCCGCCGAGAACGTTTGTGGAAAGGTCATCGTAACGCTTTTCCCATGTAGTAGGGATATAGGTGATCTTTCCGCCGTACTTCTGCTCGAAGAGTTCAAGCTCTACCTTCTTGGAAGAGCCGTCGTTTGATGGGTTGAGGTCGTAGTGAGCGAGCCACTTGATCTCCTTGTTTGCAAGCTCAGTATCGGGGAGCTGGTCGAGAACGGAAGAGAGCGATTCCTGCTCTTCGTCCTTAAGTCCCTCTGTGTTTACGGCAACGGTAGCCTTAGTGGTGGTGGTAGCTTCGGATGTTGTTGTTTCGCCGTCTGCGCCGTTTCCGCCGCCGCAGGCAGTGAGTGCAGCCGTCAGGAAGAGAGCCATAACGCCTGCGAGAATTTTCTTTGTGTTCATTTCTTATCCTCCAAAAATAATTTATATCAAAAGACATTCCCCATAAGATCGTTCCTGCAAAGCCGATAATACGGTTTCCGTTCCGTCAAGCGGCGTTTCGCAGCTATTGGGGCGGAATTGCCTGCGTCGGCTTTCCGTCCTAATGCCTTTTTGATCCGTTTTTATATTATACGTTGAAGCGGAACAGGATTATATCTCCGTCCTGAACAACGTATTCCTTGCCCTCCAGACGGACAAGACCCTTTTCCTTTGCGGCAGCCATCGTTCCGCAAGCCATAAGGTCATCGAACGAAACAACTTCCGCTCTGATAAAGCCCTTTTCAAAGTCGGTGTGGATCTTTCCTGCCGCCTTCGGAGCTTTTGTACCCTTTGTGATAGTCCATGCACGAACTTCGTCCTTGCCTGCCGTGAGGAACGAGATAAGTCCGAGGAGAGCATAACCTTCCTTGATGATTCTGTCAAGTCCCGATACTTCAAGTCCGAGCTCGGAGAGGAACATAGCCTTGTCCTCATCGCCCATATCGGAGATCTCGGCTTCAAGCTGTGCGCAGATAGGGAATACGGAAGCCTTTTCCTCCGCTGCGATCTCGCACACGGTCTTGTAGTGAACGGAATTTTCAATGTTGTTCTTGAAATCGTCCTCGGAGAGGTTTGCTGCGAAAATTACAGGCTTTGCGGAGAGCAGCGGTGTGCTCTTGATAGCCTCGGCTTCCTCTTCGGTGAAGTCAAAGGAACGTGCGGAGTGACCCGCTTCAAGGTGAGCCTTGAGCTTTTCGAGGAATTCTACCTCTGCGATGTATTTCTTATCGCCCTTGACGAGCTTCTTTGTGCGGTCGATGCGTCTGTCGAGCATTTCAATGTCGGAGAAGATGAGCTCGAGGTCGATAGTCTCGATATCTCTTCTCGGATTGATGCTTCCGTCAACGTGGATAACGTCCGTACCCTCAAAGCAGCGAACAACGTGAACGATAGCATCAACTTCACGGATATTTGCGAGGAACTTGTTTCCGAGACCTTCGCCCTTTGATGCGCCCTTTACAAGACCTGCGATATCGACAAATTCAAGCGTTGCGGGGGTGAATTTGTTCGGGTCATACATTTCTTTGAGCTTCAGAAGGCGTTCATCGGGGACGGAAACAACGCCGACGTTCGGTTCAATGGTGCAGAACGGATAGTTTGCGGATTCTGCGCCTGCGTTTGTGAGTGCGTTAAAGAGTGTGCTTTTTCCGACATTCGGAAGTCCAACCATACCAAGTTTCATATTTCATTTAGTCCTTTTTATTAGTTTTCTTCAAGATTGAGGCTGCGAACATATTCGTCAGCATCGAAATCCTTGCAGTTTTTCTTTTTGCCGCAGCATTTGCCGCTCAGTTTCTTTGTTACACATATGCCGAGTACAAAACCAAGCACAAACGAGAGCAGACCTGTCACTGTGAGCAGGAGATTGAGAACGCTGTCATGGGATCTTTCGGAATTTTCGTTCATAAGATCATATCCTTTCAGATAAATTGATTGAATAGTATATCACCTAACATTATACACTTTTTTTCTGTGAATTGCAATAGTTATGTTAAAATTTCACAATAAAAAAGCCGCCCGAATATGAGCGGCTGTAAAATATCAGTGGAAAAACGTTTCGTTGAGTATCGCAACGCTTCCGTCGATGTCTTTGAGGTCAACGAGATACATATTTCGGTTCATACCTTCAAGATCACGGTTGAGGACTTCGGTAACGGGGAAAACCACCGCCGTATCATCGGTATCCTTGCCGTGATAATTCTTGAAATCATAGAATTTGAAGATGATGTTTATGTAGGAATCGTCCTGCTTGTCCTTAACGTAGAAATTGGAAACAGGTTCCATATTAAGGTCGAGCGAGACGTTGTTGACCGAGTTTGTCATTTTTTCAGGCGTGAGGAAGCTGTATCTCGAACGGTCTATCTGACGGCGCAGGCTTGTTGCGATACAGCCGCAGAAAAGCTTGTCGATAGGGAAAAGCATCGCATAAGCGACCTTTCCGCCGCAGAAAAACGTTGTTGTACCCTTGTTGAGAAGGAACAGCCTGCACCAACCCATTGCCTTTGTGTAGCGAGCCATGCTTCGGTCGTCGATAACAGCGGCGAAGTCACGCTTTAAATTTGTTGAGGAATCAACTCCGTCAAAGTCCATAAGGAGCGTTCTCAGTCGTTTGAGGTTAAGTCCGTTTGTCGAAAGCTTCAGCAGAGCGGCGAGAGTTGTTTTTATGAGCTTGTTCTCGGCACGGTTTATGCTGAAAACGTCATATTCAACGAAGAATTTTTCCTTGTGGGCATAGTTTTTCTTGGCGTGTTCGGAATAGATAGTCTTGCCCTTTACGAACGGCTCGTTGCCTCGATAGGGAACGTAGGTCTGCTTCAATCCGCCTCGTACAACGTTTTCTACCTCGTCAAGAAACATTCGCACACATATCTCGAAAATATTGAGCTGTTCTTTTTTGAAGTAGCGCTCGTTGACCCTTTTCACGGGGACTTCTATCATCGATTCGAGCATTCGCAGAATGAGCATCTTCGATACGACTGCATTTTCGGCAGGGTCAGCGGCTATCTGCGGCATAAGCTCAATCTGCGTACCGTCACGCAGCGTTATGATGCCTGCATAACGGGCAGGGTGAATGGTCTTTCGTCCGTCGGGGAGAGTTATCTCATGCATAACGGGGTAGCGGTTGTTCTCGGTGAAGTCCGCAAGACGGTCAAAGTTATGTTCGGGGATAGGGATAATGTGCGGATCGTCCGATGTTCCGCCCCTTACAAAGGAGTCTGCATCTGTGATAACGAACTTTTTATTTGTACTCATTGGAAATTATCCTTAGATCTTAAGATATGCGTTGACATTTCCGAAAGCCGCATTATTTATAGTATAAATATCGTCATTTTCAAGGTAAAGCTCGGCATTTGCACCGAAGATCTGTGCATAGTCAACGTCTGTCTTGATTACGAACTGCTCGTTTGGCTCCTTGTTCGCATCGCCGAGGACAAGTCTTATCTTTTCATAATCATCGTAGAAATAGTCCTGAAGAAGCGGAACTATCGCATTTTTGAAGATATGCGCAAGGACTGCAAGGCTCGGACGGGAGCGAAGCGGCATAAAGTAGGCGTGACCTATCGTATGGTCACGGTCGAGGAGTATCTCAACTCGCTTGTTTATCTTATACATAAGCTCGCAGATATCAATGCCCTCAACTGTTACTCCGCGCAGAAGCTCGGGGTTCGGCATCATTTCAACGAAGTCGAAACGTCGCCTTAAAGCGGAGTCGAGCATCGCTATGGAACGGTCGGCGGTGTTCATCGTGCCGATTATGTAAACATTGTCGGGAACGCCGAACGCTTCCTGCGAATAGGCAAGCTTAACGGTGGCTTCTTCCGCCTGTCCAAGTCGTTTTGTGGGTTCGATAATGGTTATCATTTCACCGAAGATCTTGGAAACGTTGCCTCGGTTGATCTCATCGATGATGAATACATATTTTTCACCCGGGTTCTTGGCGGCTTCGTCGCAGAAACGCTTGAATACACCCTGATTTACCTTATAAACCATTTCTTCCTTACGGGAACGCTCGCCCTTTTCGTTCATTACCTGAATGAAAACAGGCTTGATACCCTCAACGAATTCTTCATAGCCGAAGGACTGATGGAAGGTAGTGAACTCGATCTGACCGTAGAGAGTTTTGAGAGCGTTGTACTTCTCGAGAAGCTCGCCGTAATCGTCGCCCATGACATCACGGATAGATCTTCCGTAAATAATAGATATCGCATAAGCGATAGTATTATAAGTTTTACCTGTACCCGGAGGACCGTAAAGAATGATATTAGAACCCATATTTTTTCCACCCTAATAATATTTTGTACAGCTTGTTAGATAAAACAAACCGTCTTTGTTACATTATTTTTATTAAAAATGACAATCTAAAACGTTTGAAACACATACTGTTACTATTTTAACTCATAATCGGAAAAATTTCAATAGTAAAATTAGATAGAAAAAAATTTCTGTACAAATAGTGCAATTGTGAATGATTCAGCTGTTGACTTTTGCTAAAATTATATTAAAAAGTAAACAGATTATGGGAAAAATCTTTGTGCAGCTTATATAAGACTTTAAATTTTTGCAAAATGCTTGACTTTTTTTGTGAAATATGATATCATAATCAAGTAAATCCTGTTTGCGCTCTGTTTTAAGCGGAATTTAACCGAAAATGAGCGTATCGGCATACTATGATCGGAATTTATCCGGTATATAGGTGTGCGGGCCCTGTGCAACAGAACACCGTGAACCATGTCAGGCGGGGAACCGAGCAGCATTAAGCGGTTCGCTCTGTGTGCCGCAGCAAGCCTGCACACCTATGTATCGGATTTTTCTCTTTTTCGGAGGAACTTTTTAATGGACAAGTGGTATTTTATAAAAAAGCTTTGGCGGCACTTTATTATAGTAGTTCCGCTGATGTTTCTTATTGCACTTGCCTATATGGTGCTTTTTGATTCGCCCGATTATACGCCCGACCTGTTCCAAAAGCTTTTTTTCGGACTTGCGGAATTTGCTCTCGTTATGTCTGCGATAGTGACCGCTTACAGCGATGCGCAGAGTGCAGCAGGCAGAGGTTACGACAGGTATCTGGAGAAGGGAACGTTCGAGGGTTTCTCCAAGAAAGCAAGACTTTTCAGCGACGGTATGGACTGCATCCGCTGTGAGGAGCTTGCAGACGGCATCGACTATCTCAAAGAAGCGATGGAATGTGACTGTACCGACCGTGAAAAAGCGGTCGCAAGCTTTTACATAGGCAACAGCTACCGCCTTATGGGGTATAATACCAATGCGGCGAAGTATTTTCAGGACGCTATCGACCTTGGTCTTAACGATGATAAGTATATGGTCGATTTTCTGCTTGCAAGATGTCATGTTGAAAATGGTGCTTATCAAAAGGCACTCGATATTTATGACGGTCTTGCCGAAAAAGCGGATCAGGAGGGCATTTTTCAGTATCTTTACACCGATTACGGAATGTGTTACCTTGCAATGGGCGAATATGAAAAGGCTTTTGAAAGCTTCACAAGGTCGATACTGGAAGGCAAAAATTATGTTTTTGCGCTCGGAGGCTGTGCGCTTGCTCAGCTCGGGCTGAAAGACCTTGAAAAGAGCCGTGAGTATTATGCGAAAGCTCTTGAGGCGAATATGTTCGATGTTATCGGCTTCAAGCAGTATTACTGTAAAATCGCCGAGAGTGTCGGAGTTTATGACAAGATAGACGAAGAAATGAAGATAAACTAAAAGGGAAGTGAGCGTTTTGTATCAGGCTTTGTACAGAAAATACAGACCTTTGAGCTTTGCTGATGTTGTTTCGCAGCCGCAGGTCACAGAAACGCTCTTAAACCAGCTCAGAACGGGCAGAACTGCCCATGCATATATTTTCACGGGTTCAAGAGGAACGGGCAAGACGACCTGCGCAAGAATACTTGCAAAGGCGATGAACTGCCTGCACCCCGTTGACGGAAATCCGTGCCTTGAATGTGAGATATGCCGTGACGCCGATGAGGGCGCACTCGGCGACATAATCGAGATAGATGCAGCTTCAAACAGCGGCGTTGAAGATATCCGTGACCTGCGTGAGGGTACAGTTTATATGCCCGAACGCTGCAAATACAAGGTCTACATCATCGACGAAGTTCATATGCTCTCTCCTGCGGCGTTCAATGCGCTGCTCAAAATTATGGAAGAACCGCCCGAACACGTTAAGTTTATCCTCGCAACGACTGAGATCCACAAAGTCCTGCCGACGATACTTTCACGCTGCCAGCGTTTTGATTTCCACAGGATAAAGTCCGACGATATCGCAAAGCGGCTCTTGTGGGTCGCAGAGCAGGAGAAGTTCACACTCACGAATGAAGCTGCGCTGCTCATCGCAAAGGCTTCGGACGGCGGTATGCGTGACGCTCTTTCGCTGCTCGACCGATGCACGGCTTATTCCGACAATATCACGGAGGATGTGGCTGCGAGTGCTGCGGGAATTGCGGGAAGCGGTCCTGTTTTCCGTATCCTTGAAGCGGCGGCTGACCATAACACAGCGGAAGCTGTAAAGGCGGTCGGCGAGCTTTACGATTCATCAAAGGATATGCAGCAGCTTTGTGCCGAACTGGTCGGACAGCTGCGGAATGTTATGCTTGCGAAAACCGTTCCCGATGATACGGGGATACTGAACTGTCTGCCGAGCGAGGTAGCTCAGGTCAAGGCACTTGCGGAGAAAATGCCGATAGAGGATATCTTCGCCGACCTTGATATTTTGCAGCAGACGGGTGATAAAATAGGCAGAGTGCCGTCAAAGCGTGTCGAGATCGAAATGTGCATGATAAAAATATGCACAAAGAGAGCTGACACTGTGGCTTCGGGCGTTTCTGCGAACAATTCTATTGACAATTCCGAAATTTATGCTAAAATTGAAATGTTGGAGCGCAGGCTCGGCGATGCGTCCGTTCAGCGGACTGATCCTGTGCAAAGTGAACCGCAGAGGTCATATCGGCAGGAGAGACAGAGCGAAAGCGTTTCTCAACCTGCACAGTCTGCTCCCGCAAAAACGGAGCAGGGCAAAATAGACCCGTCTTTGTTCAAGCCTGTTGAACGCTGGGCGGATATCCTTGAGGAGTACAAAGCGGCTTGCCCGTCGGGTTCGGCGGCACTGGTCGGCTCTTACGCCCTCGAAAGCGGAGATATGATGCTCATTTTTTCGGAAAATTCGTTCTTTATGTCCGTTTTAAAGGCAGGGGACAACGCCGAGAAGCTCAAACGCTCGATCCAGAAGATAACGGGCAGGATATATACTATCCGTGCGAAATGCACGAACAAGACCGAGAAAGCCGATACAAGGCAGTCGGTCGAATCTATCTTAAAAAAAGCGCAGGAAAACGGGATACCGACAGAACAGTCATAAATGTTCCGTTTCTATAAATCAATAGTTCCGCTAATTTTGTATTACGGTGCTTAAAAACAACCAAAAGGAGTATTAATTATGAAAGCAAGATTGCCACAGGGAATGGGCGGCGGCGCTCAGAATATGCAGGGTATGCTCAAGCAGGCTCAGAAAATGCAGGAACAGATCACCGCTCTTCAGGAAGATATTGAAAACAGAGAGTTCAAGGCTACTTCGGGCGGCGGTGCTGTTGAAGTCGTTATGAGCGGCAAAAAGGAGATCAAGTCTCTCACTATCAAGCCTGACGTTGTTGACAAGGACGATATCGAGATGCTTCAGGATCTCGTTATCAGCGCATTCAATGATGCTGTTCACCAGATCGAAGCAACCTCCGAAAATGAGATGGGTGCTATCACAGGCGGCGTTTCCTTCCCCGGACTTTTCTAAGATAAACATTGAACGGGAATCTGTATCTGACGGATTCCCGTTATTCTCAAACGACACACTGTTAAAAGGAATGATCTTATGTCAAAAACGGCTCTGCCGCTCGTAATACTTGCGGAGCAGTTCGCAAAGCTCCCCGGAATAGGAATGAAGTCGGCTCAAAGGCTCGCTTATTATGTTATGACGATGAGCGATGAGGAAGCACAGACTTTTTCCGATGCGATAATGAACGCTCACCAAAAAGTTACCTACTGCAAGGTCTGCGCAAACTTCACCGAGAATGAGCTTTGTCCGATATGCAGCGATGACTTCCGTGACCACAGCACCGTATGCGTTGTCGAAGCGCCTAAGGATATCGAAGCCTTCGAGCGCACCAACGAATACAAGGGCGTTTATCACGTTCTGCACGGACTTCTTTCGCCGATGGACGGGATCACTCCCGAAATGCTCAGGATAAAGGAGCTTCTTGCAAGGGTTAACGCAGGCGGAGTGCGTGAGGTCATTATGGCTACAAATCCGACTGTTGAGGGCGAAGCTACTGCGGTATATATCTCGAAGCTGTTAAAGCCGCTCGGCGTAAAGGTCACAAGGCTCGCTTTCGGTCTGCCCGTTGGCGCAATGGTCGAATATGCCGACAAGACCACTCTGTTCAAGGCTCTCGAGAACCGTAATGAAATGTAACAATTGCACAACTAATGCAAAAATATTTGTATAAAACGCTAAAGATGTGCAAAAACTATTGCAAAGCAGAAATGGATGTGCTATAATAACTACTGTCGTTTGACGATGAGCTTGATTATTTCCGCATTACAGTTCAATGGGATATAGCCAAGCGGCTAAGGCAACGGACTTTGACTCCGTCATTTCGTTGGTTCAAATCCAACTATCCCAACCAAAGTGAGTTGCCGTTAATGCATCGCCTTTGCGGCGACTTATACTGGGGTGTAGCCAAGCGGTAAGGCACCTGACTCTGACTCAGGCATTTCCGGGGTTCAAATCCCTGCACCCCAACCAGTAGAGAAATCCGTTTCTTGTAAAAAAGAAACGGATTTTTTTTATACAAACGCATTGATCGCATAGGGAAGGTTTTCCTGTCCCGTTATACTATAAAAAGGAAAGGAACAAAATGAATTTTTCAAGAAGATCGATCGATATCCTTTTTGAACTCAAACTGCGTGACAGCAGGGAATATTATGAGGAGCAGAAGCCTGTATACAAAAAGGTCATAACCGAGCCGTTTGCGGAGATAGCCGCAGGACTTGCGCCGACCTTTGAAAGGATCGACAGCCGGCTTGTCTGCTCGCCGAAGTGTGTTTCCCGAGTTCGCCGTGACACACGCTTTACAAAGGATAAGTCGCTTTTCCGTGACCATATATGGATAGCCGTGAGCCGTCCCCGTGAAAGGCTCGGAAATGCACTGTCGTTTTATTTCTGCATCGAGCAGACGGGTTTTTCATACGGCGTTGGCTACTACCAAGCACCCACGGCGGTAATGGAAAGCCTGCGCAAGCTTATAAAGAATGACGACAAAAGCTACAAGGCGGCTGTGAAAATGCTGAAAGCTTCGCCAGAATTTTCGCTTGACGGCGACATTTACAAAAAGAACCGTTTCCCGAATGAGAGCGAGGAAAAGCAGAACTGGCTCAACCGAAAAAGTATTTCCGTCAACGCTCTGAGCCATGACTATGACCTGCTTTTCAGCGACGGGCTGATACCGTTCCTCATCGGCGAATTTGAGAAGCTTGCACCCGTTTATGAACTGCTTTTAAAGGCAGAGGACGACTCACGAAAGGAAGACTGACAATGGAAAAAGAACAGATCTATCCGCACATCGACCACACTATGCTCAAAGCCGTTTCGACCGAGGCTGACATCGACAGGCTTTGTGAAGAAGCGCTCCGCCTCAACACGGCTTCTGTATGCATACCGCCGAGCTTTATTTCGTATGCGAGAAAAAAATTCGGCGAAAAACTCAATATCTGCACGGTGATAGGCTTCCCTCTCGGCTACAACACGACTGCCGTAAAGGTGTTCGAGGCGCAGTGTGCAATTGCCGATGGTGCAGACGAGCTTGATATGGTCGTGAACCTCGGTGATGTGAAGATGGGCAGATTTGACAAGGTGACGTCTGAAATTGCCGCTCTGAAAAAGGTATGCAGTGAGAAGATACTCAAGGTCATCATCGAGACCTGCTACCTTGAAAAGATAGAGAAAATAGCACTCTGCGACTGCGTGACAAATGCGGGTGCGGACTACATAAAGACCTCGACAGGCTTCGGCACGGACGGCGCAAAGCTTGAAGATATAAAGCTTTTCAAGAAGCACATCGGCGAAAACGTCAGGATGAAAGCGGCAGGCGGCGTAAAGACAAAAGCTGACCTTGAAGCTTTTCTGAATGAGGGCTGCGAAAGGATAGGAACAAGCTCGGCGGTGAAGATACTGTCCGGGGAAAATTAAGCAGGGAAGTGCTATGAAGCTGATAAACAAACTGCTCAACACTAATATCCGCACGAAGCTTATCGTGATGTTCATTGCGGTTATCGTCCCCGTTTTTGCGGCAGGAATTTACCTCATTATGAACACGATAGGCGTTCTGCAGGAAAGCACCGTCAAGGAGGCTTACAAGGACGCCGACAACCTTAAAATAAGGCTTACGGACACACTTTTCACGACCTCGGCGGCGGCTGATACTATATATAATGACGAGAACATCAGCTATCTGCTCAACAGCGGACTGACCCATGATGAATGTCTCGATTTCTACGCAGCGCACCCCGTTGTATCGAATTACAGAAACGCTTATTCCCAGATATCGGACATAACCTTTTATGTTGATATGGGCGAAGACCCGAACGGATTTCTGTACAATCTTTCCTTCCAGCGCATCACTCAGCAGATAAAAAATGCAAACTGGTTCGGCGAAGCTCTGGAGACAACTGCACCGATATGGCGGGTGCTGAAAAACCCCTCCGATTCAAAATGCTATCTTAGCTATATCCGTCAGATAAGGTCAAAAGAGGGCGGCAGTCTCGGCGTTATGGTCGTTTACATCAATCAGGACTGGATAGAAACGCTGATGGAGGACGAGGTATTCAACGTTATTTTCGCCGTTCAGAACGGAATGGTCTTTTACAGCAATATGTCCGAATACGACCTCGGAAAGGTATTCACAACTCCCGATTTTGAGCTTGACGGCGTGGAGAAAGACCCTGTTGAGCTTACGGGAAAATCCGCTCTCACCGACAAGGGCTACACCGTTGCGACCAACTTCAACTATAATCATACGGGCAACTTTTTTCAGATATATCTTGTGAAGCCTTATGCTATCGTAACGGGTGCGACAAAGGAGATATCGTTCGGATATGTTTTCTACATAACATCCTGCTTTCTGCTCTCGGTGCTTATTGCGATAATTTTTACAACGTATTTCGTGCGAAGGATAGGCTTCCTCCGTGACCAGATGCACAGAGTAACGGTCGGCGACTTTGACCTTAACGAGCGGATCGACGGTGAGGACGAGATCAACGAGCTTTACAACGACCTGCAGGTAATGGTAAAGAGTATGCAGGAACTTATGAATGAGGCTTACGAGGCGAAGATACAGACGGAGACATTCCGCTTAAATCAGGTCGAAGCCGAGTTCAAGACCCTTGCGAGCCAGATAAATCCGCACTTCCTTTACAACACGCTCGAAACGATACGAATGAAAGCGTATGTGAACAACGACAAGGAAACGGCTGACCTTGTTAAAAAGCTCGGAAAGTTTATGCGCCGCTGTCTTGAAGTCAAAAACAGTATGGTCACGCTCGAATCGGAGCTTGAATTCACAAAGAGCTACCTTGAATTGCAGGCGGCTCGTTTCGGCGACAGGATATCGTACTCGATAGATAATGAAATTGACGGAAATTATCCTATTTTGCCGCTCGTTATACAGCCTATCGTTGAAAATGCGTTCGTTCACGGTATCGAGAGCAGCAAGAGCAACGGAAAAATAACCGTGAGCATAAAATATTCGGGCGAAAATGTCATTATCGAGGTCGAGGACAACGGTCAGGGCATACCCGATGACAAAATGTCCGAGCTGAGGTGGAAGCTTGAAGAAAACGACACATCTTCGGGAAAGAGCATCGGTCTGACGAACGTGAACAAGCGAATAAAGATGTTCCACGGCGAGGAGTACGGTCTTTCCTTCAACAGTCAGATCGGAAAGGGCACAAGGGTGAGGATAACCCTGCCGAAAGAGGTAAAAAATCAATGATGAAAAAGCTTTTATTGAAAACGGCGGCTGTAGTTTCGGCGGCTGTGATGATGATATCATCAGCAGGCTTTGCTTCAGCACAGAAAGCGAAGAAATATACGGCGGAGGATTTCGTTCACGCAGACGGCACGAAGCTCATCGGCTCGGACGGGGAAGAATTCCGCATAAAGGGCATGGCGTTAGGAAATGGTGTATGGGATAACCCTTCCGTTCCGAATACATCGCATCACGATGCAAAGGCGTACAAAGACCTTGCGGATATGGGTTTCAACTGCGCAAGATTTTATCTCAACTATGGCATATTCGAGGACGACAAGAACCCTTATCACTACAAAAAATCAGGCTTTGAGTGGATAGACACAAACATAAAATGGGCAAAGAAATACGGCATAAAGCTGATACTCAATATGCACGTTCCGCAGGGCGGATATCAATCGGTAGGAAACGGCACGGAGCTTTGGACGGATAAGAGCGACCGTGACAGGCTTACGGCTCTGTGGAAAGCCATTGCAAAGCGCTATGCGAAAGAGCCGACGATAATCGGCTACGGACTTGTGAACGAACCCGTTGTTCCTATGCAGGAAACATTTGAAAAGACATTTGAACAGTATGATTCTCTTATGAACAGAATGGCAAAGGAGATACGAAAGGTTTCGCCGTATCAGGTCATATTCATTGAGGGGATAGGCTCTGCTGTAAGATCGGATGGGGAGAGAGTTTATGATATTTTCAACCCCGATAATTGCTTTGCGAACATAGATGACAGCAACATTGTGTATGAATTTCACGATTATGATACATTTTTCTTCACGCATCAGAATACCGAATGGGCAGGAACGCTCGGCAAGACGATGAACTATCCCTCGGAGGAGGTCGTTGGAGAGAATGTAAAGAACGGCTGGGTCGATTGTGTGTCTGCGAAAAAAACGGCTGAGTGTCAGAATGGCTGGACATATTTTGAGAGCGGTTTTGCTTCGCTGTCTTCAAAGGCTAACATTGTACAGCCCGCTTTGTCCGCATCGTATTTGGGCGAAAACGGTACAGTGTATTTTGATGATATCGTTTTTACGGAGATTTCGCCGAGCGGAAAGAGAAGGGTGCTTTTCTCGGCTGATTTCACCGACGGTACACTTTCGGGCAGTGCGTGGAGCTCGGACGGAAGCGGCAAAAGTGAATTATGTGCCGATGATGGCCGCAGGAAAAAAGGCTGTTTGAAAATATCGGGTTCGACCGAGATGTATGTTCAGAATTTCGGACGATATGAAATGAAAAAAGGTTACAGATATACTGTTTCGGGATATATAAAATCGGATAAGTCCACTCCCGAAATAAGAATGGATCTTTCGCTGAGCGATAATGTTTACAGCTTTGACAAGGATTATCTTGAATCGGGAATAAAGCGTTATGTTGTTATTGGCGAAAAGAAGAACGCTCCGCTTTATCTCGGTGAATTCGGCGTTATCTCGGAGGGATTCGAGCAGGACAGAAACGGCGTCGGTTGGGTAAGGGATATGATCAGCCTTTGCGAAAAATACGATATCGGCTTTGACTATCACGCTTATAATGAATATTCTTTCGGACTTTATGACAAATATCCGATAGGAAAAAACAAGGAGCTTGCCGAACTTTTCAAAGAAATGCTCAAAAAATAACTGTGATTTTTATATAAATATCATCAAAATATGAAAATTTTGTGAAAGGCATTGATAAATGTGTCGGAATAAGCTATAATTGTATAAAAGGGCAGTCAAAGCTGCGTAAAAAGGAGGTCGGGTGATTTGCTGAAGGTTCTGTTGGTCGATGATGAACCGAATGTGCGTCTTGGCGTAAAGATGATGATACCGTGGGACGAACTCGGACTTGAGGTCATTGACGAGGGTGAGGACGGCGATGACGGACTCAACAAAATACTTATACACGATCCGGATATAGTTATTGCCGATGTTAAAATGCCTGGAATGACGGGGATACAGATGATCGATGCAGCGATCAAAAACGGATTCAAGGGAAAAGCGGTGATACTTTCGGGCTATTCCGATTTTGCCTATGCAAAGGAGGCAATGTCGCTCGGTGTAAAGAGGTTTATCCTCAAACCCGTTGACGAAGATGAGCTTATCGAGTGCTTAAAGTCGCTTTCGGCGGAGATAAGGGCTGAAAAGGAGAGCAGCCTGCAGCTCCAGAAGGGCAGCGAGTTCCTCAACGAAAATGCGATAAAGGCGCTTCTCATCGGCGGAGCGGCGGCTTCGGACAACAGTGCTCTTAAAGAATACAGCGGCGGACGGAAGTTCAACGTCGTTCTTATCAGCGCAAACGAAAAGGGCAGCTTTGAATCACGTCAGTTCGTGCTTGACAAGATACGCAGCAGGCTTTCCGAGATGGAGAACGTTGACACTGTTCCGATAGACCTCAACGGTTTGCTCGCAGTTATCTTCAAGGACAGCCCCGACGAGCGCATACAGGAATGTATGAGCAGGCTGAACTTTGATTACAGGGGAATGATATTTGCTGCGATAGGCGAGTCCGTTCATTCGGCAAACGAGATATCGGCTTCCTACCGTTCGGCGAACGAGATATACAGCAACCGCTTCCTCTATCTTCACTACGGCGTTATTTCCGCCGAGAAGATACGCAGCCGGAACAATGAGGATATCCCGGCGCCCGAAACGATAGCTGCACAGTTCTTCCCGTTTATGGAGATAAACGACAAGGAGCGTTTGGAGGGCTGTTTTGCACGCTTCCAGGAATCGCTTTGCAGGAACAGCTTCACTCCCGAAAAGATCCGCATTATCTGCATTACGACCGTACTCAGCACGAAAAATCTTATCATAAAAAGCGTTGGCGAAAAAAAGGCAGAGCCGTTCAAGGACGATTACATCGTCAGTCAGATAGGCTCGCTCGGCAGTCTGCACGACATAATCGAGCTGATGAAGAAAGAGTTCACCGAGTTTTCCGACAGCGTTTACGGCAGAACGACGAAAAGCACGATGGAGCGTGTCGTTCAGTACATACACGCAAACTACAATCAGGAGCTTCGTCTTGAAATGCTCGCAAATATATTCGGCTACAACAGCGCATATCTCGGCAAGGTCTTTCACCAGTATATGGGCGACAACTTCAACAATTACCTCGATAAAATACGCATCACCGAGGCAAAAAGGCTTCTTGCGGAGGACGAATACAAGGTCTACGAGGTCGCAGAGAGGGTCGGCTACACGAACATCAACTATTTCCACAACAAATTCAAAAAATATGTCGGAGTCAGTCCGTTAAGCTACAAAAAGGCTTGCATTGCAGGGGAGAAGCCTGATGAAAACGACGGAAAAGGGCAGGACTGACAGCCGCTTTGCGCAAAATCCGATATTTTGTAAAAAAATAAAAAAACTCTTGATTTCGGACGAAAAATGTTATATAATTAACGAGTATGCAGATGGCATTTATTTGCCGTTAATAACGAAAGGAGTCATAGTATGAATTATACTCATGAAGTTGAAACTATGTGCAGCGTCAAGCAGGGCGTAGCACACGGCTGTGCACCTATCCCCGAAGAAGCAAAATGGGTCAAGGCTAAGGATGTCAAGGACATTTCCGGCTTTACTCACGGTATCGGCTGGTGCGCTCCTCAGCAGGGTACCTGCAAGCTTTCCCTCAACATCAAGGAAGGCGTTATCCAGGAAGCTCTCGTTGAAACAATCGGCTGCTCCGGTATGACACACTCCGCAGCTATGGCAGCAGAGATCCTCCCGGGCAGAACAATTCTCGAAGCTCTTAATACAGACCTCGTTTGCGATGCTATCAACACCGCTATGAGAGAACTCTTCCTCCAGATCGTTTACGGCCGTTCACAGTCTGCTTTCTCCGAAGACGGACTTGCAATCGGCGCAGGACTTGAAGACCTCGGTAAGGGACTTCGTTCACAGGTCGGCACAATGTACGGTACTCTCAAGAAGGGTCCCCGTTACCTCGAAATGACCGACGGTTATGTTACAGGCATTGCTCTTGATGCTGATGACGAGATCATCGGCTACAAGTTCATCAACTTCGGTAAGATGATGGACTTCATCAAGAAGGGTGACGATGTTCAGACAGCTTACGAAAAGGCTCAGGGTCAGTACGGCAGAGTTGCTGACGCTGTTAAGATCATCGACCCCAGAAAAGAATAAGGAGGATTACAACGATGGCTTTATTTGAATCATACGAGAGAAGAGAAAAGCAGATTCTTGACGTTCTCAAAAAATACGGTATCAACTCTATCGAAGAGTGTGCAGATATCTGCAAGGCAAAGGGCTTCGATCCATATAAGATCACAGAAGGCATTCAGCCTATCTGCTTTGAAAATGCAAAGTGGGCTTACACAGTAGGCTGCGCTATCGCAATCAAGAAGGGCTGCACAAGAGCTGCTGACGCTGCCGCTGCAATCGGCGAAGGCCTCCAGTCTTTCTGCATCCCCGGTTCTGTTGCTGACCAGCGTAAGGTTGGTCTTGGCCACGGCAACCTCGGCAAGATGCTCCTTGAAGAAGACACAGAATGCTTCGCATTCCTCGCAGGTCACGAATCCTTCGCTGCTGCTGAAGGTGCTATCGGTATCGCTGAGAAGGCTAACAAGGTTCGTAAAAAGCCCCTCAGAGTTATCCTTAACGGTCTTGGCAAGGACGCTGCACAGATCATTGCCCGTATCAATGGCTTTACATACATTGAAACAGAGATGGACTACTACACAGGCGAAGTTAAGGAAGTATTCCGCAAGGCTTACTCCGACGGACTCCGTGCAAAGGTAAACTGCTACGGCGCTAACGACGTAACAGAAGGCGTTGCGATCATGTGGAAGGAAGGCGTTGACGTTTCCATCACAGGTAACTCCACCAACCCAACACGTTTCCAGCACCCTGTTGCAGGCACATACAAGAAGGAATGTGTTGAAAAGGGCAAGAAGTACTTCTCCGTTGCATCAGGCGGCGGCACAGGACGTACACTTCACCCTGACAACATGGCTGCAGGTCCTGCTTCCTATGGTATGACAGATACAATGGGACGTATGCACTCCGACGCTCAGTTCGCAGGTTCTTCTTCCGTTCCTGCTCACGTTGAGATGATGGGTCTTATCGGCATGGGCAACAACCCTATGGTTGGTGCTACTGTTGCTTGCGCTGTTGCTGTTGAAGAAGCTATGAAAGCGTAAGAAAACGTCAAAATGACGTAGGGAAGCCATTTGCGAGCGTGGAAGATAGTGGAAAATAGTGCTTATTTTGTACGCATTCCTACACTATTCCTACATTACTCCTACATTTGCATTCCTACACTTTTATACTGCATAATTGCATAAAATGATCGCCGTATAGAATTCGGGCTTGATTGCTTCGGGTTCCATACGGCGATTTTTTATGTTATAATCGTTCTTATAACATTCTATATTTTTTTTTTTTGACGGGAACGATTATGGTGGATTTTGGAGATACGGTCTGTCCTATATGTGGTGGAGAACTTAGATACTATGATAAAGTTCAAAGAATACTTAGGACAAAGTACAGAAGAACTGAATGGTTGGATATAAGACGGATGAAGTGTAAAGTTTGTGGGAGATTACATAGGGAGCTTCCTGATAACATTTATATTTACAAGCAATACGAGGCAGATATTATTGACGGGGTCGTAGAGGGGCTGATAACTTCCGATACACTTGGGTTTGAGGATTATCCTTGTGAACGGACTATGCTGAATTGGATAGCTGCGCGAAAATAACATATTCCATTGTGGAGAAGATCCAAATCTATTTTAGGAGGAATTT
Organism: uncultured Oscillospiraceae bacterium; assembly: GCA_934465295.1. Taxonomy (GTDB): domain Bacteria; phylum Bacillota; class Clostridia; order Oscillospirales; family Ruminococcaceae; genus UMGS363. Next base: position 18,941 of record CAKSKU010000006.1, read on the forward strand.
GTTATGAACAGGCAAAAACAGATGAGTGATTTTCTTGATTAAGGCTCGGGTTAGAGATAACTCGGGCCTTTTTGTTTTTCACCGACTTGTTTTTTACAATCGACAAATTTTAATTTAGAATAGCATTGAAGGAGGAATTATCAATGGAAGAATTCGCTAAAGGTTCAGTTCCAATTGCAGTAGTTGCAAAAATTTATGGTAAAGATGCTTGTTGGGTTCGTGCAGGAATAATCTCGGGCTGGCTTCCTATCGGTACAGCGACACGACATGGAGAGTTGATTACGAGTATTGACCAGATGGGCAGTAAGTATGGGCGGATAAACTTTTATGTATCGCCGAAACTTCTGTACGAAGCAACCGGTTATGTATGGAAAGGAGAGAAAAAGATATGAGCACAACGATTCGCTCAGAGGTTTCAAAGAAGAATGTTTACTGGATCGAACGGCACAGATACTATGAGCTTAAACATTTCTGCCTGCAGTACCCATTGTGGAAGAAAGCTTATTCGGAGATCGACGGTTTATGCCGGCAGTACAGCGATACAATAAAGACGACCTCGCCCGAAACAAGTCCCACAGAAAAGCTTGCCGAGGATATGCTTTATTATTCGGAACGAATGGATATGGTTGAGAGGGCGGCTTATGAAGCTGATGCAACATTGGCAAATTATATTCTCAAGGCGGTCACAAAAGGCTATTCTTATGAATATCTCAAAGCTAAGTTAGAAATACCGTGTTGTCGGGAGGTTTATTATCAGTTTTACCGCAAGTTCTTTTGGATACTTAATTCTGCGCGAAAATAACAAATACCTTTATGGGAAACCAACATTATATTTTAGGAGGAATTTTCTATGAGTAAAATTGAAAGAAAACCAAAAGAAGAATGGGATCTGCTTAAGGCAAGACAGATAACAGTTGAGGGCGATTTTGCAGTTACTCTTGTAGAGCATTGTATAGCTGTAAAGCAGATGCGGCTTGCAAAAGTAATTACGGATTTTGCCAACACACTTGATGCTGAGATTGCTGATGCACTTGGATTCTATTCTGTGGAGGATTTTCACAGATTCTTGGAGGAAAGGAAGACCGAAGAAGAGTGATCCCAAAGAACGGAGCTTAAGGAAACTTAGGCTCTTTTCTTTCCCGCATGGAAAACACAATATATAACGGAGAGTATTCCATAATTATATTTAGGAGGAATTCGTTATGAAAATTGTTGAAGTTGACAAATTACCAATGAGGAGAGCTACAAGACACAATTTACAGGATATCATAAAGGGTTTTGTGAATTCCGATGCAAGGTTCGTTAAAATCGAACTTGCGGAAGGAGATTACAAAAGTGTAAAGGTATGTTACAACTGTATGAGAGTGGCTTGCGGTCGATCCGGTTATTCGGTCAAAACCAAAATGAGAAACAACGAGGTCTATTTAGTAAAGGAATAAAGTCAGATGAAAGAGTTTGAGCTGTTTTAGCTTAGGCTCTTTTTCTTTTATGCGGGAAAAACATATTGTATTATGAGGAGGTGATACTTGTGAAAACGTTCATTGCCAAGAACCCAAAACAGTTGGACTTGTGTTTGAAATTGATGTATGTCGAGAATATACGATTTACTGTGGCGGTGACTCAGCCGTCCAAGCATAAGATCGTATATGAAATATATGCATCGGTTGACGGTACAGAAGGCGATATTTTGGAAAAGAAGTATAATGTTATGATTTCATAACACATCTTCAAAAAAGTAGAGACTGTGACCACACGGTCTTTACTTTTGTATTTTTATATGGTATTATATTATTGAAAGGAGTGTCAAAAATGAATGCCAGACCTACCAAAAAGATGATTGTCGATGTTGTCGAGTTTCCCGACAATCCAAACGGTAAGATAAAAAAGTACACTGAAGAACGTGATGTTCCGTATACAGAGGGACGTGATGATGCTATTTGTTGCATCTGTGGATTTCCGGAATATCCGGAATGCAAATCATTCTGCGGCAATTATAATAAAAAATGAAAAATCATTGTTAAAAGACTGAGATTTATTCTCGGTCTTATTTTTTTTGCCTAAAAACAGTACGCGGGTGACAGAATTTAATGATATTTTATAGGAGGCGAAATAAAATTATGGGAACTATCGTAGCAATTATTGCGTTATTGATCGGAAATGTGATCGGGATCGTTTTCGGAATTATATGGTCTTATCGTCCAACAAACGGCAGGCTGAAAATTACAAGTGACGATGATGGTACATACTGTTTTCTGGTTCTTAACGAACATCCTGACGAATTAAAGGATAAGGAAACGGTGACTTTAAAAGTTGAACGTACTCCGCACAGATAACACACTATTTTATGGACTGATGTCCTATTTATATTTTGAAAGGAGTTATCGAATATGGCTGATAACATAAGCGAACAGTTGGATGATGTAATTGAAAAACGATTGAAGGAATTTGATTACTACGATCTGGACAGCGAAAACACTAAGCAGGCGGTAGAGGCTATTGAAAAGCTCTACAAACTCAAAATCGAGGAACGTAAAGTCGAGGGCGAACTTTATGAAAAGCAGAAAACCCGTGAAAACGAGGAAGATGTGAAGAATAAAGAACTCCGCGAAAAGAGAGTCGATCGTTGGGTAAACGGAGCAATAACGGTTGCTTCCACCGCCGCATCGTTAGTGTTCTATAGCATTTGGATGTGTAAAGGATTCAAATTTGAAGAAACCGGTTCATTTACGTCAACAACGTTCAAAGGTTTATTCAACCGTTTCAGACCGATGAAATAAGAAACGGACAAAGTCAATGAGAGAAGTCGTGTAATTTACATGGCTTCTTTCTTTTTTCGGAGGAAAATATGAGGTATCACTATAAAAAGCCTGCAATATACGCATCGATGTACGGACAGCTGTACATTTGTGACCACCCAGTTTACAGCAGATGTACTTTATTCAAAATAAACGACAAGGGACTTTCTGTTATTCAGCAAAGGCATAATAGTGATGAAAAAACAACATATTGGAGCGAGATAGACCCATGGATAGCCGATGATATTTATTTAAATATCGGTTTTAAGTCATTTTTTGATAAGCGTTCGGGAAAATGTATAAACGGTTTATATCCGACGGTGACGGTTCGTCAGATAATGTGGGCACTTAGGATGAAACCCATAAAGAAAGAACGTTGGGAAACGGTGTTTGACAGGCGGGATATTTAGTGCGCTAAAGAAACACATTCCTTTATGAAGACTATTTTATAAAGGAGGTCAATTGTGTGTTCAAGAAGAATTTGATCGTTGTTATAGCAAATAATCAGGAAGATGTATGCAAAATTGTTGATGTTGCACGCGATTATGCAAAGTCATATCGAATTGGCGTCTATGGCGACAAAAAGAATACTTTGGTATCGCTTTATATTAGCAGGTTTAAATTCAAACGTCTGATCAAGAAGCTTAGTAACGACGGCTATGGACTCTTTGAAGAATCGAACAATTATATTTTCACAATGAAAAAGAGTTGAGTTAAACGGAGCTTAAGGAAACTTAGGCTCTTGTTTTTACGCATATTTTGCAAGCTATATTGTGGAAAGGGGGAATTGACATGGTGTTATTTACAACATTATTGATAACATTGATGATAGCAGCAATAATACTGCTGTTCACCGTTGGATTCGGTGGTGCGGTATTAGTGGTTGTATTCGGCGATGCTATTTTATGTGTATTGTTGATCGCACTTATCATTCGCCATTTTATTAAGAGAAAGAAAAATAAGTGAAGATAGGGAGCTTAAGGAAACTTAGGCTCTCTTTCTTTTTTACGCGAAATTTGCACGATATATTATGGAAGCATAAACCAATATTATATTAGGAGGAATTTATTATGAAAAACTGGTTGGATAATCCTATTACATGGAGAAAATATCTCAAGATTGCAGGTATATGCACGATAATTGGCATGGTAATGTCAGGCATCAGTATGTGCTGGGTCTATTGGGACGATATCACTTGTAAACTGGATGATATCAAAGACAGTATAATGCGTAAATTCGGTAAATAATTCGGTTTTACTGAAAAGGGAGCTTAAGGAAACTTAGGCTCTCTTTCTTTTTTTACGCGAAATTTGCAAGGTGTATTATGAGAAGTGGTTAGCTCAGGTGGTGAGAGCAACGCCCGATAAAGGTGTGGGTCACGGGTTCGACTCCCGTACTATTTCTTTTATATTTTCATTTTTGAAAGGAGAATTTTTATGAATGTCATGCAAAAATTCATCAACAAGTCCGGTCAGTTTATAAGAAGAAATTCTTCAGCTATACTGACTGTCATCGGTGCTGTCGGGGTTATAGCAACGGCAGTGACGGCTGTAAAGGCAACACCGAAAGCTCTTGAACGTATCGAGGAGGCTAAAGCGGAAAAAGGCGAAGAGCTTACAGAAGTCGAGACGGTGAAGGCGGCAGCAATATGTTATTTACCCTCGACGGTAATTTGTGCAGCTACATTGACCTGTATATTCAGTGCCTCTGTGCTTGATCGGAAGCATCAGGCTGTTCTTACAAGCGCTTATGCGGCACTCGATCAGTCTTACAAGAAGTATCGTGCAAAGGTCAAGGAATTGTACGGGGATGATGCTGACGGTAAAGTCAAATGCGCCGTTGCTAAAGATGAGCTTGAAAAGCAGGAAATTGTCAGAAAGGATAATAATAAAATATTGTTCTATGACAGTTACTCACGCCGATATTTTGAGGCGGATGAGGCAACAGTGATAAAGGCAGAATATTTGGCGAATAGGTCTATTATGAACGACTGTTATGTTTCGTTGGCTGAGTTTTACTACAATCTTGGATTATCTGCCGATGACAAATCATGGGACTATATAGGCTGGAATTGCGATACGATTTCTGAATGGACCGGTGTATATTGGTTAGATTTTCATCATGACAAGACAACGTTGGAAGACGGTCTTGAAGCTACGGTTATATGGTACGATGTCGAGCCGATGATTGATTATATGTCAGAATATATCGACATTCCGGATGATGTTAAACGACAGTTAGGCATCATTGACGATTCCAATAAGGATATGTTGGCTGTATGCTACATTCCGACAACATACTCAAACAATAAGGAATGTAATGCTGATTGTTTAAGCAGACGATACAATCAGTGCAAGATTTATGATAAGTAATTTTGGCAGCATATCCCGCTAAAAATACACATTATTTAACGAGGAGGTGATCGCATGAAAGCTAATACTTTAACGATACTCGGTGTTATTGCAACCATTGCCGGCGGAGCTGCTACTCTCTTGGGCAACTGGGTGTCCGATAAAAAGACCGAAGAGATGATCGAAGAAAAGGTGCAGGCGGCACTTACAGAAAAAGAAGAGAACGAAGAAGAGACTGAATAAGACTTTGGAAGAGAGTTATATTTGGCTCTCTTCTTTCTTTTCTTCCGAAAGGAGTTTATATTTATGAAAAAAGTTAATTTTGCGGGTCTTGCTAATATGGCAAGACATTTTATAACGCGTTACAGCTCCGAGATACTTGTTGCGACGGGTATTGTTGGTATGCTCACGACAACTGTTATTGCAGTTAAGGCAACTCCGAAGGCTATGCGGCTTATTGAAGATGCTAAAGCAGAAAAAGGAGAAGAGCTTACAAAGTTTGAAACTGTTAAAGCCGCCGCAAAGGTCTATATTGCCCCGGCAATAACTGCAGCGACATCGACAGCTTGTATTATCGGTGCGAGCAAGATAAACCGCAAAAGAAATGCGGCTCTTGCGACCGCTTATGCGATATCCGAAGCAGCTCTTAACGAGTATAAGGACAAAGTTGTCGCTACTATCGGCGAAAAGAAAGAACGGGAAATACAGGATGCCATTGCCAAAGATGACATCGACCGAACACCCGTTCACACCAAAGAAGTGTTTATCACTGACAAAGGTAATACACTTTGCTATGACGTAATGTCCGGAAGATATTTCAGATCGAGTATGGAAGCTCTCAAAAGTGCCGTTTGTGATCTGAATTTTCAGATGATGGACGATGTATGGGTGTCCTTAAATGACTTTTACGATACGATCGGTCTTAGGAATACTCAAAATGGCGACTTGTTGGGCTGGTCCGTCGCTGACGGCAAGATACAGCCGAGATTTTCATCGCAGATATCGGAAGATGGCGAACCATGTTTGGTGCTTAAATACAACATTGCACCGTCGTATAATTATCGCAGTCGGTAACACGCGAAAATAACAATGTGTGTTATGGAAATAAATCCAAATTATATTTTTGAAAGGATGTATTATCATGGAAGAGATCATGAACAATGAAGCTATCGAAAGCGTAGAAGAGGAAACAGCTTTGACCGTTCCTGAAACTGAGGAAGAAGCAGTTCTTGACTCGAACGAAAGTTCAGGTGTAGGAGCGCTTGCCATTGGAGCAGGTATCTGCGGACTCGCCGTAATCGGCGCTGTAACCGTGGGTAAAGCTACATGGAAGCACGTTCTTAAACCTATCGGTCGTAAGATCAAGGGTGCAGTCAAGAAAAAGGGACCCGAAGCTATCGTTGAGCCTATCGTAGTGACAAGTAACGAAGATGATGCTGACGAAACGGAAGAATAATTGATTTATTCTGACGGGGAGGATACCTATAACAGGGTATCTTCCCTTTTATATTTTGAAAGGAGAAAACCCTATGCTTGTAAAATGCCCTGAATGTGAACTTCAGGTCAGTGATAAAGCGGTGTCATGCCCGCATTGCGGTTATCCGCTGGTAAAGCAAGAAGAAGCACCTAAACGGCGTTCAGCCAAGAAGCGTATGAGACTGCCGAATGGATTCGGTCAGATAGCCGAGATAAAAGGGCGTAATCTGCGTAATCCGTTCAGAGCAAGTGTTACGGTAGGTCACGATGAATTCGGGCATCCAATATGCAAACAACTAAAACCCAAAGCATATTTTGCAACATACAATGAGGCTTATGCGGCTTTGGTCGAGTACAACCGAAACCCTTACGACCTCAGTCCGTCGATAACAGTTTCCGAACTATATGCAAGATGGTCAAAAGAATACTTTAAAACTCTTAAGTCCTTATCAAGCGAACGAACGATAACCGCCGCTTGGAAATATTGTTCATCGGTTTACAATATGCGAGCTGTCGATATTAGAACACGACATATAAAGGGCTGTATGGAAGAAGGGACTTCCATAGTTAAGGGTGAAGTGAAGCATCCAACGCCAAGTATCAAGTCCCGAATAAAGTCCGTATTCAATCTTATGCTTGATTATGCTCTTGAGTATGAGATCGTTGACCGAAATTATGCACGAACTTTTGAAGTATCAAAAGATATTATCCGGGAGCGTGAAAAAGCTAAACGAGGTCATGTTCCGTTTACAGACGATGAGATGAAAAAGTTATGGGATAGTGTAAGCGAAATCGATTATGTTGATGTTGTACTTATCCAATGCTATTCAGGTTGGCGTCCTCAGGAACTTGGACTGATCGAACTTGTAAACGTTGACTTGGATAACGACATAATTGTAGGCGGAATGAAAACTGATGCAGGCACGAACAGAGTTGTTCCGATACATTCAAAAATAAAGGAACTTGTAAAAAAGCGGTATGACGAAGCGTCAAAACTCGGAAGCAAATATCTTATAAACTGTACCGATGTAAGTACACACAAGAGCCGTCTGAAAATGACGTACGAAAAGTATAATTATCGCTTTGAAAAAATAAGAGATCGTCTTGAGCTGAACCCCGAACATCGTCCTCATGATGGTCGTATGCAGTTTATAACACAAGCCAAAAAGTACGGCGTAGACGAGTATGCGATAAAGTATATTGTTGGTCACGCCATTAATGATGTGACCGAAAAGGTCTACACCAAAAGAGAAACCGCTTGGCTGAAATCAGAGATCGAAAAAATCAAATAAGGAGGCGTTAATATGGAAAACTATTCAAACCCGATAAAGAAAAATGAGGTTTCTGCTGTTTCCGATAAAAAGATAGTTCCAAAAGCTAACGGAACTATAAAAAAGAAATCGGAAGCGGGAAAACTCGCAGGCTTATTTGTAGCCGGGGATATTGCCTCGGCAAAGTCGTACATCATAGAAGATGTTCTGATACCGACCATTAAGAATGCCGTATCGGAAATGGTGAGGAACGGAATCGATATTCTTCTGTTCGGTGAAGTACGAAAAGGCAGCAACAATCGTTCTACCGCATCAAAAGTCTCATATACGAACTACTACAACGGCGGTTCTTCGACAAGAAATTCAGATCGTTCGTCAAACAATTGCAGCTATGACGATATTATATTTCCCAGCCGAGGAGATGCGGAAGTTGTTCTTGATGGCTTGAACGAGATAATACAGGCTTATGGTTTTGCATCTGTTGCAGATTTATACGAGCTTGCCAATATCACATCGGGCAATTACACCTACGCCAATTACGGCTGGACCGAGATAATCAATATTTCACCTGCAAGAGTGCCGGAAGGTTACATTTTAAGATTGCCAAGAGTGACACCGTTTATGAAATAAGGAGAAAAAACCAATGATAAAAAAAGAAACGAAAAGTACCCGACCTGATATTTGATAATCGTGCCGATGCTATGGAAGCACTTAAGACCATAAATCACTTGATCGTTCAGTATGGTTCGGCGTCTGTGGTCGATATGTACAAAGCTGCCGGAATGTCAACAACCAATACGGACGATATCGACTTCGGCTGGACATCACCGATTTATATTTTGCCCGAGGAAATGTCGGAGGGTCATATTTTAAGATTCCCACAGCCAAAATCACTTGTAAGAGAAAGGAAAATTTGTCATGAATAAGAATGAGATCATCGCAACAGTAAATTCCAAGGTATCAAAGCTCAGCTTTAAATTTAAAAAACATTCACCCGAGATATTTATCATCTCAGGAATTGTCGGAGGTATCGCTGCCGCTGTAATGGCTTGCAAGGCGACAACAAAGGCAGGAAAAGTTATCGACAAGGCTAAAGATGACCTTGATATGATACACGCTGCAATTGACGGTCGTGTTCCCGCAAAGGAAAACTATGCCGAAGAGGAAAGCAAGAAGGATATTACAAAGGTGTATGTAAGCACAGGCTTATCACTCGTAAAGCTTTATGCTCCTGCTGTAGTTCTCGGAGGCTTGTCCATTACAGCTATTTTATATTCCAACAACATTCTCCGAAAGAGAAATGTCGCCCTTGCAGCCGCTTATGCGACCGTTGACAGCAGTTTTAAGGACTACCGAAATCGTGTGATCGAGCGCTTTGGTGACGAGGTCGACAAAGAACTCAAATACAACATAAAGCCGCTTACGGTTCAGGAAAAGACTGTCGATGAAAACGGCAATGAGGTCGTAACCGAAAAGACAGTTAAGGTTGCCGATCCGGGCGAACATAATATGTACACGAGGATATTTGACGAGAGCAGCTGCTACTGGTCAAAGACACCGGATTACAATCAGATGTTTCTCATCGGCAGAGAACGCTATGCAAACGATAAGCTCAACGCACAGGGATATCTCTTTTTAAACGATGTTCTTGAAATGCTCGATCTTCCGAGGACAAAAGAAGGTCAGATGGTCGGTTGGGTAAAGGACCCGAAGATAGGAAGAGATGATTATATCGACTTTGGCATTTTCAATGCTAATAAGAAGTCAAACCGTGCATTTATCAACGGATATGAGCCGTCGATCTGGCTCGATTTCAATGTTCAGGGAAATATTCTTGATCTTATGTGAAGTATAATTACCGATACTTATGACATAGGCAGCGGTAATATGTATCAGGATATTCTTGATTATCCTCAATACATATACAAACTATGGCCATGTATGAAGGAGGAGATAGATTTATGAATACTACTTTAGGTTTTATATTTTCGATCGCAAGCGGTATTTGCCTCGCAGGAGGTATCATGATATTGGCAAAGGAGCGAATCTGACATGGACGGTTTCGAGAATTTTATATATGCGCTTGACTGCATTATGGACACACCGAGAAAACGTCATATCATAGGAGGCATTCTTTTGAGTGCCTCGTTTCTTTTTGGCGGATTGTCCATTACTGTCTTTACGATAAAGAATGAGGAGGGAAAATAACATGAAAAAAGGAACTGCAGTGCTTCTGTTTGTGATTGGAGCTGCAATCGGCGCAGGTGTTACTTGGAAACTGACAAAAACCAAGTATAAGGCTATTGCTGATGAGGAGATCGCATCTGTGAAGAAAGCATATCATACCACAAATGAGGTAAATATCCCAACCCCAGTGTCTTCCGAAGAAGTTGCAAAGGCTACTAAAGATTATGTCAATATAGTCACCGAATCGGGATATTCCGGCGAAGATTACCCCGCACCATATGTGATCTCACCTGACGAATTTGCAGAGGATTATGAATTTGACACTGTTGATATAACCTATTTTGCAGACGGTGTCCTTTGTGATGAAAACAACGTCCCTTTGGAGGATATTGAGAACACTATTGGCAATGATGCCGTAAGACACTTCGGCGAATATGAAAATGATGCTGTGTATGTTCGCAATGAACGTCTTAAGTGCGATTACGAGATACTTCGTGACGAACGCAAGTATGCTGATCTCAAAAGGAACAGACCTAAGGAGGAATAATGAAAACAGACGAGTTAATTGGACAGTATTTCGGGTGGTTATGCTCGAAAGTTGAATGTCCCGCCGAATACAGTAAACTTATGTCGTATCTGTTTGATAAGACCTTTGTTTACACAATAGGTATGGACGCAAACCGAGCGGAGGACGGTATCGATCTTCGATATACGTTCGGCGAGGAAGATGATATTGACCCAAGGATCATATCTTCGGTCATTGACGACCGACCTTGCTCCATGTTGGAAATGATGGTGGCACTCGCTATAAGATGCGAAACTCACATCATGTCCAATTCCGAATACGGCGACCGAACCGGTGAATGGTTCCGGGGAATGATAGATAATCTTGGCATAAGCGGTATGACCGATGACTGCTTTGATTATCGACAAACAGAAAAAGCTATTGACCGCTTATTGACACACCGGTACGCCAAAAATGGTGCGGGTGGATTATTTACCGTAAAAAGCCGTTCACACGATATGCGAACCGCTGAGATCTGGTATCAGATGTGCTGGTATCTTGATACTGTTATATAAGGAGATATTATTATGGAACTCAACAATTTTAATTTCATTCAGGCACAGAGCATTGTAAATCAGACTATTATCAAGTCGGTAACAAAGCTCGCTGAGGATACGGTTTCTGCTGCTAAGTCGGCAAAAACAGCCAAGAGCCGCAGTTCGTTCGCTGTTATGCTCACAATCGCTGCTTCAGCGTTTATTATTGCGGGAGTAAAGAGTATGACAGGAGAAACCGAACGAAAAATCAAAAGGCTCGAAGATGAGATAGAGGAGCTTAAGAGAGGGGAATAAAGGGTGATAGACTTTTTGATGATATCCACACGGTCTACAAAACGTGGAGTAATCGAAATATACCCCAAGTTCATCATTAAAAAGTCAAACGACCTCATGATCCGAGGCGGCGACTTTTATGCCATTTGGCTGGAAGATCGCCGGCTATGGTCAACAGATGAACAAGATGCTTTGCAGCTCATTGACAGACTGCTTGATGAGTATGCAAAGGAACACCGTCAGAAATTTGACTCTGACGTAAAAGTTCTTCACATGTGGGACTCCGAGTCGGGTATGATAGACTCATGGCACAAATATGTTCAGAAGCATCTGCGTGACTCGTTCCACACATTAGACGAAAGACTTATATTTTCAAACACAACGGTCACTAAGACCGATTATGCAAGCAAACGACTTCCTTATCCGTTGGAAGCCGGTGATATTTCGGCTTATGAGCAGATCATCGGAACATTATATTCCGAAGAGGAACGCCGTAAGATCGAATGGGCGATCGGCGCTGTTGTCAGCGGAGATTCAAGGCATATTCAGAAGTTTATGGTTCTCTATGGCTCAGCCGGAACAGGTAAGTCAACCATCCTTAACATAATTCAGATGCTGTTTGAGGGTTACTATTCGGTCTTTGATGCAAAAGCATTGGGGTCGAGCAGTAACTCTTTTGCTTTGGAGGCGTTCAAGACAAATCCATTGGTGGCAATACAGCACGATGGAGACTTATCTCACATTGAGGATAACACACGGCTTAACAGTCTCGTTTCACACGAATTGATGACTGTAAACGAAAAGTTCAAGTCGACCTATTCCAATCAGTTCAAATGTTTCCTGTTTATGGGTACGAATAAGCCTGTAAGGATAACCGATGCAAAGTCGGGTCTTATACGAAGACTTATAGATGTATCACCGTCGGGAAACAAACTTACTTATGCTGAGTATAACTCGGCTATGAAAAAGATAGAGTTCGAGCTTGGTGCTATTGCCAGCCATTGTCGGGACGTGTATCTCAAAAATAAGAATTTGTATGACAATTATATTCCGACAGCTATGCTCGGTGCATCGAACGATTTCTACAATTTTGTCATCGACAATTATTATATTTTTGAGAAAGATAACTCAACGACCCTCAAATCGGCATGGGCAATGTATAAGGACTACTGTGAGGATGCAAAAGTTGCGTATCCGATGTCACAGCGAGCTTTCAAAGAGGAGCTTAAGAATTATTTCCATGAGTTTGAAGAGCGGCACGCTATGGACGACAATTCAAGGGTTCGTAACTACTATTCGGGGTTCAGAAAGGAGAAGTTTGAACCGTCCGAAGACGAACCCGAACCACTCGTTCCTCAACCGAATCTGATCGACTTTAACTCGACCGAGTCTGTATTTGACCGAGAATATGCCGATTGTCCTGCGCAGTACGGTTCAGACGCTGAAACCCCAAGAAAGAAATGGGCTGACGTAAAAACCAAGCTTTCCGAGCTTGACACAGGTAAGCTCCATTATGTAAAAGTTCCGGAAAATCATATAGTCATTGACTTTGACATTCCGGACGAAAACGGCAATAAATCACTCGAAAAGAACCTTGCGGAGGCGAGCAAATTCCCTCCTACTTATGCCGAATTGAGCAAAAGCGGACAGGGAATACATCTGCATTATATCTATTCGGGGGACGTATCAAAATTAAGTCGTGTTTACGGTGAACACATCGAGATAAAGGTGTTTACAGGCGGAAGTTCATTAAGACGAAAATTGTCAAAGTGCAACGACCAGCCTATAAATGTTATATCTTCGGGTTTGCCGCTGAAAGGAGAAAGCAAGATGATAAATTTTGATGGGATAAAAAGCGAAGCGGCGTTACGAACACAGATAATGCGTAATCTCAACAAAGAGATCCACGCTGCAACAAAGCCAAGCATCGATTTTATATACAAGATACTCGATGACGCATACAACAGTGACCTGCATTACGACGTGTCAGATATGAGAAATGCGATCATTGCGTTCGCTGCAAACAGCACACATCAGGCGGATTATTGCCTGAAGCTCGTCAATAAGATGAAATTCAAGTCTGAAGAGCAGTCCGAAAACTTCGATGCCGACAGTGGAAAAATTATATTTTACGATATTGAAATTTTCCCAAACTTATTTATAGTTTGTTGGAAACTCGAGGGTAAGGACAAGCCTGTTGTAAGAATGATAAACCCAAAACCGGCTGAGATCGAGGCATTGATGCAGTTTAAACTTGTCGGATTCAACTGCCGCAAATATGATAACCATATCATGTACGCAGCTCTTATGGGCTATACAAACGAACAGCTTTATAAGCTTTCGCAGAAGATCATATCAGGCGCTCCAGATTGCTTCTTCGGTGAGGCTTACAATATGAGCTATACCGATATTTATGATTTCGCTTCTGCGGGCAACAAAAAGAGCCTTAAAAAGCTCGAAATCGAAATGGGCATTCATCATCAGGAATTGGGCTTGCCTTGGGATAAGCCTGTACCCGAAAAGCTATGGGTAAAAGTCGCCGAATATTGCGACAACGATGTCATTGCGACCGAGGCGGCATTCAATTACCTTAAAGCCGATTGGACAGCACGCTGTATTCTGGCAGATTTGGCTGAAATGACTGTGAATGATACAACAAACAGCCTTACGACCAGAATTATATTCGGCAGGAACAGAAAACCTCAAAGCGAGTTTCATTATCGTAACCTTGCCGAACCTGTCAAAGAACTTGACCCGGAGGTATTTGACTTCCTGAAAGAAGCCTGTCCGGAAATGATGGCTGAAAAGCATGGGGCAGCTGATATTCCGTTTAACGCTGAGGATAGCTACTTGCCCTATTTCTGGGGCTACAAGTATGAATTCGGTAAATCGACCTATCGAGATGAAGAAGTTGGTGAAGGCGGTTATGTGTATGCTGAACCTGAAATCTACCTTGATGTAGCGCTGCTCGACATTGCATCGATGCACCCTCACAGTCTTATTGCGGAATGTCTGTTTGGTGTCAAATTCACGACAGCGTTCCGTGATATTGTTGAGGGCCGTGTAAGCATTAAGCACGAGGCTTGGGATATTGTCGATAATATGCTCGACGGTAAGCTCAGACCTTATATCCGGAAAGTAATAAACGGTGAAATGACATCAGATGAGCTTGCAAACGCTTTGAAGACGGCGATCAACTCGGTGTACGGGCTTACCTCGGCAAAGTTCGAGAACCCATTCAAGGATCCTCGAAATGTTGATAACATCGTTGCTAAGCGTGGTGCTTTGTTCATGATAGACCTCAAACATGAGGTTCAGGCGAGAGGTTTTACGGTCGTACATATCAAGACTGACTCTATAAAAATTGCCAACGCAACACCTGAAATTATTCAGTTCGTATATGACTTTGGCTTGAGGTATGGTTATACCTTTGAACACGAAGCTACCTATGACCGAATCTGTTTGGTGAACGATGCAGTTTATATTGCCAAATATGCCACTGTAGAAAGATGCTGTGAGCTCTATGGTGAAGAGTACGTCAACCGTTCCAAGGATAATGTCAAGAAAAACAAGAAGAAACCCGGAAAATGGACTGCGACCGGAACACAATTTCAGGTGCCATACGTCTTTAAGACACTGTTCAGCAAAGAAGACATTGAGTTCGAGGATATGTGCGAAACGAAGTCAGTCCAGACAGCATTATATTTGGACATGAACGAGAGTTTGCCTGAAAACGAGCATGATTACCACTTTGTAGGACGTGTCGGTCAGTTCTGCCCGATGAAGCCCGGAACAGGCGGTGGACTTCTTCTTCGTGAAACCATAAACACCAAGACAGGTGAGCATGGTTATGCATCAGCAACGGGAGCAAAAGGCTATCGTTGGATGGAGAGCGAGATGGTCAGAACTCTTGGCAAAGAAGCAGATATCGACAGAACATATTATGACAAGCTTGTAAGTGACGCAATTGACAGCATAAATTACTACGACTATTTTGAATGGTTTGTTTCCGATGACGTATCGGAAGGATTAAGACGACCATTCCGATAAATTTATATTTTAAAGGAGATTTTTATATGGAAAACAACAAGATCGTTTCTATTGAAAACACAAGATTTATATTTGAGACCAACTTCTCAGGCGACCCGAGAAGAGATAAGTTTGGCTCGGATAAGCGATATGCAAATATCATCATTCCCGAAGAACTTGCAAGAGAGCTTGCTGACGAGGGGTTCAATGTCCGTAATACCGAACCCAAGGACAGCGAATATGAGAAAACCTATTTTGTAAGGGCATCCGTCAACTATGACAGTAAGTTCCCGCCGAGGATCTTTCTCGTAAGTGGAGATAATCCGCCCGAACAGCTTGACTCCGAGTCTGTTGGTATAATCGATACTATGTATATAAAAAATGTCAACGTAATACTTAGTAAGTATTACAATGTCAAAATGGATAAGTGGTCACTCTATGTTCGTACAATGTATGTCGAGCAGGAACTGGATGACGATCCGTTTGCTGCTCGTTACAGACGATAAAAATTATATTTGCATGGACTGTTGCGGCATTTGCTGCAATGGTCTTTGCAGGAGGTGATAGAATGGGTTTTCTGTTTGATTATCAGACAGATGCCATAAAACGCATGAAAAACGGATGTGTTTTATGCGGAGGCGTAGGAAGCGGCAAGTCAAGAACTGCTATCGGATATTATTTTCTGAAAAACGGCGGCAAGCTTGATGATTACAGACCTATGAAGAAAAAACAGGACTTATACATTATTACAACAGCACGAAAGCGTGACAGCCTCGAATGGGAGGGTGACCTTACACCATATTTGTTATCAAATGAAGACGGCGTATATATCGACTCTTGGAATAATATTCAGAAATACAAGGATGTCCACGGTGCATTCTTTATATTTGATGAACAGAGGGTCGTCGGTTCGGGAGCTTGGGTAAAAGCATTTCTCAATATCACCCGAAAAAATGAATGGATCCTTCTGTCTGCAACTCCCGGCGATAGCTGGAGCGATTATATTCCGGTATTCGTCGCCAACGGCTTTTACAAAAACAAGACTGATTTTATACGGCAGCATGTGGTGTATAATCACCGATGCAGCTTTCCAAAGATAGACAGGTATGTTGATACGAACAAACTCGTCCGATACAGAAATGATATTCTGGTGGATATGGACTTCAACAGAAAAACGATATCACACGATATTCCCGTTCGTGTTGAGTACGATATTCTGACATACAAGGACGTTTCCAAACGAAGATGGAATATTTACACAGACGAGCCTGTCGTAAATGCGGCAGAGCTTTGTTATACACTGCGAAAGTGTGTAAATACGGACGATTCACGGCAGGTGGCAATTCTTGAACTGCTTGATAAACACCCAAGAATGATCATATTCTACAATTTTGATTACGAGCTTGATATTTTAAAGTCGTTAAGCTATGGAAATAAGGTCAAAACTGCTGAATGGAACGGTCATAAACATGAACCCACACCCAAGACAAAATCATGGGTATATTTTGTTCAGTACACAGCCGGCGCAGAGGGGTGGAACTGTATCACTACTGATACGATCGTATTTTTCAGTCAAAACTATTCGTATAAGATAATGACACAGGCAAAAGGACGTATTGATCGTCTTAACACTCCGTATAAGGAGCTGTACTATTATCATCTGAAATCGTCTGCGCCGATCGACATTGCTATCGGCAGAGCATTGGCGAGCAAGAAGAATTTCAATGAACGAAAATTTTGTGAGGGATAGGAAATGAGGGCAGATGAAAAAATACACTTTGTAGGCAAATGTGATACCTGTGAATACAAATTCGGGATCAATAATTTTGATTATCAGGATGGTGTCAAAATTGATATCTTCGGACGTCAGTTCTTTCGCTGTCCGAATTGTAACGGAACTACGGAAATACACGAGGAGGAAAATCATGCGTAAAAATGATATACTGATACTTTTGGTTATGGCGTTGAATATTATAATGCCTTTTAATATGCCAAAGAACAATGATATTCAACCTATGGCAGAAACAATCAACGAGGTTTATATTTATGAGTTCGTTCCTGTTCCGATTTATGTAACAGAGACAACCGAACCATATTTTGAGATATCCGAGGAGGAAACACTCGACATTCAACTGCAGGAGATAAACGAAAATTTTGACATTCTTTCACCAAGCGGATATGACTGCGAACAGCTTTTATATTCTGTTCAGGACAAATATCGCTATGAAATGGCTAAAAATATTCCCGCAATTCTTGAAGCTGAAGAGAAATATGGAGTAAATGCTTTATATTTGATGTGCAAGCTTGGTCTTGAAAGCGGCTGGGCAAAGTATCCTTCGGGTGAGAATAATCTGGGAGGTTGGACAAATGCTGATGGGTCGTATATGGATTTTGACAGCGAGAAAGAGTGTATCATGCATATAGCCGAGAATCTCTCGACCGAGTATAAAGAGAAATCGGGAACAAGACTCGCAGATGTATGCGAGCGATATTGTCCGAGTGACGGCTATTCCGAAACACTCATTGACATTATGGTCGGACGCAAAGAAAAAATCGAAGAAATGGAGGTACAATCCGATGAGTTATGAATATGACCAGTATTTGCAGCAGCACAGAAACAACGTCAAAAGAGGTTTTGAGTGGCTTCTGACAAATTTGCCGACTGTTCTGACCGGACAGCCCGATGCAAGCTGGCAGATCGTATTTGATCACGATTCGTCAAAGAACAATGACGATGAATACTTGGCTTACGATGCCTATTTATATGGTAACAATCGTTCGTATGAGGTAATGGAAGCGTTTAAAAGAGCATAGCTTCTTCACATTCACCGAAATCCGCACCATTGGCAGTATTGGGTGCTCAATAACGATGATCCGAATGAGGGCGAAGTTATCCTTGATATGCCATATAATTACATTATCGAAATGATATGTGACTGGTGGTCATTCAGCTGGCAAAAGGGCGATCTCGGAGAGATATTTAATTGGTATGATGAGCATTCCGATTACATAAAGTTTTCTCCCAAGACAAGAAAAACTGTCGAGGATATTCTTGAACAGATGAGAGATAGACTTGGATTGAATACACTCTCACATCATGGGATCAAGGGTCAGAAGTGGGGAGAGCGCAACGGACCGCCTTATCCGCTTGACAAACAGCGAGAAAAGAGTATAATGGAAGACATCTACATAGGTAAAAGTCTTGGTGCAAAAAGCAAAAATTATGATGTTCTCGATCCCGAGTCCGGAGAAATTTTTCGTTTTGCAGAAGGTACATACATTAAAAATATTAAAGTGTTTGCCGGTAAGGGTGGAACAAAACCTTTAGATACAGAAGTAGCAGACGGCTTAGCCGAACAGCAAGGCGGAAAAGCCACAGAATGGCAGCATTGTAAAGGTATAGGTACCATCGATTATTACGGTGAGGATGTTGATGTTGAGGTACATTGGTTTCAAGAGCCAACTGTTGGCAAATGCAAATTTAAAATCAAGAATTGGAGGTATTAAATTATGAAAGTTCGTTGGAAAGGCAAAACAGATTTCCTTGTACTCACCCACGATAAGATCTATACTGTTCTTGCTATCGAGAGAGGTTGGTACAGATTAATCGATGACAGCGGCGAGGATTATTTATATCCTCCCGATAATTTTGAAATCATAGAGGAATAACCCCTATCGAATGCTCCGGATTGTGTAAAAGCAGTTCGGAGTATTTTTATGCCTCCGCAAAAAATGCAAGTTCCTTTATGGGAAACCAATATTATATTTAGGAGGATTTAAACTATGAAACTTTCTGAAATTAAAGTAAACAGAGCGACCTTGATGGACATCATTACCGATGATTCCGTGTACGCAATTGTTAAAGACAGATGCTGGCACAAGGACAAGCCGATAATGAAGCCAATCAAAGATGTTGATGTTGAAGAACTTTTATCAGAAGAAACTATCATCGTTCAGATCACAGAATGAACGGAAACCCAAAACAAGACTCGGTGGAAACATCGGGTCTTAACTTTTTATATTTTGAAAGGAGATATTTATGAACGCTATTAAAGGTTACAAAGTATTTAATTCTGATTGGACCTGCAGAGGATTCCAGTACAAGGTCGGAGAAACATTTACCCACAATGGAAACATCGAGATGTGTGGTAAAGGATTTCATTTTTGCCAGAAAGCAAGCGATTGTTTCAATTATTATGACTTCAACAGCAATAATAAGGTTGCTGAAGTCGAGGCTATCGGCTTGGTAGAAACCCGTGAAAATAAATCAGTTACCGATAAAATTAGGATTGTCCGTGAGGTTTCATGGCAGGAACTTTTAACTATTGTAAATGAGGGGCATGATTGTACCGGATTATGCAATACTGGTGACCGCAATACTGGTAACC
This sequence comes from uncultured Oscillospiraceae bacterium, assembly GCA_934465295.1. Lineage (GTDB taxonomy): Bacteria > Bacillota > Clostridia > Oscillospirales > Ruminococcaceae > UMGS363. Next base: position 38,773 of record CAKSKU010000006.1, read on the forward strand.
GCAATACTGGTGACTGGAATACTGGTGACCGCAATACTGGTAACCGCAATACTGGTAACTGGAATACTGGTGACCGCAATACTGGTAACCGCAATACTGGTAACTGGAATACTGGTAACCGCAATACTGGTAACCGCAATACTGGTAACTGCAATACTGGTGACTGGAATACTGGTGACTGGAATACTGGTGACTGGAATACTGGTAACCGCAATACTGGTAACTGGAATACTGGTAACCGCAATACTGGTGACCGCAATACTGGTAACTGGAATACTGGTGACTGGAATACTGGTGACTGGAATACTGGTAACTGGAATACTGGTGACTGGAATAGTTCAAATTATAGTACGGGTTTCTTCAATAATAAACAACAGCCGATTTATATGTTTAATCAACCTATTGAAATACGGAGAGAAAATATTTACAGCATCAAAGGTTTTCAAATTCTTAGTTGGAGTTTTGAAAATTCGTGGTGGGTCTATTCGGAAAATATGACAGAAAAAGAAAAGGCCACACATCCTGAACATGAAACAACAGGCGGTTATCTAAAAACAGTCGATTTTAAAACAGCTTGCGGTATGATGTGGAAAAAGCTTGATAATGAAGAGAGAGCGGCTGTAATTGAAATTCCAAATTTCGATGCTGATGTATTTAAAGATATTACCGGAATTGATATAAAAAATAACTAATTTTATATTTTGAAAGGAGTAAAAAGTTATGAGTAAAAAAGGCAAAGGTATAAAGTTATCCCCGAAACACGGCATGAACCCGTGTATTCCTATCTGCTGTTGGTGCGGCAAGGAAAAGAATGAGATAGTTCTTCTCGGTAAATTAAAGAAAGATGCAGAGGCACCAAGAAATGCTGTTATTGACTATGAGCCGTGTGAAGAATGTCAGGCTAAATTCAATATGGGTGTTGTACTTATCGAAGTGACAAAAAATCAGCCGAATAAGAATGCAATACCTATAAACGGCTCAAGGCTTCTTATTGAAGATAATTTATATTCGGAATTGGTAGGTGACAAGAATGTATGATATTAAACGTCGAAAAGAAATCAGTGGCATGACGGTTAAAGATGTTATATTTGAACTGGCTAAGTTGCCAAGTGACGCTGTTGTTGTATGTTGCGGAGACGATAATGTATGGATTCATGTCGAACAGGATAACAGTGTTGTTTGCATTGACGTTGAAAGCCTTGATGATTGCTATGATAGTGATTGGAGTGACGATAATGAGCAGTGAAAGAAGAGATAAAGCGAGAAAATTTTTGACAATGCTCGAACGAAAAATCGATAACTGGGACGAGAGGTCTTGCTTTACCGTATGCGGTGTGAAAAATCTGAGCCGTTCGGATATGGATGACCTTATATTATACACGATGCGTTTCATAGAATACGGATATTTTATGGGGCTTCGTGAACCGCTCGGAAGCATCGCCGAGGTTTTGAAAAATGCTGATATTTACAGATGAATTGGAGGACTATGATCAATGACTAATAAAGAAAAGTTTATTACCGATATGAAAGGCAAGCTCGGCAATGATATTTTTGTAACGGAGCTTGCAGATAAGCTTGAAAAGATAAATTTCTTTGTCGCTCCTGCGAGCATAAATCACCATGGAAATCACGACGGAGGCTTGTATGAACATTGCAATGAGGTGACTTTTCAGCTTTTATATTTGACAAAGCGGCTGGATCTCACATGGGACCGTCCGGAAAGCCTTTATATTGTTGGCATGCTGCATGATCTTTGCAAGTGCGATGATTATGTAAAATTACCCGTGGAAATAAAATGGGGCGATAGCATTACATGCTCTTATAATTCACCCACTGAAAAACATTGGGAATACAACAAAAACGGTCTTCTTCCGGGTCATGGTGAGAAATCAGTAATAATGGCTCAGAATATTTATGGATATCTGACCGAGGAGGAGATCATGTGCATCAGATGGCACATGGGGGCTTTTGACGACAAGTCAAATTGGCAGTATTACAGCGGTGCTGTTGCTAAATATCCGAATGTTCTGTTCACTCATACTGCTGATATGATAGCATCTCAGATAAGCAGTATCTGAAAAACGAAAGGAGAGTTTAATTATGAATCCTATAACAGTCGGACTCAGTGATGTAAAGAACGTAAAATTGGCAAAGGTTGAGGCATACCAAGTAGGCGATTATTGGTATCTTCGACTCGTTTATGATTACGAAAATACCAATGGAGATAAATTCAAACTGGAAATTCCTAAAATGGAGCTTCCCCTGAAACCGGATAGGTTACCCGATCTTGTCCATGTATTCGATTATGATATACGTGTAGCTGTCCAAACTGCCCAGATAGGTGCTTTGAATTGTGTTTCCCTTTTTCCGGGAATCATGACAGACATAGACAATCCCGATTTCTCAGAAAAAAGCAATTATGTCATAAAACAAATTTCCAGACGGATGACAATTGAGGATATCGAGAAGGAACTGGGTTACAAAGTAAATATTGTAAAGGATTATTAAAAATATGGCTAATGCTAAACAGTGTGATAGGTGCGGCGAATTTTACGTCGACATGCCAAAATCCGAAATTGATTTTTTGACCAATGAGTATGCGTATGTCGCACCCTTGTCAACTATCAAGTCAATACAGTATTCGGTACTGGATATGTGGAGCGTAACGCCGATTTAGATTTATGCCAAAAATGCCTTGACGAGTTTTGTGAGCGGATAAGACCAATTAACGAAAGAGCTTAGGGAAACTTAGGCTCTTTTCTTATTTATATTTGAAAGGAGAATTTTTTATGGCAATTCATATAAAGTCTGTGGACGAATTATCAATTTGTGTAAACATTGAGGATAAAACATTAAAGTGTGCACTTGACACATTTAATGCGGACTTAAAGGTCGGCGCTGACGTTTATACCATGGGCGGACTGGAGTTTGTATCTTTAAACTTTGAAAACGAGGAGGAATTTTACAAATTCAAAACAGTTATTGACAGAATTGCTTTTGAAGTGGAACATAAGGAGGAAGAAAAGCGTAAAACATGTCTGGAAATTTTTAATAAAGAACATATGGACGGGGTAAATCTGATTCTTCGGGGGTGTTGTAACGGATGCCCTTATAAAGAAGGATATATTTATTCCAAAGAATGCTTTTGCGCTATGCCATCAAAGCGACATATGACTGACTATCAAAACAGAAGTCATTGGCTGGGAAGCAGCCATTCGAGGTATGAGAAACCCGATGAATTCTTGGGAGAGGAGCGATAGTGGGTGGTTTTCTTCTGAAGATGATATGGGCGTCGATTATGTGCAATATAATTCGCACTCCGATCCATCAGAACTTTACTTCATAGGTTCTACTGACCAGGATCTCATGCTTAGACTTGCTAATTCTGGTACCGATCATCGTAAGTTCATGAGAATGATTGTCGTGTATTGTGATATCACCGCTCCGCTGTATTGGTAAACTCTTTCTGCCAATGAAACACTTTTCCTATTTATCGATAGGGGTCGCTCATGCGGCTAACGGGGAACCACCCATTGGAATCCCGTGGGAAACACACTTATATTCTAAGTGTGAACCTGTAGAGACTATCCCCTATGCCTTCTGGGCGGGGGAGTAGGGCTACTATTGATACGTAGCTGGGTTTTAGAAAACGAAGCCCATGAAAACCGAAACGGTGTCCTATTGTTTTATAAAAATATGTGTAAAAATTATGGTGAATTTAAATTTTACGAAAAGGAAGTGATAAAATGGATAAATTATGTCATCATGGAATATTAGGTCAGCGTTGGGGTATAAGGCGTTATCAAAACAAAGATGGTACACTTACAACAGAGGGAAGAAAGCGCTTAAGATTAGATGTATACGACCAAGACCACGCCTCTGATATTGTTTTGAAGAAAGGCACAAAAGCATCGAGAGTTGTTTCAATCGATCGTTATGAAGAGTTTAAGAATCCAGAATGGGGCGGAAGTGACAAATTAGCCAAAAAATATCTCAATGATGTGCAGTCAAATGAAAGAAAATACGATCGAAAATACGTATCGGTTGATGGTATAAGAAACAGTGGACGAATCAACGGAAAAGATTTTTATACATCATGGTTTACCGGAGATGGATACGAGCCTAACAACGCATATATCACAATGTATGAATTGAAAAAGGACGCTCGAGTTGCTTCCGGCAAACAAGTCGTTGATGCTTTGATTAAAGAGGTTGGCCCTGAAAAAGTCACTAATATGCTAAAAAGTGACAAAACAATTAAATCATTAACGCTTGATTACACTCGTGACCAAAATTTATTTAATAAGGTTAATAAACACTTTATAGATATGGGTTACGACGCTATCGAAGATATTAATGATCTTGATACCGATATGCCTATTATAGTATTAAATTCGTCAAAAACTCTTCAAGAAAAATATACGCAAACTGGAAAAGAAGCGTTAGACGAACTTTTTAAAAAATATAGTAGCTAAATACACAAAAAACAATAGTAAAAGATAGTCCATTAATGGGAAAGAATTTGACACCTACAAGGTGGGAACGGTCGCAAACTCTTGTTCCACTATGCACAAAATTGCGGACAAGGAGTTTACAAGTGAAGATTTCTCGATAAACAAGCTGGCTGAAATTACTGGTGCTGATTTAGAACTGCTGGATGAATACAGAAATTTGGGCGACATGGAATCAGTGAGATGTGATCTTGCAAGATATCATTATTATTTTAACATTGATGACACTATATTTAATCTCAATTTTGCGAGATCTTTATATATGGCTGCCGATAAAAATCTTAAAAGGGGTGACTTGACAGACGATGAGAAAAAACGTATCACCGCACAAAAGAAAAAGTTTTGGTGGCAGATGATACAGCTCCTGCCGAGTTCGTATAATCAGAAGCGTACAGTCATGCTTAATTACGAGGTTATAGCTAATATGTATAAATCCCGTAAGAGTCATAAACTTGACGAGTGGGTGGAACTGATGAGATATTTCAAGGAAAACCTGCCGTACAGTGAGCTTTTTACGGGAGAAAGAGTGAAAAGTAAATGAATGAAGTCAGAGAATTTTTAAAAAGATCAAGGATTTATAAAGTACGCATAGAAAACATATTCTTTTATGAAAGGAGTTAATCTATATGAATAAAAAAATTTATATTTTATCGCGTGTCCATACTATTATGGTGGAGGATAATACTTATGCTGATTCGGACTATGAGGCAGTTTTTGTACATGTACCGCTTTTGGCGTCAACTGATATTAACCAGTTAATAAAATTGGGTAATGAAATCTTGGAGAGAGATTTTAAACCCGAGGATATTAATGGAAAAATAGATGTTGCTTCGATAAGAGGTGTCAGTGATCTTAGTTCATATCCGAAGTATATAGAAGAGTATCATTTAAATTCATTTGATATTAGCGGTATGACGATTGATGTGGTTGATATGATTTAACACCGTAAAGAGTTCAGGCTAACAGCTTGGGCTCTTTCTTTTATATTTTAAGGAGAGGAAAACAATGAATGCTAACGAATACCAGAAAAAATGTTTGAGAACCGAGCCGCCTGCAGCTAAGATCTCCGGAACGACAAGACTTGAAAATGGTCTTATGGGGCTTAATGGCGAAGCAGGAGAGGCTGTTGATATTTTAAAGAAGTTCCTGTTTCAGGGACATGATCTTGATAAGGTTCACCTTGCCAAAGAACTGGGCGATGTTGCTTGGTATCTTGCTGTTACGGCTGACGCACTTGGATATACTCTTGAAGAGATATTCGAGATGAATGTTGAGAAGTTGAGGGCAAGGTATCCTGACGGGTTCAGTGAAGAACTCAGCCGAAGCAGAAAGAAAGGTGATATTTAATGGGACAGCATAAACATAATCCGACAGCTATTGCTGCTAAAAACAAGGGAATACCCCGCAGAGAATATGAAAAAGCTCTCAGCGAGATGATAAGAAGAAAGATGCGTGAAATTACGGGTCTGCCTTATTCGGAAGAGATTCTTAATAAAGGCTATCAGCAGGGATGGCTCAGCGGTTTTGACTTCTCTTTACTTATCCAGGATATGACTATATCTGAAAACGGGTATGTCATTGACACAGGTAATTGGGAAAATGTTAATGCCGAAGTTGCCCTACGATTAGCAGAACAGATAAAGAAGCATCCGATTCTTTGGAAGCTTTTCTTTATGATTGCATGAAAGGAGAACGACCAAGGTTTGATGTCAGAGTAAAGGAAACCTTTTGAAAAGAATAATCGTGAACGGGGACTGAGCTGAGATATTTTCTCGGCTCTTTTTTATACGCGTAAAAAACATCTCCCTTTATGAAAGGAGTTGATATTTATGGGTATACATAAGAAAACTTGTGAGAAGATAAAAATGCTTTATAAGAGCGGCTGGACAATTGCTGATCTTGCAAAGAGATTTGATCTTCGCGAAAGTATAATATTGGCTATTTGTAATAACAACTAAACATGAAGAGCTTCGGTTAGAAATAATCGGGGCTCTTTCTTTTATATTTTAAGGAGATGATAAAAATGTCTAAAATAGGCAAAGAAATGCCTGCTGAATATTCTGATAAGTTTGATGAGCTTAGACAGAATCGAGTTGAAATGTCTTTTTACAAGTATGGCACGGCTAAAGACAACTTCGGAATGAAACTGACCAATGCTGTCAAGAACCACGACCTTTGTATGAAGAAGTACGAAGAAACAGGCAACACCGAATATTTATGCGATGCAGCTAATTATCTCATGTTTGAGTATATGTACCCACAGCACCCTAAGGCTCATTTCAGGGCTACGGGTTCGTCTGAATCGGCAGGCATCATTGGAAGCTGTGTAAATGACTTGAAAAAGGAAACCGAGGGGTATTATGACCGATAAAGAGATAGCGGCGCTCATACATCGCAGACGTCAGCAGATACTTGTACATTCGGTTTTATATTATCGAATGAATGAAAATCTTATTGATGACACAACGTGGAGCAGGTGGGCGGTCGAACTGGAAGATTTGCAGAACCGATACCCGGAGATAGCAAGGACAGTTCCATTGTATAAGGAGTTTGAGAATTTTGACCACTCCACGGGTTCCGATCTGCCTTTGGATAATTCCTGGGCAATAAACAAAGCGAAGTATCTTTTATATTTAAGGGGTGAGAGAGTTGGCTCGATTTAGTAAAAATCACGAGGGCTATCCCGACCCGACAGCCGGCGAAGCAATGCGGCATATTGAAGACGAGATGCGTGTGAAAAAGCTTCTTAAAATGATATTTGAGCTTTGTGATGTATTCGGGTTCAGGATCGATGGCAGGATCACGCTCGTTGATAAAAGGACAAATAAGGTGTGGAAGTGACACGCAGAAAAAACAAGTCTGTTTATGGAGGTGATATTTATGGCTTTTGTATTGAATGTAAAATGTACTTCAAACGAAGAAATGATCAAACTAAGAGAAATCGTACATTTAAGTTTGGTTGGCAGTCCGGCATATATAAACAGTGAAATTATGGTTTGCGATTTGCAGGACGATGCCTTTACCTTAATTGTAGGAAATAACAACAAGCATGACGTTGAGTACGATGTTCACAGTACAAATTTATTAAATCGCTGATTGAGAACTAAACCCTGTGTAGAAATACATGGGGTTTTACTTTTGCGCAGAAAAAACATATCCCTTTATGAAAAGGAGATGTTACAATGGAAAAACTAAAAAGATACATAAAAAAGACTTGGAAGAACAAGGCGGTTGCATTGTTATTATTCATTATAGGTTTGATTACCTTGATGATCGAGAACGACTGTACAGTCCTGATATTCGTAACTATAGTCTTTGTAGTACCTTTATGGCTTGCAAAACGTAACAAGATCGAATAAGTTTTGAGGGCGTTTGAAATACAGCGCCTTTGATTTTCAGCCCACTTTTGTTTGGTCTGCCCACTTTTATATTTGGGCAGAGAGAAAAAATCGGTAAAATATGCACCAAACGTGAATAAAAAATGCGTTTCTGCCCACTTTTAAAAACAAAAGTGGGCACGCTTAAAGCACGTAGGTACGTCGTTTGCGGGGTTTCTGCCCACTTTCCCACTTTTTCCTTTAATTAATGTGAGAAAAAGTTTATATATTTATATAAATATGGCTTACAAAAGTGGGTTTCCGGGCAAAACGTATTTTTCAGTGAAAAGAGGTGAATTCCAATGAATATTTTCAAACCATAGCAAAAGAGGGTTACAGGGTGACCTCTTTTGTGTTTTTCTTGCAATTTAGCTTTTGACGTGGTATAATATAGAAAAACTATATGGAGGTAATCGCTATGAGCAAACGTAAAGACGACTATGAAGAAGTTGACATTCAATATGACGGTGCAGGAAACGAGATACACGTGTTTGACGGACCTCTCGGAAAAGCATTTGTTAAAAAGCTGTCATCACTTGATTGGTTACCTACCGGTGAGGAGTATTGTCCGGATTGTCACAAGCTGCTTACACATCGTGACGGATATTGGGAGTGTGATATTTGCAAATACTCAATAACCGATGATGAAGCGGAAAATGGTGACGGCTATCCTACATTGGATTCAACTTATGAAGATGACTATGGTACATATTACGAAGATGATTCGTGTACCGATGACGAAGATGATGACAAAGATGATGACGAATTGGAATGTGACAGCGGTTATGAAGATTACGATTATCACGAAGAATATTGAATAGTTGTCGGACGGGCTTGCGCTTTCGGGTGCAGGCTCGTTTTTATTTATGCGGATTTTGCTCCGCGAAAAAAACATACCCTTTTATGGAGAGAAGGAAAACTTCTCTTTTTATTTTCTCCGCAAAAATTTCAAGATACATTATGGAAACCAATAAGGTTGACAAACTTTTATATTTTGAAAGGAGAATGTGTTATGCTTAAAGACACAGCGAACAATTTTGTAAATGATATGAGGGAAGCTGAAAAAGAGTTTATGCTTTATGTTGCTGAAAACGGTACATTTAAGGAATTAGATGTGCACGGAGGAGCATTAATATTGAGACTCATGAATCTGCTTCACAAATCGTATGAAGTTGTTCTTGAGGAAGCAAAAACAATTGATGACATTAATGCAAAGCTTGACAAACTTATTGAAAAGAAGTAATAAAACAGGGACTGCGAGAAATCGTGGTCTCTTTTTCTTTTATTTTTTCGGAAAGGCTGGTGAAATGTTTGAAACAGGAACGTGATTTTCAGGCAAAGCTCATAAAGGAGCTTAAAGAAATGTTCAAGGGATGCCTTGTGATGAAGCTTGACGCTAACTATATTCAGGGTATTCCCGATCTTCTCATACTCTTTAAGGACAAGTGGGCAGTTCTTGAATGTAAAAAGTTCTCGAAAGCCAGTCATCAGCCAAATCAGGACTATTATGTTGATATTTTAAACAAAATGTCATTTTCAAGATTTATCAGTCCCGAAAACAAAGAGGAGGTATTAAATGAACTTCAACAAACATTCAAATCTTGAGGGGCAGCATGCGTTCCTCGGGGCAAGCAAATATCACTGGATAAACTATAGTGAGGACAAGATAGCAGATGCATATAACAGTTTTGTAGCTGCTCAAAAGGGAACGGAGCTGCATGAAATTGCCGCAAAGCTTATAAAGAATGGAATACGTTTACCAAAATCACCAAAGACACTTAATCAGTATGTCAATGATGCTATCGGGTTTAAAATGATACCCGAGCAGGTATTATATTATTCCGATAACTGCTTTGGTACTGCAGATGCGATCATATTTAAGGATAAGCTTCTGCGTATTCATGATCTTAAAACAGGCGTTACCCCGGCTCATATTGAACAGCTCCTAATTTATGCGGCTCTGTTTTGTTTGGAGTACCATATCAAACCCTCGACTATCGATTTTGAATTAAGACTTTATCAGTCCGATTCATATACTGTCGAAAATCCTGATGCAGAAGTGATTCTACCCATCATGGATAAGATCATCTCTTTTGACAAGATCATTTCAAAAATTAAATCAGAACAGGAGTAATGGCTATGAATCCAACAGCAGACGATATTTTGATGCACTACGGTGTAAAGCGCCGTTCGGGTCGTTATCCGTGGGGAAGCGGTAAAGAACCTTATCAGCATTCCGCTGATTTTCTTGCAAGAGTGGAAGAGCTTCAGAAAATCTATCCTAAAGAAACCGATTTAGCTAAGGCACTTGATATGACAACAACAGATCTGCGTATGCAGCTCAAAGTTGCAAAGCATGAACGCCGTGAGCTCCTCGTGGCGAGAGCCAAGTCTTTGAGGGAAGACGGAAAATCTCTTAACGAGATCGCTGAAATGATGGGTTATGACAACGACTCATCTGTCCGTTCGCTCCTCAATGAGAATACAGCCGCTAAAAAATCAATGGCAAGGACTACTGCAGACGTTCTCAAGAAAGAGATCGAAGAAAAGGGTATGATCGACGTTGGCGCAGGTGTTGAAAGAGATCTCGGTGTGTCAAGCGGTGTACTGAAAGAAGCCGTATTTATTCTTGAAACAGAAGGATACAACAAGTACGGTGTCGGTATTCCGCAGGTGACCAATCCGGGCAAGCAGACCATCACCACGGCGCTGTGCGACAAGGATGTCGAGTATAAAGATGCTATCAATAACCTCGGTGATATTAAGTCGGTCGTGAATTATTCTTCCGATGACGGCGGTCTTTCGTACAAAAAGCTCCAGTACCCGGCAAGTATTGACTCAGACAGAGTAAAGATACGCTATGGTGATGAGGGTGGTCTTGATAAAGACGGAGTTATCGAGCTTCGCCGTGGGGTCGAAGACCTTAGTCTCGGAAACAGTCACTATGCACAGGTGCGAATCCTTGTAGACGGCACACATTATCTTAAGGGTATGGCTATGTATTCGGATGATATGCCTGACGGCTGTGACATCGTATTCAATACGAACAAACACAGCGGCACCGATAAGATGAAAGTTCTCAAAGAAATCAAACATGATGATCCGGATAATCCGTTCGGCGCAGCTATCAAGGCAAACGGTCAGAGTATGTATCTTGATAAAAACGGAAACGAAAAACTTTCGGCTATCAATAAGATCAAGGAGGAGGGCGACTGGGATAAAATGTCCAAGAACCTCTCATCACAGTTCTTATCAAAGCAGCCTATGGAGCTTATCAATCGTCAGCTCAGACTTACATACGATGATGCTGAGGCAGAGTTCAAAGAGATATGTTCGCTTACAAACCCGACTGTAAAAAGAAAGATGCTTGCCGATTTCGCAGACGAGTGCGACGGTGCAGTTGTACATCTTAAAGCGGCGGCTCTTCCAAGACAGCTCACACAGGTAATTCTTCCGTTGTCAAATCTTCCCGAGAACGAAGTATATGCGCCGAATTATCAGAACGGTGAAAAGCTCGCCTTGGTAAGATACCCTCACGGCGGTACGTTTGAGATACCTGTACTTACTGTCAACAACAAGAACAAGTCGGGAAAGAGTATCCTCGGCAATGTGACAGATGCGATCGGCATTAATGCGAAGGTGGCTGAACGCTTATCCGGCGCTGACTTCGATGGCGACCAGGTTATCTGTATTCCGACAAACGACAAGGTAAAGATCCAGTCAACCCCCGCTCTCAGAGGTCTGAAAGACTTCAATCCCAAAGAGCAGTATGCTTATCATGAGGGAATGAAAGTAATGACCAAGGCTAACACTCAGAAACAAATGGGTGTAGTATCTAACCTTATCACCGATATGACCTTAAAAGGAGCTTCCGAGGCTGAAATAACCCGTGCCGTAAAGCACAGCATGGTCGTAATCGATGCCGAAAAACATAAGTTAGACTATAAGCAGTCTGAAAAAGACAACGGTATTGCCGAACTCAGGAAGAAGTATCAGGGCTATACCACAGCAGAGGGCAAGTATGTGGGAGGGGCATCCACCCTCCTGTCCCGTAAGAAGCAGGATGTACGGATACCCGAAAGAAAGGGCAGCGGCATCATCGACCCTGAAACGGGAAAGGTGACATACAAAGAGAGCGGCAGAACTTATGTGGATAAGAAGACAGGTAAGATCGTCCGTGCTACACAGAAATCTAAGCTCCTCACCGAAACAGATGACCTCCGTACCCTTTCATCGGGAACAAAGCAGGAAAATGCTTATGCTGACTACGGCAATAAGATGAAAGCCCTTGCAAACAGAGCCCGAAAAGAGCTTATGAAAAGGGAAAAAATAGAATACTCGGCAAGCGCTAAAAAGGTATACGCTCCGGAAGTTGATTCCTTGAACAGCAAACTGGCAATCGCCGAAATGAATGCTCCGAAAGAAAGACGGGCACAGGCGGTAGCCAATTCAAAGCTTAAGGCAATGGTTCAGGACAATCCATCACTTGCAAAAGATAAAAAAACATTCAGAAAGATCGCAAACACAACGATACAAAACGAACGTGATAAAGTCGGTGCAAGCGGAAAGAACAGTCGAATCGACATTACCGATAAGGAATGGGAAGCTATTCAGGCTGGCGCAATAACCGACTCAAAGCTGTCATCGATCCTGCGTTATGCTGATGCCGACAAAGTAAAAGAAAGAGCAATGCCAAAGACAAAAGCAAAGCTTACTGTTGCAAAGCAGAACAAGATCAAATCCATGTCAAGCATGGGTTACACCAATGCCGAAATAGCTAAAGCACTTGGCGTGTCCACATCTACAATTTCCAAATACTTAAACGGCGATAGTTGAAAGGAGTGAAACAATAATGACTATATGTGCCCTTACTACCAAAGACAACCCGTTTGACCCATTCACACAATTTAATGAATGGTATAACTTTGACATTGATAAAGGTTACAATTCTTGCGGCTATTTAGACAGAATTGCTCACACTTCTGATCAATTGTCTGATGAAGAAAACGCTCGTGAAATCGAAAGAGCAATCGATGAAATCATTAAATACGACTTCATGAACAATTACAAGAAAGTTAAAACAACAGCCTGACCACCACGGGAGGGGCAAATAAAAAATACACCCCCTCCCTTATCGCCCCGGTCCTGAAAAAATCTCCGGAGGGATTTTTGGTGTAGTGTTCAGGTGAGGAATGATCCGCTTTTGGCATTTGCAATTCTCCTTTCGGCTTATGTCAGGTTCACAAAGTGGATGTCCTCGCTTGAATTCTACACCAAAAGTATATTTATAGTGGGAAAATGTCAGGTGAAAGGAGGTACATAGTTGGGTAAAGTAAAGGCATCCGGAGATAGTGCACGGACAAGACCAGCTCTTACTCCTGAGGCAAGAGAAAATCAGCTTATATCAGCGGCGGTAAATCTCGCAGAGAAACAGCTTTTGGAAGGTACTGCATCTTCGCAGGTCATAACCCACTATTTGAAGCTCGGCTCTTCAAAGGAGCGACTGGAAAAAGAGAAGCTGGAGCGGGAGAATGAACTGCTTAGGGCAAAGACGGAGGCATTGCAGTCGGCTCAGCGAGTTGAAGAACTGTATGCAAATGCGCTTGATGCAATGAGGCGTTACAATGGCAGCTCTGATTAGGACATATTCCGAACTTACCACTTTGCCGACTTTCGAGGAGCGGTTTGATTATCTGAACCTTTCGGGAAAAGTCGGAGCAGAGACATTTGGGTTTGACAGAGTTTTTAATCAGAAGTTTTATCGTTCGGCGGAATGGATAAAGATGCGTGATTATGTTATCAATCGTGATCTTGGCTGCGATCTCGGTGTTGTTGGTTATGACATCATCGGAAAGATATACATTCATCACATGAATCCTATTTCGATGTCTGACATAAAAGAAAGGACCAAGTATTTACTTGATCCGGAATTTCTGATAACTATGTCATTTCAGACGCATAATGCAATACATTATGGTGACAAGAGCCAAGTCGGCAGAAAGCATATTGAGCGAAGACCAAACGACACTTGTCCTTGGAAGTGACTATATTTGCCACGCGAAAAAAACATGGTCTTTTATGGAGAAAGAGAGTTCTGTCCGCTTTTGCGGAAGTAAGGAGCGTGATTCCGGTCATGGTTTGACAATTGCCGAGCCAAACGATCGTGTATCATGCCGGCTCTTTCTCTTTTGTTTTTACAAATGAATACATCTTTTGGGAAAGAGAGGTTGTGAGTGATCGCAGTTTCTCTTTCTTTTATTTTTGTGGGAGGAGGTATATATGGACAGCATACTTTTATCGGTAAAGAAAGCTTTAGGCGTTGACAGTGAATGTTCCGACTTTGACACGGAGCTTATTATGCACATCAACACAGTGCTGTCTACGCTGACACAGATAGGTGTTGGCAGCGAGGACGGCTTTGTTATCTCGGGTGCGGAAGAGAAGTGGTCCGACTTTGTGGCTGACGAACCAAGGTGGTCACAGATGCGGACGTATGTTTACACTAAGGTGCGGCTGATCTTTGACCCTCCACAGGCAACCGCTGTTGTTGAAGCGATGAACAAAGTCGCAAACGAACTCGAATGGCGGCTTTATGTCATTGCTGACAATTTACGAAGGGAAAAGGAGGAAAATCAAAATGGAGAATGAACTTCAGCATCATGGTGTTCTTGGAATGAAGTGGGGTGTAAGAAGATACCAGAACAAGGACGGTACACTTACAACGGCTGGACGAAAGCAAAAACTCTCTTCGGAAGAGCGAGCCGATATGTCAAATGCCAAGAGAAAGCACGAACTTTCCAGTATGGCAAAGAACCGCAAGCTTTTAAGCGACAAGACGCTCAAGGACAAGATCGAACGTCTTAAGCTGGAAAAACAGTTTAAAGACCTTGTTGACGAGGATCTTAATCCAGGAAAGAAGTTTATCAAAGAGATACTTACAGAGTCAGGTAAGAAAGCGCTGACGACTATGACTACGGGTGCGATGACCTATGCCGGAAAAGCGGCTTTACAGAAGACGTTTGACCGCAAGGAATTTGGCGAGGCTATCTTTAACGGTGGGGCTAAGAAGAAGTAATTGATTCATGGAGGTCTTTTTATATGGCATTATCGAATACTGCCGTTCCAAAGTATTACGGCGCGTTCAGAGATGCCGTATTAAGAGGTGAGATACCTGTTTGCAGAGAGGTTTCGATGCAGATGAATCTCATTGACGATCTTATAGCCAATCCGGGTATTTACTATGACGATCAGGCGGTTGAGGGGTTCATCGCTTTCTGTGAGAATGAGCTTACACTGACAGACGGTTCTGATCTTGAACTGCTGGACAGTTTCAAGCTATGGGCGGAAGATATTTTCGGCTGGTACTACTTTGTCGAAAAGAGCGTATATGAGCCGAATCCCGATGGTCATGGCGGACATTATGTTCGCAAGCAGGAGAAACACAGGCTTCGCAACAAGCAATATCTTATTGTATCGCGAGGAACTGCGAAGACTGTTTATGCATCGTGCATACAGAATTACTTTCTGAATGTTGACACGTCGACCACGCAACAGGTAACGGTTGCCCCGACTATGCCGCAGGCGGAGGAAGTGCTTTCGGCGATGAGGACGGCCATTACAAGGTCGAGAGGACCGCTGTTCAAGTTTCTGACGGAGGGGTCTATAAACAACACGACAGGCTCAAGGGCGAACAGAGTGAAGCTGACCTCGACCAAGAAGGGTATTGAGAACTTCCTGACAGGATCATTGCTTGAAGTACGTCCGATGAGCATTGAAAAGCTGCAGGGACGCCGTGACAAGGTTGCCACGGTCGATGAATGGCTTTCCTGCGACATTCGTGAAGATGTTGTAGGCGCTATTGAGCAGGGTTCTTCCAAGGTGAACGATTATCTGATAGTGGCTATCAGTTCGGAGGGTACAGTCCGTAACGGAGCAGGTGACACGATCAAAATGGAGCTGATGGACATTCTCAAAGGAGAATATGTCAACCCGCATGTTTCGATATGGTGGTACAAGCTTGACGACATCAAAGAGGTCAATGAGCCCGAGATGTGGATGAAGGCAAGTCCGAATATCGGAAAGACCGTAAGCTATGAAACCTATCAGCTTGCAGTTGAGCGAGCGGAGAAAGCGCCTGCTGCGAGAAATGATATTCTTGCAAAGAGATTCGGTATCCCTATGGAGGGTTACACCTATTATTTCACATACGAAGAAACTTTGCCGCACAAGCGGAGAGATTTCTGGAATATGCCTTGTGCAATGGGCGCTGACTTTTCACAGGGTGATGACTTTTGTGCTTTCACATTTTTATTTCCTCTTCCTGCGGGAGCTTTCGGTGTGAAGACGAGAAACTATATTTCGTCACATACATTTGCAAAACTGCCTGCGGCGGTACGATTTAAGTACGAACAGTTTATGAATGAGGGTACTCTTATCGTGCTTGAGGGGGCTGTCATTGACATGATGGAAGTTTATGATGACATTGACAGTCACATTCTTGAAAGAGGCTACGATGTACGCTGTTTCGGCTTTGACCCATACAACGCAAAGGAATTTGTTTCGAGGTGGGAAACCGAAAACAGTTCGTTCGGGCTTGAAAAGGTCATTCAGGGAGCGAAGACAGAGAGTGTTCCGCTCGGTGAGCTGAAAATACTTGCAGAGGAACGCAAGCTTGTTTTCGATGAAGATATGATGACGTTCACAATGGGAAACTGTATAACCATTCAGGACACGAATGGAAACAGAAAACTTCTTAAGAAGCGGTATGAGGAAAAGATCGACTCGGTTGCGGCTATGCTTGATGCTTATGTGGCGTTTAAGCATAACAAGGATATGTTTGAATGAATTCACCAAGACTTGACATTTTCAGACAACTGTGATATAGTTAAACTGAAACTAATAATGAGGTGTTTGATATGTCGTTTTTGGTTACAATAAAGGAAAGCATGATTGACAATTTTTACATAGTCGTATTTGCTGTTGCAGCATTTATACTTTGGGTTGGTTCTATTATAGTTGCGCACGGTGTAAATAAACATTTTAAAAGAGGTACTGATGAACTGAAAGTATTTACATATTACTTTTTGGACGTGATATACACATTGTTTATAACAATTGTTTCACTGTTCCCTCTGCTTGGAATGTTTGGAACCGTAAAATCTCTCATAGAACTTGGCGGAGTTTTTGAAGCAGGCGGTGACATGGACGGTATTAAATCAGAGTTTTTTCTGGCATTGACATCTACGGCGCTCGGAATCATATTTTCGGTGTTTTTTAAAACTATCAATGCTTTTGCACAGCCGTTTATTGAAAATCAGATAGACAAGGCACGCAAAGCTCTAAATGTGGGCAAGTCATTATGAGAAATAAAAGGGAAATAATTCTTGATTTCACATCGCTTCTTGATGTTGTGATGCTCATTCTGTTTTTCTTTGTTATTTTTACGCAGTTTGATGCGGCAGATGCAATTTCACAAGCTGAAGCAGCAAAAAGCAGCGCTGAAATTCGTACATTGGAAGCAAATGCTGAATTGGAAACTGCTAAAAAGGCGAAAGAGCAAGCTGAATCTGAAATGGAGCGATTACAAAACGCCAATGCTATGGCTGAATCGGTTATCATCAATGGCAATAGTGAGTTTAATAGAGCGCTCCGGCTCAAACTTTGGTTAATACGGGATAGTGAAAATTGGAGTCTTGTGATAAATTCTGCAAAGGTTGAAAACGGAGAACAAACATACACGAAGATCGGGTGTGTTGCTGATATAAGAAAACTTGACCCATTGGAAATTGCCAATGAAATTGATAACACAATCGTATCATGTGGTTATTTGTCTGATGATGCGTTTTTATGTGATATAATGTTTGATTCATCTGAACCAGGCTCAAATAAAGCTAAACGGAACATCGATAACGCTATACTGTCGCTTCAAAATGAACACAGTTACCAATATATGTTTGTTTCAATAACCGATTTATCATATATGGAGGAATAGAATCATGAAAAACAAAACAAAGAAGAATAAAATGACCGGAAAAGCGTTGCTGAGTATAGTGCTATTACTGGTAGTTGCGTTGGTTGTGTTCGTTTCATGTAAATCATTTGGCTTTGGTTTTGGCGGTGGCAAGGGTTCCGGTTCAGAAAGCGGAGAAAATGCACAGCAGGCAATGGCTACTGTGTCTGAAACAACAAGCACAATGACGACGATGAATATGGAATATGTTGATATTACAGTTCACGAGAATTCATACATATTCAACAGTGACATATATGATCTTGACAATATTGACACACTTATAAAAATACTCGAAGAGGACGTACCGAATTATACTGTAAAGATCACAGATGATAACGCTTCTGCAAAGGCTTATTTACAGCTGATCACAGCTTTTGATGAAAACAAAATAAAATACATTGAAGTATCTGAATAATTAAATCAGATGTCAAACAATCAAGAACCGCTTCGGCGGTTCTTTTTTTTATGCCTAAATTTAAGGAAAGGCGGTGAGAAATCAAAATGGGAAATTCTTTTGGCGAAAGGCTCAGACACGCTTGGAACGCCTTTAACGGCAATCAGCAGATACAGTATCGCGATATAGGTTCTTCATACTCATACAGACCTGACCGTGTACGATTATCCTGTCGGAATGAGCGCTCGATAGTCACATCGGTTTACAACCGCATAGCTATGGACATTGCGGCTATAAAGATACGTCACGTTTACACCGATGATGACGGAAACTTTGTATCATTCATAAATTCGGGGTTGGACAACTGTTTAAGCTTCGAGGCAAACATCGATGAGAGCGGACGTTCCTTTATTCAGGATGTTGTACTGTCGATGCTTGATGAGGGTGTAGTTGCCATAGTTCCGATAGACACTGATATTGATCCGGACATTACCAAAGGCTATGATGTTCTTTCAATGAGGACAGGACAGATAATAGACTGGTATCCCCGTCATGTCAGAGTCAGGGTCTATGACGACCGGACCGGACAGAAAAGAGATGTTCTTATGGCAAAAAGCAATGTCGCCATAGTCGAAAATCCTTTATATTCTGTCGTAAACGAGCCTAACTCAACAATGCAGAGGCTTATACGAAAGCTTGTTCTTCTTGATGCAATAGATGAACAGAGCGGAAGCGGAAAGCTTGATCTTATCATTCAGCTTCCGTATGTGGTGAAGTCAGACGCACGGAAAAAGCAGGCTGAAGAGCGCCGAGCGGAGATCGAACGGCAGCTGACAGGTTCAAAATACGGTATTGCTTATACCGATGGCACAGAGCATATCACCCAGCTCAATCGCCCGGTCGAAAACAACCTGATGAATCAGATCGAATATCTGACGAGTATGCTATACAGCCAGTTAGGTATCAATCAAAGTGTTCTTGACGGTACTGCTGATGACAAAGCGATGACTAATTACTATGCCAGAACCTGTGAGCCGATAATTTCAGCTATCGTTGACAGTCTGAAACGAACATTTCTTTCAAAGACGGCTCGCACACGGAAACAGTCGATAATGTATTTCAGAGATCCATTCAGTCTTGTTCCTCTTTCTGAGCTTTCCGAGCTTGCAGACAAGCTTACCAGAAATGAGATAATGTCAAGCAATGAAATAAGGCAGAAGATAGGTCTTAAACCGTCTAATGATCCCGACGCGGACAAGCTGAAGAATAAAAACATCTCACACCCTGATGACAGCGGCGGAGATAGCAATACAAACGAAGAGGAGGAAAATCAAAATGGAGAAGTATGATTTCTCCGGCTGGGCGACAAGAAACGATCTTCGATGCTCGGACGGAAGAACTATCATGAGAGATGCATTCAAGGAAAACGATGGTCATACGGTTCCGATCGTATGGAATCACCGTCATGACACGGCGGATAATGTTCTCGGGCATGCACTTCTTGAAAACAAACCCGATGGCGTTTATGCTTACGGAAAATTCAATGACACAGAACAGGGTCGTAATGCCAAGCTCCTTGTTGAGAGCGGTGACATTTCGGCTCTTTCTATTTTTGCCAACGGTCTCAGACAGCAGGGCGGAAATGTCATTCATGGTGACATAAAGGAAGTGAGCCTTGTGCTTGCGGGGGCAAATCCCGGGGCTTTCATCGAAACACTTGCTATTGAACATAGTGAGATGTCCGATGAAGATGCGGTCATTTATACGGACGAGGAGATAGTTCTTTGTCACGGCGATGATAATAAAAAAGAGGAGGATAACATGGACAACGAAAAGAAAGAGCCTGAAAAACAGGCGGAAAAACCCAATGACAAGCCTGAAGAGGGCGAAGAAACAGTAAAAGACATCTTCGATACTCTCAATGAGAAGCAGAAGACAGCGGTTTATGCGATCGTCGGAGCCGCTCTTGAAAGTAAAAAAGATGATGAAGAAACCAATGAGAAAGAAGGAGAGAAAAGTATGAAGCACAATCTTTTTGAAAATGATGACGTACAGAATGACGTTCTTTCGCACGCTGACGGCGAAGCGATCGTAAAGCTTGCAAAGACCAACGGTGTCGGCAGTCTTCAGGCTGCTATCGGCATTTATGCTGAAGAGAATGACACTCTTGCACACGGTATCGACAATATCGAATCACTCTTCCCCGATTACGAGGATATCAAGAAGGGTGCACCCGAACTGCTCACGACCGATCAGGGCTGGATCTCGGCGGTCATGACTAAGGCACACAAGAGTCCTATCGCAAGGATCCGTACAAGGCAGGCTGACATCAGAGATGCAAAGCTCAGGGCATACGGCTACAAGAAGGGCAAAAAGAAGAAGGAAACACCAAACTTCAAGCTGCTTTCGAGAACTACTGACCCTCAGACTGTTTACAGAAAGGACGCTCTCAACCGTGATGACATTCTTGACATTACCGATTTCGATGTTGTTGAATACCAGTACGGCATCATGAAGCTCAATCTCAATGAAGAAGTTGCAACCGCGGTTATGATCGGTGACGGCCGTGAAGATGGTGATCAGGACAAGATCGAAGAGGCACATATCAGATCGATCTGGCATGATGATGAACTGTACACGATTCACACTGATGTTGACATTGCCGCTGCAAAGGCTGAACTCAATGGTACAAACACGGGCGCAAACTTCGGTGACAACTATGTTTATGCTGAAGCCATTGTAAGCTCGTCACTTTATGCAAGAGAACAGTACAAGGGTTCGGGCAATCTTGACTTCTTCTGCACACCGCATCTTCTTAACGTGATGCTTCTTGCAAGAGATATGAACGGCAGACGAATTTATGATAGCAAGTCCGACCTTGCTGCCGCACTCAACGTGAGCAACATTTATACCGTTGAACAGTTTGAGGGCAAGACGAGAAAGACGACCGATCAGAAGGTAAAGAAGCTTCTCGGTATCTTCGTAAACCTTGCTGACTACCAGATCGGTTCTGTAAAGGGCGGCGAGATCACCCGTTTCCAGCAGTTTGACATTGACTTCAATCAGGAAAAATATCTCATCGAAACAAGACTTTCCGGTGCGCTCACAAGAGTTTACTCTGCTATTGCTCTTGAAGAGGACGTTACACCTGCTTCGGGTTCTTCCGACTCTTCCGAAGACGGCACTATATAATACGGGAGAAAATTCAAAATGGCAAAGTTTTGCGGCATCATAGGGTTTGCGGAAACGGCTGAAACAGCCCCGGGTGTATGGAGGGAAGTTATTACTGAACGTCGGTACAAGGGCGACATTGGCAGGAACACACGGAAACTCGAAGATTCCGGAAACGTCAATGATGATATTAACATCTCGAACGAGATAAGTATCGTTGCTGATGCTTATGCCAACAATAATTTCTTTTCGATACGCTATGTTAAGTTTATGGGGGCGAAATGGAAAGTAAAGTCCGTTGATGTAAAGCCCCCGAGACTTGTATTGACCTTAGGGGGTGTTTACAATGCAGAGCAGGCTTGAACTGCACTCCGAGCTATGCAGAATACTCGGGACAAAAAATGTGTACTATCAGCCCCCTGAGTCGATACGAATGAAATACCCCGCGATCGTTTACGATCTGGAGAGTATTGAAAATATTTTCAGCGGCAATACGATATACTTACAGAAATGCCTTTACAGGGTCATTGTTGTTGACGGTGATCCTGACAGTGAGGCTGTGAAGAAGATGTCGATGCTGCCGAGATGCAAGTATATAAAGCATTACATTGCTGATAATCTGAACCACGATGTTTTCAGGGTCGCTGTTGACGAAAAAACTTCATAAGTGATGTCCCTTTTACTGTACACGTTTGAAAATATTTGTCGAAGATTATGGACAGATATGCCGAAATGTGGTATAATTACGAAAAGGATAATTACGGAGGGATCGTTATGTTTTGTTCCAAATGCGGAAACAAGCTTTCGGACGGAGATGCTTTCTGCAGCAAATGCGGTACGAAGGTCAATACTGACTGTCAAAGCGCCATACATCTTGTATGCCAGCACTGCGGAAGTGTTATGGACTACGATGATGAACAACAGATAGTAGCTTGTCCTTACTGTGGCTCGAGGGAGCTGGTCGAAGAAAGTGATGATGTCAAGATCGAGCGCATAAAGAGTAAGACAGTCCTTGCAAGAGAAAAGCAGGCTAATGACTTTGAGCTTGAGAAGGAACGTTATGCTGAAGAATTGAGACAGAAGAAGAATCGAGAGGATCTGTGGGCATTCGGGATAATCATGGGTATATGTGTACTTATAACAGTAGTCACGATCATATATGGATTAATGTGATTATAATCAGTTAATGTAATGTTTTTTAGTGAGTCGGTACCTTAATCGGTATCGGCTCTTTTTTAATTTTATAAACCCAATAAGGAGGAATTTATCATGCCAAAGATGAAATGGGATCAGATCGGTGAAAGAACGTATGAGACCGGTGTCGAACAGTGCGCGCTTTTTCCTGTAACGGAAAAGACAGGCAAGTATGAGAACGGTGTGCCGTGGAACGGAGTTACCAAGGTTGAAGAAAGTCCATCGGGCGGTGAAGCTACGGCGGTTTATGCAAACAATAAACAGTATCTCAATCTTATGAGTGCTGAAAAGTTTGCTGCTACTCTCGGTGCATACACATATCCGGATGCGTTTGCGGAATGCGATGGTTCAAAGGAGATCGCTCCGGGTGTATTTGCAGGTCAGCAGGCTCGCAAGACGTTCGGTCTTGCATACAAGACCCTTAAGGGCAACGACACAAAGAGCACCGACTACGGCTACACTCTTCACCTTGTTTACGGTGCGCTCGCTTCACCGTCTTCAAAGTCATACAATACTGTAAACGAAAGCGCAGAAGCAGGTGAAATGTCGTGGTCTATCAACACCACGCCGGTCGATGTTCCGGGTGCAAAGCCTACTGCACATCTTAAAGTGGACAGCACTAAGGTCGATGCGGCTAAGCTCAAGGAACTTGAAGACGTTATCTACGGTAAGGACGGCGACGAAACCAACCCCAAGCTTCCTCTTCCGGAAGAAGTTATTAAACTCATCGGCAATGTCGCACAGGACGGCAACGTTTGATAAGCGCCGTATAAGCACTATATAAGGACTGTATTCTTTTTTAACACCATATCGGGGGAGAGCTGTTTTCTCCCCCTTTTATTTTTGAAAGGAGTTATTCACTATGATAACAAAAACAATTACTTACAATGACTATAACGGCAATGAAAGAACCGAAGATTTTCTTTTCAATCTCACTGCGGCTGAGCTCATGGAGATGGAAATGAGCGTCGATGGCGGACTTGCTGAAAAGATAGACAGGATCACCAAGACACAGAAAGCGCCCGAGCTTATTAAGATCTTCAAGGATCTTATCAACAGATCATACGGTGAAAAGAGTGATGACGGCAGAAGATTTGTAAAGGTAAATGATGCAGGTGTTCCGCTTTACATCGGCTTCACTCAGACAGAGGCCTATTCGCAGCTTTTTATGGAGCTTGCTACCAACGCTGAAAAGGCTGCTGAATT
Organism: uncultured Oscillospiraceae bacterium; assembly: GCA_934465295.1. GTDB lineage: Bacteria > Bacillota > Clostridia > Oscillospirales > Ruminococcaceae > UMGS363. The sequence continues at coordinate 62,638 of CAKSKU010000006.1, forward strand.
CGTAAACGGCATTATTCCCACAGATGCTGCAAAAAGCATTGCAAGCAAGGCCGAACCCAAGGTAATCGAACTCAATAAGTAAAGGAGATAATGAGAATGCTTAAGATAACAGTTCCGGCGGCTACATTATGGGATGAATCGAGAGAATGTTTTATACCTGTAAAAGAGCAGGAGCTTCAGCTTGAGCATTCTCTTGTTTCAATTTCAAAATGGGAGTCCAAACACCACAAGCCGTTCCTTTCCAAGAAGGGAAAGACTAATGAGGAGTCGATAGATTATGTTCGCTGTATGACACTTACGCAGAATGTTGACCCGAATGTTTATATTGCGCTTACAGCGGCTAACATGAAGGACATTGACAAATACATCAATGACCCTATGACCGCCACGCAGATAAGAAAAAGGATGAGTGGGGCATCGGGAAATAAGCAGATAACTTCAGAGCTTATTTACTACTGGATGACGGTGCTTCACATACCTTTTGAGTGTCAGAAATGGCATCTTTCGAGATTATTGACACTGATCGAGGTTGCAAATATTGAGGGACGGCCGCAGAAGAAGATGTCGCCGGAAGAGGTAATGCGGCATAACGCAGAGCTAAACGCAAAAAGACGTGCAGCACTGCACAGTAAGGGCTGATCCCGGGAGGTATAGGGATGGTACAGCTTACACAAAGAGGCAGTTTCGGGGGGATAGAGGCATTCCTTAAGCGTCCTGTTGATCCGACGCTTAAGAAATATCTTGAAAAATACGCAAAAGCGGGACTTGATGCGTTAAAGGCGGCTACGCCAAAGGACACGGGGCTTACGGCTGCATCATGGTACTATGAGATCGTATGTGATAAAGGTCGTTCGGAGATACGATACTGCAACTCGAATATTCAAAATGGAGTTCCTATTGCAGTCGTTTTACAGAATGGACACGCCACAAGGAACGGCGGTTGGGTACAGGGTATCGATTACATAGATCCGGCGATTCGTCCGGTATTTGAGAAGATAGCTAAAGAAGCATGGGAGGAGGTCAGTAAATAATGAGTGATAATGTTGACGAAAAGGTCGTTCAGTTAAGGTTTGACAACAAACAGTTTGAGGCAAACGCTCAGAAGAGTATGTCAACGCTTGACAAGCTCAAAGAAAAACTTGGCTTCAAGAAGACAAATGATGAACTGAACGAATTAAACAAGACTGTCCAGAAAACAGACCTTTCTCCGCTCGGAAAGGCTGCTGAGGAGGTAAGTGTAAAATTTGACGCACTCGGCATAATGGCGGCGAGGGTGTTGATGAACATTACCGACACAGCAATGAACACCGGCAAGAAACTTGTTGAGGCATTTACGATCGACCCCATAAAGTCGGGCTTCGAGGAATATGAAACACAGATAAATGCGGTTCAGACCATTCTTGCAAACACATCGAGCAAGGGAACGACACTTGAAGAAGTAAACGAGGCACTTGATGAACTCAATCATTACGCTGACCTTACGATTTACAACTTCACGCAGATGACGAGAAATATCGGTACATTTACGGCGGCGGGTGTTGGACTGAAAGAATCGACATCGGCTATTCAGGGTATTGCAAACCTTGCGGCTGTATCGGGTTCAAATGCACAGCAGGCTTCCACGGCGATGTACCAGCTTTCGCAGGCATTGGCGGCGGGAGCACTGAAACTCCAGGACTGGAACTCCGTTGTAAATGCAGGCATGGGTGGTCAGGTATTTCAGGACGCTTTAAAGAAAACCGCTGAGGTACACGGTGTCTGCGTTGATGAAATGATAAAGGAAGAAGGCTCGTTCAGAGAAACACTCAAAAAAGGTTGGATAACGGCTGATATACTTACAGAAACGTTAAGTAAGATGACCAAGAGCGGTGCGGCTGAATATCTGGCTAATCTGACGGGTGTTTCGCTTGATCAGGTCAAGGCGACTCAGGAAATGGTGGCATCCGCAGAAGACGGAAGCAAGACTTATGACGAGTTAGCCGAGTCGATGGCTAAGACAGGCAAGATCTCCAAGCAGGATGCACTTGACATTCTTACGATGGCTGACACAGCGGAAGATGCGGCAACAAAGGTCAAGACGTTTACGCAGCTTATGGACACGCTCAAAGAGGCGGCGCAGTCGGGTTGGACTCAGACATGGGAGATAATCATAGGCGACTTCGGAGAGGCGAAAGAGCTTTTCACAGAAGCATCGGATTTCTTCAGTGACCTTATAAACAAGTCATCGGATGCAAGAAATGATCTTCTTGAAGCGGCAATGTCACCTGCATGGGATCAGCTCAGTAAGAAAATTGAAGATGCGGGAATACCGCTGGACACTTTTCAGGACAAGCTTATTGAAGTTGCGAGAAAACACGGTATTGCGATCGACAAGATGATCGAAGAAGACGGGTCATTTGTCAAGACACTCAAACGTGGTTGGCTGAACGGTGATCTTATTTCCGAAACCATTGGAAAATTCATAGGTAATGTTGACAGTGCATCTGATTCCGCTGACGGACTTGCGGACAGTGTTACAAACCTCGGGGACGTTGTACGGCGTGTTATCAGAGGCGATTTCGGAAACGGTGCAGATCGTGTAAAGGCGCTTACTGATGCGGGTTACGATTCCATAAAGGTTCAGAAGCTTGTTAATTATATATGGGAGCGAAACGGCAAGACATGGTCAGACTGCAGTTTATCGGCAGAAGAAATGACAAAGGCAATCGGAGAACTTTCCGATGCTGAACTCAGTAACATCGGGTTTACAGACGAACAGGTACAGAAACTTCGTCAGCTCCAGACTGAAGCCGTAAAAACGGGTACTCCGATAAATGAGCTTATTGCAAGGCTGGACAGACCGAGCGGAAGAGAACTGCTCATAGACAGTGTACGAAATGCACTAAAGGGTCTTATGGCGGTCATCAACTCGGTAAAAGAGGCTTGGGGTGATATTTTTCCTCCGACAACGAGTGAGCAGGTATATGCTTTATGTGAAAGTATTCACAAGCTTTCGGAATATCTTCTTGTTGATGATGAAACGGCAGACAAGTTAAAGCGTACATTCAAAGGATTATTTGCGCTTATTGACATTATACGAACAGTCGTTGGCGGAGCATTCACGGTAGCTTTCAGGGTGATCGCAAATGTACTGGGACTTGTTGATGTTAATGTTCTTGATCTTACGTCGTCGGTAGGCGATGCCATAGTTGCATTTCGTGACTTTTTATTTGAAAACAACAAAGTCATAGACGGGATTGAAACCGTCATAGGGTGGATATCTACTGCATGCATCAAGGTGAAAGAATGGACAGAGGCATTTCTTGCGCTGCCTGAAGTCCAGCAGAAGCTGACGGAATTCAAAGCAGTTCTTGCTGACGTTCTTAAAGGATTTCAGGATTATTTCGCGGGCGGAGCGAAAAAGATAAACGAATTTATCGAACGCATCAAAGCGATGGATTCGATATCGCTTGATAATATAGGAGCGATTCTTAAGGATTTTCGTGATAATGTACTCGGTTATTTCTTCGACTTTGATAATGGGCTCGGAACACTCAAAGAAACATTATCGAAGTTCACAGCGGGTATCAGAAAATACTTTGACCAGACAGTTGGGGTACTTGGCGAATTAAAAACAAATATTTTTAATTTTATTGACGATGTTGCCAAGAAATACGGCAGTATAGCTGTCGGTGGGTTTATTACTGTTGGGTTTGGAGCGGCACTGATAAAATTTGCAAAGGTCATTGGCGGCGTATTTGACAAACTCGGGGGAATAAGTGAAAGTATTCAGGAGGTTCTCGGAAGCATTTCGGGTGCGCTTGACGCATACACCAAGGAAACAAAGTCAAAGTCCATACTTCGATATGCGGAGTCAATTGCGATACTTGCGGGGTCACTTGCACTTATTTCGGTCATTAATCCGGATAGGCTTTGGACTTCGGTTGCCGTGCTTGGTGCTTTGGCAGCGGGATTTGCGGCTCTTTCGGCTGTATTGACACTGCTCCCGAAAGCAACAACTATAAATGGTTCGTCGGTAACTCTTATTGCATTTGCGGGAGCTATACTTATTCTTGTAAGCGCACTTAAGAAGCTTGATGAAATAGGGTATGACAGTGCTGCTACCAACATGGAAACGCTGACTATACTTATTGGTGAACTTGGAGCGGTCGCAGTCATACTTTCAAAATTTGCGCCCAATCTAAAAAACGGAGCACTTTCAGTTATTGGTATGGCTGCAGCCGTGCTGATACTTATTGAGGCTTTAAAACGTTTGTCTGAAATTACACTTGAAAATCAAAATATTGCTTTAAACATTGCAGAACTTAACGGAATTGTTATTGCGCTGGTAATACTCTGCGCGTCATGCAGAAACATGAAGATCGGCGAGGCTGCTGCTATAATGGCTGCCGCAACAGCTATAGGAATGCTTGTAAACACTCTCAAAGTGATAAGCAAGTTTGATGTTCGTGAGTTAAGTTCAAGCCTTCTTAAGATCGCGGCGGTTGTAGGTGTATTCATCGTTCTTATGAAGGCGACAAAAAACGCCGGACAATATGCGAAACAGGGCGGAGCGGCTGTACTGCTTATGTCGGCGGCTATGATAGTTCTTGCGCAGGCTTTCAAGGTAATAGCAAAGATAGACAGTACCACTATCGGTCGTTCCATAGGTACAATAAGTCTTATGCTCGCTATATTCGGCGGAATTGTTGCATTGAGCAAATTTGCCGGTGAACACGCTGTAAAGGCGGGAGCGATGCTGCTGCTTATGTCAGGAGCTATTGCGATACTTGCAGGTGTAATGTTCGGTCTCAGTCTTATTGCCAAGAACAATTCGGAGGGATTGACTCAGGCACTGGTGACGATAGCGAGTCTTGAAGCAATGTTTGCGGTTCTCGTTGGAATAAGCAAGCTTGCGACTGATTGCAAGGGAACGATAATAGCGCTTGTATCAGCTATTGGTGTTATGTCGGTAGCAATAGGTGTTCTTGCGTGTCTTCCAACCGAAGGAATTCAAAATGCCGCTATTGCAATAGGTGCTGTCATAGCGATGTTTACTTTACTTACAGGTGTAAGCAAGCTTGCGACGGGAAGCATGAAGACCATACTTGCGATAACCGGTGCGGTTGCGGTACTCGGTACTGTGATCGGGCTGCTTGCAAGTTTCACGGATACGAGTGCGGCTCTTAAAGCAGCGGGGGCTATGTCGCTGTTGATGGTTTCGCTTTCGGCGGCGTTTGCGATTATAGGCAAGATGCAAGCACCGTCGGGTAAAGCTGTATTAGCTTTAGGCGAAATTGCATTGGTTGTTTCCGGATTATCATTAGTTCTTGGCTGGCTTGAAAATCAAGGTTTCGGAGTTTCCATTGAGAATGCAATTGCTTTGTCTACGCTTGTGCTGGCTCTTTCGGGGGCAACGGCTATTCTCTCAAAACTCGGCGGTTCAATTGCCGGTGCAGCGGAAGGTGCCGCAGGATTGGTCGTTGTTGCGGGGATTCTTTCGGTCGGACTTATGGGGTTGGGTGAGATTTTCAACTTCATCAATACTTACGGTGCTGATGTTGAGAGTACGCTCGACCTGGTTATCGTAGTATTCGAGAAAGTCGGCGAAGCATTTGGTGCTTTATTGGGCGGAGCATTTGCAGGACTATGCTCGGGACTTCCTGCGATAGGTCAGTATATGTCTGATTTTACCGAGAATCTTAAGCCTTTTCTCGAAGATGTACAGAATGTTGACGGAGAAACGTTAAAGAGTGTTGCGTCGCTTGTTGGCGCTGTGCTGCTTCTTACGGCGGGCGAGCTTGTATCGGGACTTATGAATTTCTTAGGTCTTGGAACAAATACTCTCAATGGAAGTCTGGGCAAGAATCTTTGCGGTTTCGGAAACACGCTTATAGAATATGCTAAGGTCGCAACATTATTGAGCGATAAGGATATAGCGGCTATAAAGGGTTCTGCAGAGGCAGCAAAGGCTTTGGCTGATCTGCTTGATGCGGTTCCAAACAGCGGCGGCTGGCTCGCTGTAGTTATAGGTGACAACACTTGGTCGACATTCGGAGATGGGCTTACGCAATTCGGCGTTACACTCGTTACTTACAGCAAAGCGGTTTCGACTCTCGGAGAATCTGATATTTCAGCTATCGGGACATCGGTAGAGGCGGCTAAGCTGCTGAGTGATCTCCTTAAATCCATGCCGAACAGCGGAGGTTGGCTGGCTACGGTTATGGGTGACAACACGTGGTCGACATTCGGTGACGGACTTTCACAGTTCGGAACGGTATTGGTCAGCTATGGAAAAGCTGTTAGTTTGTTGAGTAAATCTGATGTAACGGCTATCGGCGTTTCGGTCGATGCTGCTTCAAAGCTTAATGAGCTTCTTAAGGCAATGCCCAACAGCGGAGGTTGGTTAGCTGTTGTTGCCGGAGATAACACCTGGTCGACATTTGCCGACGGGCTTGTAAGCTTTGGTGCTGCGATGGTGCGGTATGCTTTGCGGGTTTCGCAGCTTGACGAATCATCGTTATCGGCAATGGACAATTCCATTACGGCAGCTTCAAAGCTTAACGATCTTCTTAATACAATGCCTAACAGCGGCGGTATGGTATCGTGGTTCACGGGTGACAACACATGGACAAAGTTCGGTGAGGGGCTTGTTGATTTTGCCGACACACTTGTTGAATATGCAAAGAAGTCATCAGAGATCGATGTATCTTCAATGAATATGGCGACAGCGGCTATTCATGCACTGTTCAACATTGTATTCGAGAGTGAGATGGGTAAGACCGATGTGACAGCCCTCAGCAGTTTTAAGAAATCGCTGAAGATTCTTGGTGAGGCGGTTGTTGATTTTAACAAGTCGATGTCCAAGGTCGATCTCGGCGAGCTTTCTGCATCGGCAAACAATCTTCTGAGCCTTGTGCAGATACTTGAAAAGGCTTCAGGACTCGACGATTCGGGAATTACTGCTCTTAAAAACGGAGTTGCTGAACTTGGGTCGATAAGTATTGACAATTTTGTTGAGCAGTTCAAGGGAGCGTCCGAGAAAATCAAAATGGCGGGAATCGATCTTGTTGTTTTGTTTATTAACGGAGTGAATTCCAAGAAGAGTGAACTCACACAGTCGATGGCTGACACGGTCGGCACGATCTCTTCGGAACTTGTTGACGATATGAAGAAATCCGAGAAGACGGTAAGCGATCAGTTCATGAATTCGGGATATTACATTGTTCAGGGGCTTGTGAAAGGTATTGATTCGTCTACGCCGTTTGTCAAGACGGCGATGATAACGCTTTCGGACACAATGCAGAAGACATTCCGAGAAGCGAATGATATCCATTCGCCGTCGAGAGATTATGAAGAATACGGCAGTTACATTGACCAAGGTATTGTCAAGGGCGTTGACGGCGGGCTGAACGATGTTGTTGACAGTGTTGTTACAGTGGGCGAACGTATGAAGATGAATTTCATGTCATCTGCTGACGGAGCCGGAACAGGCAAGGGGATCATCCAGTCATTCAAGGACAGCATTTCAACCGGAAAAGACGGCTTGCTTGCAAACATATCATCATTCGGAAACGATGTGGTCGACAGATTCAAAGGGTTTGCTGACAAGCTTTCCGGTGATAATCTCGGCTCTATACTGAGTGGAAATATTGATATGGACAAGCTTCTTGGCGGAAAGTTTGACTTTGACTTAAGTTCGCTGACCTCTGCTTCCGATTACAGTTTCACAGAACTTGGCAAAGATGCAAATAAAGCGCTTACTGCGGCAAAGAAAGAATTCGATGCGATGCTTGAAAACTACAAGAATGGCAAGCTCAAGCAGGCTGATTACGATAAGCAGTACACAGCTCTTCTTACGAAATACAGCAGTATTCAGGCTAATGTTGCCAAGTATGCGATCGAGAAGACACTGCCTTTGGCAAAGAAAGAATACGATGCTTTACTTGAAAAATACAAGGACGGAAAGATAAAGCAGGCTAAGTATGATGAAGAGTATCTGAAGATACTTAAGAAGTACAAGGCGGCTGAGGTCGATCTTTACAAGTATGCGCAGGGCAAGATGGAAGAGGTCGTTTCCAAGAGTCTTGAAAACCGCACAAAAGAATTCGAGAAGAAGATCGAAGACATTCAAAAGAAGATCGATAAGTTCTCATCGAAGATGACAGGTTCGATCGATGAGATGATAACCTATACGACCAACAAGGATGTTTACGACCAGGAGACGGAGGAATACGAAAAGAAGCTCGAATCGCTTAACGAACAGCATGAAAAGGCTGTCAAACTGTATGGCGAAGAGAGCTATCAGGCAAAGCGGTATCAGAAGCAGATCGACGATCTGAAGAAATCACACGAAGACTATCAGAAACAGTACAAGAAAGACGGAACCAAGGATGATGAGATAATCGGTGTTGAATTCACAAATAAGATAGTGACATCGACAAAAGCGATCAATGATTACAATGACGCTCTTGATAAGCTCATGAACAGAGAAGGTGTCGAGATCAGTTCTGATCTTATTGATGCCATCGGTTCTATGGACCGTGAAAAGGGATTTGCTACTGTTGAATATCTGAACGGTCTTACCGATGATGAACTTAAAAACGTTCAGAAAAACTGGGACAAGTATACTGACGCTAACGACAAGCTAGCTAACACTCTTTATGGAGGAGAGCTGAAGACTGCCACAGAGGATTATGTCAGCGGTATCATAAATGAGCTTAACTCGCTCCCCGAGAGTGCAACGGCTATCGGTGTAAACATCGTCAAGGGACTGGCACTCGGATTCAGCGAAGAGACCGAAAACTCGTTAAGTCAGATAGGTCAGTCTTCGGAGTCTATCATCGAGTTTATAAAGGCTGTATTTGATATTCACTCCCCGTCAAGGAGATTTCGTGATGAGATCGGTGCAAATCTCGCTAAGGGATTATGCAGTGGTTTTACTGACGAAATGGCGGGACTTTCGGGAAAAATGACTGATGCTGTCCCTATAGACTTTGAGGTAGAAGAGGCTGATGATTCGGCACTCGGAACAGTATGGGATATGCTTGCGGAGCTGTATGACATGGTTCAAAATGGACTCATTATTCAGCCGGTCATACGTCCGATACTTGATCTTTCGGGTATGAATACGGAGGCTGAAACCATAGACACCATGATGAGCGGGGAACAGGCGATGTCTGTCGGAAGTTCATTTGACGAGGCAAAGAGCACGCCGGAAGAAGGCGGTTCGGAAACGCCGGAGGGTAATTCAAGTTCATTGACGTTCAACCAATACAACATGAGCCCGAAGGCATTGAGCAGGCGTGATATTTACCGTGCGACAGTTGAAGGCTTACAGCTTGCGACGGCGATGAGGTGATATTTATGGATGAATACAAACTTATAGTAACAAATTCCTACGGCGAGAGCATCGATCTTTTTAACGATAAAGAGGCGGTTCTTACATCTCTTGAAGGAGTAAGTCTTGAAGCAGATGTCAACACGATGAATTTGAGCGGTCTTGACGGTTCTTCATTCGTAAGTTCACGTCTTCCCGAGCGAAATATATCAATCGTCATACAGTATCGAAATGAAGTGATAGATGCTGAAAAGTCAAAGCTCCGCATATATCGGATATTCAGACCGAAAGAGACCGTTAAGATCCGATTTATTTCACAAAATCAGGACAGGTATGTTGAGGGGTATGTTACCAAGTGTGACACGCCTCCGACTACTTTCCCGATGGTCTCGCAGGTGTCTGTAAAGGTACCCGATCCGTACTGGCATACTTTTGACGATCACAGGACGCTGCTTTGCGGCATATCACCATCATTTGAATTTATCAAGGACAGCACCGAGTTAAATCGTGTTGAGTTCAGCGTAACCAAAAATTCGCTCCTTACCGGTATTGATTACGAGGGCGATTCAACTGTGGGGATCACAGTTATATTTGAAATAAAAGCACCTGTTACTGCGATAGGTATAAGGAGCGTCAATTCAGGTATGGCTCTTAAAGTCAAGGCTGATTTTTATGAGGGCGACATAATAACTATATGTACGATACCAAAGCACAAGGAAGTGACACTGCTTCGCAACTCGGAGAGGTTTGATTATCTTATAAAGATGACACCCGGAAGCCGTTTTCCAATGCTTTATCCGGGCGAAAACGTGTTTGAGGTACTGCTTGAAGGCGGACCAGCGGCTTCTGTAAATGTTAATTGTCTTTATGAGACGTTGTTCGGAGGTATCTGATGGATCTGTATATTTATGACGAAAACATATCTTTGATAGGAATTACAGACATATACGGTTCGCTTATGTGGATAAGAAGGTCATCTTCTGCGGGGGCGTTTGAATTGCACGTTCCCGCTGATCCACATAACATTGCTGTTTTACAGCCGCATCGTTATGTATATCGTCCCGATGTTGACGAGGCAATGTATATTTCTACGATAAAGGAGACCAAAACTGACGAGGACAACACGCTCACCGTGTCGGGTTATACACTGGATGGGCTGTATCGCAAAAGGAAGCTTCCGGATGACATTGATAAAGGAAGTCTTTTCAAGACGCTTGAGAAGTGTTCAAGTTTTGGCTGCAAGGTCGTATTTCTTGACCCAAACGGGTATGACAGTCAGAAGATAGATAGTTCGAGTATTGACAGCACTGAGTCGGCAGAGGAATATATGAGATATGTTCTCAAAAAGCTTGAATGCCGAATGGAGGGACGATTGAATATTTATGACCGACAGCTTGAATTTACACTCGTGAAAGCGAGAGATCTGTCTGATACTCTCATATTCTCTGAAGATTACGACAATCTGACGAACTCGACTTATGAGTTTTCGGAAGAGGGCTGTGCGAACACTATATACGGGCGATGCAGCGACCCGGGTGATGATGTTGAAAGACCTAAGGGGCTGCCCAAATACACGCTTGGCGAGGATAAGCATGGGTTAGCATCGACTGAAAAGGTATTATATGTCGACCCTGTTGTAGAACTCGGTTTGAGGGTTATCTATGATGAGGACGGAATACCCGATTTTGAGGAATACAACTACGTCAATTACGACAAGTCGCTTGCCGCCTTAAAGGAAAAATGCGATGCTGAAGCAAAAAAATATACCGAAAATTTTACGGCAGACGTGATAGTTTCGGAATTATACAGGGCGGCGTTTGATGTGGGTGACACGGTCGCAATTCAAAATGACCTGAGAAACACCCGATATTACAAGCCCATCGAGGAGGTAGAGGAAACCTTTGACGAAAGCGGACATCATGTCACGCCGACATTTGGTGAGCCTTTGAAGACTATTTATGATTTTATCAAATATTAAAGGGAGGTCGATGCTATGAAATCATTTCCTCATGACAGCGTAAATCACGATCGGTTATATTCGGCGTCGGATTTCCGTGATTACTTCAGTCCGTTTGTAAACAATGGAGTTTTTGCTAATCCGGCAAATTCATGCATGGTGATAGCTGTCGGAAGTGACCGAAAGGTCGTTGTCAGGGCAGGGCGCTGTTATATAAACGGTTGTGTGGGATATACGGATGGTACGGAGGTATTCAATATTCCGTCCGCAGATATGTATTTGCCGAGATATGATTTTATTGTCGTGTGTTTTGATCTTATTAAACGAGATATTCATCTGGATATTGTCAAGGGAACGCCCGGTGAAGAACCGGAGTATCCGCAGTTGGAGAGGACCTCACTCAAACATGAGCTTGCCCTTGCGGCTATAAAGTCCGTTCCGACCGAATACGATATCACTCAGAACGACATCATCGATCTGAGGTTTGACGCTAATTACTGCGGTATTGTCAGTGGGTTGGTCAGAATAACCGATACGAGCGATCTTTTTGCTCAGTATCAAAAATGCTGGGACGATTTTGTGGCTCAGTTGGGAAATAACGATCACATCACTATCGATACTGCCGATTCCAAGGCACGTCGGATGATAAAAGAAATGAAAGTTCGTAACGGAACGTCAATAAACGTACTTTGAAAGGAGTGCTTGAATGAATTACTTTGAAGTTATCACGGCTACAAAATCGTGGACATGTCCCAAATCGGGCATTTATAAGATCATTGCTGTGGGAGGAGGGTCGTCGCATGCAGTGCAGTTGTACGATTCTTCTACCCCATTGGAGGGCATAGCATGTGCATCTGGAGGAAATACCACGTTTGGAAATATCCTTACAGCAAAAGGTGGTGCGGTATCGTCGGTGGGAGCCGTTTTCAAAACTGGCAGCACCTCTTTATATAAAGGTTTTAGAGGCGGTGCCGGAGGATATGATCTTCAGAAATATGGTGGAGAGGGCGGAATATGCATCGGAAACACAAGCACTATATCGATGATAATGCCGCCGACGATCAATGGCGGTGCTCCCGGAAAACAGGGATCGGGTTATGGTGCCGGTGGTGCATCTTCTTTATTTCTGTTTGATATATCATTCAGAATTGCCGGCAGCTCTTCAAAATCGATAGATGCATACATTCTTGAAAGTGTGGCAGGTGAACTTGCCGAAATTGCAATCGATATACAGGAAGGAACAGCTTATAATTGTGTTATTGGCGATGGTGGAGTCATGTCCGCAGATAAAATAACAACACTGTGTTCTAATAACGACGTTACTTTATCCGGAACAGAGGGCGCAAGAACAAGAATAATAGACGCACTTAGTTCGCCAAGACAGCCCGGAAGAAGCGGATGTATCGTTATCGAATACCTCGGTGAATCTCTTTAACGGTAGGAGGTGACAGAAATGTATGCATATATTGACGGTTCGTATGTTTATGACATATATGATGATATTGCACAGTACAGTGACGATTTCAAGCTGCATTGCATTGAAATACCTGACGGCGTAACGGTCGAGCCGGGATACTTATATATTAACGGCGAAATTATAGCACCGCCATTGATCGTTGGTACTTTGCCGTCTGAAGATGACATAAAGGCAGTAAAGACTGAAAAAATTACAGAGAGTAAGGTAAAGCTTGCCGAATGGCTGGAATGCAACCCAATGCTTTATGTCGATGGCAAATATTATTCTGTAACGGCTGAAAAGCAATCGTTGTTAAACAGTAATTTGGCGTCTTATGAACGTGCAAATAAGGTAGGCATAGCTTACCCGTTAAAGTGGAATTCGACCGGTGATGAATGCACCGAATGGGAATATTCCGAGCTTCTTAAGCTTTCACTTACGATAGCTGCATACGTTGCTCCAAAGGTAAGCTTGCAGCAATCTATCGAGATCGCAATAGAGGCTTGTACCTCACTTGATGAGATATATGCGGTGGTGATCGATTATGATAACCATACCTCGGAAGACTGAGAGCATTATTCCGATAAGCATTTCACAGGCGCTCAATGACGGTGATACAGCGGTATTTATTCTGAAGAGCGGCAGTTCGGTTCTTCTTCAAAAGGCAATAATTCAAAATGGAGATGACAGTATCATACATTTATATGCATATGATACCGCTGATGTCACTGTTGGATATTATCAATATTCCATCACGGTTACAAAAAGTGATGGAACATCTTTCAGCTTTGGCGGGAAGGCATATATAAAAGAAGGCGGGTCGTCGGGAGCATTTGTGCGAGGCGGAGATGTATTGAGCGGTTCAACGTCAGGCAGGACAGACAGCGATTTTATTCACGCAGACACCATAGCAGGGTGGAACAGTCAGAGTTCGCTCATTGGAAAATCGGGGCATATCTATATTTACACCGATCATTCAACTGTCGATGGCGTACCTGTTCCGAATATAAAGATAGGTGACGGAAAATCGTATTTGATAGATAATCCGTTCATATCACTGCCGCTTGAAGAGGTGTTGAAGCTTCACTGTGAAGACGTGACAAAGCATATTACATCGAACGAGCGAGATGCTTGGAATAACAAGGTGCGATGTTACATTGACGAAAACGATCCGGGAAACCTTATTTTTACAACTGACTGAGAGGAGGAATGATCATGCCTGATATTTCAAAGATAACATTGCCAAGCGGCACGACTTACGATATTAAGGATGACGAGGCACGGAAGCTTATTGCTGCATTAGCTTCGGTTACGAGCTATCTCGGAGTTACGACGACTGCGCTGACTGATGGGGCTGATACATCGCCTATCGTTATCGGCGATAAGACAGTAACTCCCAAAGGCGGCAACGTTGCTGCTTACGGAAATTCAGAGTTTGTTTGGTCCGATGTAGAGTCAAAATGGAGGGAATTGGGCTCAACAGGCAGTTTAAAGGCGCTTGCTTTTAAAGACAGTGCATCGGCAGATTATACGCCGAGTGGGTCTGTTTCCGCCCCTGAGGTGACAGTGACACCTGAAATGGCATCTGTTACACCATTCGGAAGTGCAGGAACACTGCCTGAATGCACATTGCCCAAAATGTCTGTGACCGTGTCAGACGAAACCCTTACTTTGGATTGGTCGGAAGGCTCGTTCAATGCAGGAACCTTACCAAGCGCAGGGGCAGCAGTCATGGTCGCTGCTGGTATTAAGAGCGTATCTGTGTCAACGCCTACATTTTCGGGTGCGGCGGCTAAGATTACGGTAGAGTGATGGTGATGGTATGGCGTATATATCGCAGATCAAATTACCGGACGGTACAGTATACGATATAAAGGGCGTTACCTACTCGATCAAACTGTCCGATGATGGTAAAACGCTGGTGCTTGTTGGCTCGGACGGTGAAAGTTCAAGCATTGATACGGGCAGTTTATCGGGGCGAAAATGTCGTTTAAACACGTCCATTGACACTTTGCATTAGGGGTGGTGTTCCGCATGAATAAAAAAATCAAAATGGGGTTAAAGTACGGGTTTTTACTTGCTGTCGGCGGTTTGATATACATACTAATTGAGTTGCTCTTCCGTGGGAGGACACATATTTCTATGTTCTTCCTCGGGGGAGTTTGTTTTATATCGGTCGGGGCTATCAATGAAGTTCTTTCATGGGAAACTCCGCTGGTCATTCAGATGCTTATAGGCGGTGCAATAATAACACTTTTGGAATTTATTTCGGGGTGCATACTTAATCTGCTGCTCGGCTTGAACGTCTGGGATTACTCAAATATGTATGGAAATGTTTTGGGGCAGATATGTCTCTTGTTTTCGTTCATCTGGATGATGCTGTCCGGTGTGGCTATCATACTTGATGACTGGATAAGGTATTATTTCTTCGGGGAAGAGAAACCCCACTATACTATTATATAAAGGAGCGTGTCACAAATGGATCGTGAAAAAATCAACGAGATCAACAAGTCATTTGCGCTTGGGATGACACCCGAACAGGTTTCCGCCAATGAAAACATTGATTTGGCAACCGCTGAGCAGATCTTATACGATAATGCCGATGAGATCGCTTCTCTCAGGACGTATATCGAGCAGATAGGAGGGATGTAATATGGAAGCAGTTAAGGTCATCGACGTATCCAAGCACAATGGGACAATCGATTTCAAAGCAGTGAAGTCTTCCGGAATTTACGGAGTAATTATTCGTGCGGGCTATGGCAGGTCAGTGTCACAGAAAGACCCGACATTTGAGAGGTATTACAAGGATGCAAAAGACGCCGGACTTATGGTCGGAACATACTGGTATTCTTATGCTGAGTCGCCTGCGGAAGCGGAGATAGAAGCTGCTGCATTCTGTAAAGCTATTGAGGGAAAGTCGTTTGAGCTTCCTGTGTATTACGACATTGAGGAGAAGAAGCATTTATCGCTTGGTTTGAAAGTCTGCTCGGAGATGGTCGACAGATTTTGCAGACATCTTGAAGAAAAGGGATATTTTGCGGGCATTTACTCTTTTGATGCATTCTACGCAAATTTCTCCGACGAGGTCAAGAGAAAATATTCAAAATGGGTCGCTCGTGTTGAAAATGTCAAACCTGTACGGTGCACGGATTACGATCTTTGGCAGTATACATGGGAAGCTTCTGTAAAAGGTATAGCAGGGGAGTGTGACTGCAGCTATTGCTACAAGGATTTTCCTGCTATCATCAAGAAAGCAGGACTTAACAAAACCGCTGAAGTTGTATCAAAATACAATGTTACTGCGAGAATGGCTAACTTAGATAAGGATTACGCAGCAAAAGTTTCGGAACAGTGTCAAAAGCTTGGTATGACAGTCGTCATAAGTGAGGACTGATGGAGGATAAAATGGCAGAAGTTTTACAGGCAATTATTACTGTGTTATGCTCGGTCATTGCGTCATCGTCATTTTGGCTGTTTGTGGAGAAAAAGTCAAACAAGAAAGATCTGTCTTCCAAAATGCTGATCGGTTTGGCTCACGAACGCATTGTATCTCTCGGAATGGATTACATCAAGAGAGGCTGGATAACCAAAGATGAATATGAAGATCTTCGTGACTATCTTTACAAGCCATACAAAGAGCTTGGCGGCAATGGGAGTGCTGAGAGGATAATGCTTGAAGTTGACAAGCTTGAAATAAGATAAGGAGTGGTATCAATGAGTAACAAGGTTTATGACATACTTAAGTGGATCGCGATGTATTTGCTTCCTGCATTGGGAACGTTATATTTTGCACTTGCGTCGATCTGGGGGCTGCCTTACGGAGAACAGATTGTTGGTACGATAACAGCTATTGACACGTTCCTCGGTGTTATCCTTGGGATCAGTTCAGTTAAGTACAATAAGAGGTACTAAAAGAGGCTGCGATTGAGGGCACTTTTACATGATTTGTGTGTTTGATGTGTGGATTGACGGTGTTTGGAGCTTTACGGCTTTTGTTGAGGAAGCTATGAAGGGCTAATCTACGTGGTTTGCTCGATTCGCTGATTTAGGCTGGCGTACTCAATAATAAAAAATATCCCCTTCCGTACTCTAAACGTACTCCGATTTTGATTTGGAGTACGCATTGAGTACGGAGGGGATTTTGTTTATAATGAGTAAAAAGATTTGTGTTTATGCTAAAAAACGACGGTACGCTTTAAAGCGGAAATTTATGTCCAAGTCTTTACCCCTGCTCCATACCTAGAAAATTGTGAATAAATGCAAAAGAAATAACCGCTATGAGGAATATGGAATCATTTCTTATCGGTATAAGCTTGAGGAAATGCAATAAATAATAGTACGGAGTCAATACTATGCTCAAAATAACCAGATCGGAGAAACCGAATTTATCCTCGAAGCCAACGGCTGGAGCTTCTATATCTGCCTTGAAACACATACAAGCTGAAACTATATAGCCATTTTCAACTGGGGAATATGCTTTGAGGCAGCAGATCGGAACGATGTGCTGTGGAATAAGGAAAAACTGTCAAACAGCCTGAACGAAACAATATCAAAGAACGCAAGAATAACAGTCATCGTCGTGTGTAAATATATGATAAATTGAATTCGTAATTATTTGGTTTGTGCGACAATTATTTTCAATCTACAAACCGTAGGGGCTGATTCCATATTTGACCGTTGTTAGCGCAATATCGTAATATCTTTCAGAAAAATTTTGAGTAATTGAATCGCTTTCTGTCCCGTGTAAATAACGTTTGTTTTTTCATAAAATAATTAGAAATACCGTGAAAACTTCTCCCCACTCACTTGACAAACCGACCGCATTACGCTATACTTAAATCAAAAACAAGGTATCTTGTTTAATAGGGGTTACGAAGCCGTCTAAAATCGTTTTAATAAAATATAAAGTCAAGCCCTCCGTTCAAAAGTCGGAGGGCTTGTTTTTATCTTTTTAAGAGACGGTATCACCGTGATATAACGTGATATTTTTCAGGTATATTCGGGTCTGATCGGAGAAGAAAAAGCATACGTCTTGCCGTACCCGATGGTGTGTTTGTGCCTGCTTCCCACGCCTCAACAGTTTTAAAGGAAACTCCCATAACAGCCGCAAACATCACCTGCGTCATATCGAGGGACTTACGGATATTTTTGATCTCACCGCTTGCAATTTCGGGCAGAGGGGCAACGGATATCACCGATGTTTTTGCTTTGACATTTTCCTTTTCATACTCCACAGCTTCATTCAAGCCTTTGATAATGCTGTCATAAACGTTCATAGTCATTCTCCCTCAAACATTCCGATCATATATATCATACCCTATCAAATAGGGTTTGCCAATAAAAAATTACTCAAACATCACCCGAACAAATCTCTCGGTATATTCACTCCAGAAAGTCATATCGTGCGCACCCTTGCTTTCAAGATAAACGTGCGGCACACAGATGCTTTCAAGATAGCTGTGAAATTCACGGTTGTTTTCGAGCAGAAAATCCTCCGTGCCGCAGCTCATAAAAATTTCGGGAAGCCTGCCGCTTTCGTTAAGCTTTTTCGCAAGGACTTCGGGGTTGCTGTCACGTTCTTCCACCGTTTCAAGGTCGCCGAAGCACTCGTGATAATAGTCATAGTTTGCAACATTGTTGCTTTCGCCCTGCTTCATATGCGCAATTTCGTGTACGATGAGAGCCGAGGACATCGTCGCAGCCTTGCCGAAATTTTCGGGATAGGTCAGTGCCGTATGCAAAGCTCCGAAGCCGCCCATCGAAAGTCCCATTATATAGGTCTCATCGGCGTTCATTGCAAGTCCGAATGTGCGGCGGACAAACTTCACAAGCTCATCGCCGACAAAGGTACAGTATTTGTGTCCCGTCGAAAGTCCGTCCAGCCAGAAGCCGTTCTCCCCGTTCGGCACAACGACTGCAAAGTTATATTTTTTCGCAAGCTCATTTGGGACCCAGTTGTGCGCATCCTCCGCATAGCCGTGAAGCAGGAAAAGCGTTCTCATTTTTGTACCGCTTTCGCACGGCTCATCATTCGGGATATACATTTCAAAGCTTACATTTCTTCTGAGCGACACCGAAAAAAATCTTGTTCTTATATTTGCCATAATTCTGCCCCTTTCAAAAATATACTGCCGCAAAGATTTCATCTTTTATTTGATTATATCATATCGCCGAGGTTTTTCTGTGATGATTTTGTAAAAAAAGTTGACGGGATAGAACAATGCATATTGCTTCCGCCGATCTGCTGTGATATAATTATAAAAAACGGGGGTGTTTGATATGGGTTTTCAGTCTGTTCTGTTTATAGTTACGCCGCAGGAATTAAAACAAGCTCTTATGCCTTTTACTTTGTTCATCGGCAATGCACACGTTCCGACAGACTATGCTTTTACTCCGACCGAGGCTTTTATCGAAAACTACACGGAGCTTTACGAAAAGCTTTGCTCGGGCAGAAAAATATGCTTTAAAAATGACAGTCGGATGCTTGAACAGTTTAATATCACCACCGATATCGGTTCGGTCAAATTCGGAAGAGAACACCTTTATCAAGGCAAAAAATATAAAAGCTTTCTGGGGTCTGGCAGAGGATATGCTCCCTATTTTTCGCCGTTTACATTCAGCGTATCCAACAATAACGGCAGTATCACCGTCAGTACAAGAGGATCATATTTGGTCGAATACGCCGATATAATGGGATTTCAGCTTTACTACCCGAAATTAACACAGCGTGAAGCGGAAAGCCTGAACATCACAAGCGAAAAAGACATGGATTCGTATAACGACTATAAGCTTTTCCGAGATAATATCGCAAAGATCACATCTGCGCTCTGCTTTAAAATGGACGGGATCAAAAAATCGACATCAATAAGGGTCAGCAGTGAAGCAAAAAAATCTGTTCCGAATTTTGACTGCATAAAGAAAAACGGTCTGCTCATTATTTGAATTATCTTTCGCTAAACATTCAAACGCTGTCTGTGATGTTTTATATCAATTCGTGACATTTCACGATCTGGTTGACAACACGGCAGCAGTATGGTATAATTGAGTTAGCGATAGGCAATTCGAAAAACTTCGGCTGAAAAAAGAGCTTCGGTCATGATTTTAGCTTTGGAATGTGTCATCGCCTGTATTTTATTTACCATTCCGCTGGAGATACTCGGCGCAATGCGCAGAGAGGTCTTCACGAATGATTATCCCTCCGTTGTTACGGACAAGCTGCGTGAGCTGAATTTGATCGCAGAAAAGCCACCTGCAAAAAAGAGCGACATTATCCGCAAACTGATAGCGTTTGTTGTTTTCGCCGTTTTATTTGCGGTCGTTCTGCGATATATCAACGGTATCACAACCTTTATGAGTGCGGCACTGACTGCATATTTTTTGTGGTTCGCGGTCGACTGGTATGATTTTCTTGTGATCGATATTATGCCTGCGCCCTTTGACAAGTTTTACAAGCTTGCCAAGGTCAGTGCCATCGACAGATCGGCTGTGCTGCTCCATTTCAAGAGCAGTATGAAGGGTATGCTCATCGGACTTGTGTTTGCGCCCGTTATCGGTCTGAGCGTAATGCTTTTGTAAGCCAATAAATACAAACAAAAAGGCTGCTTTCCTATCCTTTATAGGACGGAAAGCAGTCTTTTATTTTTTTAGCTTGATTTTTTCAGGTATGCCTTGCCTCCCGAAACGGCAAGCGTATAATCATCAGCTCCTGCGCCCTCGGGGATGATATTGCTTACATCAAATTCAGCTGTTCCGAGCGTTTTTGTCACGAATATGCAGACGCTTTCGTCAAATCGCTCGTCGGAGGTGATGGTGATCTTGCCCTTGACCGCATCCTCGGTCGTTCCTGTGATGCGTATGGGCGTGAAACCTGTGCTAAGGTGCATTTTTGCTCCGTCCTCGCCGCTTAATGCCGCTGTTGAAACGCTCGTTTTTCCCGTCGGAACGGTAAATACTGCGTTCGTTCCGAGCTTGAGCGTTTTTACCGTAAACGTTGCGCCGACAGTAAATGCACCGTCGATCCCGACCGTTCCGAAGCCTGTTATATTCGGCGAAGCCGTGCCTGTTTTTGTTGTGTAGCTGATATCACTGTTAAGTATCGTCAGCGTGGACTGCGCATTGCCCTTTATCGCAGAAATGCAGTCCGACTTCACACCGCTGAACTTCAGGTCAGCCGAAGCGGTGACAGTGCAGCTCTTTGCTCCTCGGATATTGATATTCTCCAAAGTCAGAGGGATTTTTGCGCTGACCGCCGCAGTATTTCCGATATCAAGAGTGTGCGTTTCATCCGACTTTATCGTGAGCGAAGACGCCTTTGTCGGAAGAACCAACGAGGTCTCGCAAACATCGCCGTTGAGGGTGATAGTGTAGTCCTTTGCCTCCGATGCTGCCGCTAAAGCAAGCGCAAGGTTCGGATATTTTCCAATCTCTCCGTTTTCATCGGAAAGCACTGCCGACTCGCTGTATTCAGCCTTGATGGTTTTGCCGTAGCGATATGCGGTGAGTTCCTTGCCCGATGCCGATTTGTTTGCAATGAACACCTTACCCTTAAAATCGGCTGCCGAGCCTGCCATAAGTATCGTTCTGCCGTTTTCAAGAGGGATAAGGTTTCCGTCGGCATCAACAATGCTTATCGTAAGCTTTTCGTTAACGTTTGAGACTGTGACCTTTGCGTTAGCTCCGTCTGTATCGGTGAGCATTATATCTGCTGTTCCAATGCTTGTGATATTCGCCGCAGATCTCGCATTCGTAAGCGCAAGCGTTCCGTTCAGCTCATTTACTCCCGTAACATTTCCTGTTACAGTAAGCTTACATTCATCGGCCTGTACTTTCTCGAATGTCGATATGCCCATGACTTCCGTGTCTACATTTAAGCAAAGCTTGGAAGTTTTCGTTCCGCTTATCGTTCCGATATTTTCGGGGGAGTAATTGGTAAAAGTCAGCGTTTTTCCTGCTGCGACCTTTATCGCAAGCGGCTTTGCATTAGTGCCGTCAACAGGCACTTTAAATTCCATGTTTACCGGAATGTTCAGCATTGTCATATCAAGTTTTAAGCCGACACTTTTCATGCTCACCAAGTCAATGCCGACCGCATCTATTGTTATGCTATTTGCTTTTGCAGGGAACACAAGCTTATTTGTGTAAACTTCCTCATAAAGCTTGATCCTGTAATCGGTTGATGCATCTGTCATCTGCTTTAATGCAAGATCAATATTAGAATAATAATCTTCATTGACATGTACTGCTACTGCAGACTCTGCCTTTATCGTTTTGCCGTAGCAATATGCACGGAAGTAACTACCCGTTATCGAACGATTTTCAATATCTATCCTATTCGTAAAGTCAATATTCGAGCCTGCCATAAGGATTTCCCTGCTGTTTTTAAGATAGGTAAGCCCACCGTTGGCATCAACGAACTTTAATGTAAGTTTGCCTTCGGCGTCAACGTTTGTTACTGTTACCTTTGCATTCTTTTCGTTTATATCAGTCATGATGACAGCCGCACCCGATGTTCCGATATTCGTAATAGCCGCCGTAGTTTTTACATTCGGAAGCGCAAGCGTTCCTTCCAGAGTTGTCACTCCTGCAACATTTCCCGTTACGGTGATCTTAACGTCATTGACCTGCACTTTATTGAATGTTGATATACCTATGACTTCTATGTCTGCACTGTCTATGTGAAGTTCGGAAGTCTTTGTTCCGCTTATCGCTCCGATATTGCTTGGCTCCTTGCTGAAAGTGAGCTTTTTTCCTGCTGAGACCTTTACCGCAAGCGGTTTTGCATTTGTTCCGTTCACAGGCACTTCAAATACCGTGTTCACAGGAATATTCAGTGAAGTCATATTAAGTTCAAGACTTCCATTTCCATTGAATGTTATGCTTTGCGCCTTAGTCGGAATTACAAGCTTATCTGCGGTGACTTTTTCGTTGAGCGTGATAGTGTAGCTCTTTGACTGATCTGTTATCTTCTTGAATGCGACGTCGAGATTTGGATAGCATTTCAAATTTTCCTCACCATCAACGGAAAGTGTTACCGCTCCGCCGTATTCAGCCTTGACAGTTTTTCCGTAGAGATATGCCGAGAGCTTCAAACCGCTTTTTGAGGAATTTTCGATAGCGGCCTTTTCCGTAAAATCGGCTGTCGAGCCTGCTGTAAGTACAGTTCTGCCGCTTTCAATAGGAATAAGGTTTCCTTTGGCGTCAACAATGCTTATCGTAAGCTTTTTGGTAACGTTTGAGACTGTGACCTTTGCGGCAGCTCCGTTTGTATCGGTAAGCTTCAAAGCTCCCGTTTCGATATTCGTAATAGCCGCCGTGGATCTCGCATTCGGAAGCGCAAGAGTTCCTTCCAGAGTCGTCACTCCCGCAACATTTCCCGTTACGATGATCTTACCGCTGCTGACCCCCACTTTATTGAATGTTGATATGCCTGCGGCTTCTATGTCTGTATTATCTACATAAAATTCGGAAGTTTTTGTTCCGCTTATCACACCGATATTTTTCGATCCGCTGACAATGCCGAGTATCTTTCCCGCTGCGACCTTTACCGCAAGAGGCTTTGCATTAGTGCCGTTCAGACCTGTACCTATATACATATCCACAGGAATGTTCAGTGAAGCCATATTAAGATAAAGATTTCCTGTACCGACAATGGTTATTGACTTTGCCTTTGTCGGAAATACAAGCTTATCTGCGTAAACATCTTCGTTGAGTGTGATAGTGTAGTTCTTTGTCGGGTCTGTTATCTGCTTTAATGCGGCGTCAAGGTTAGGATAATTGCTGCTGTCATCAGAGCCGATCTTCAGTTCTACCGCTCCGCCGTATTCAGCCTTGATATCTTTGCCGTAGCGGTATGCGGTGAGAGTTTTACCCGATGTAGATTCGTTTAAAATATGTATTATACCCCCAAGTTCAGCCGTTGAGCCTGCCGTGAGTATCGTTCTTCCATTTTCAAGAGGAACGATCTCATCGTTTGCATCATTGAACCTTAATATAAGATAACCGTTGACGTTTGTTACCGTCACTTTTGCGGCAGAACCGTTCGTATCGGTCAAAGCGATGGATACACTCTTGGTATTTGTGATATTGACCACTGAACTTGCATTAGGGAGTTTAAGATTGCCTGTGAAGTTTGTTACAGCGGAGATATTTCCCGTTACCGAAACGACTATGCCCGCATAAACATACACTTCGCCGAGAGTGGATATACCCGAAAGCTCAATGTTTTCTTTTATCCTAAGCTTTGAGGTCTTTGTTCCCGTTATTGTTCCGATATTTTTTGCAGCGGCGTTGATGCGGAGCGTTTTTCCTGCCCCAAGCTTTATATCGAGCGGCTTTGCGTTAACTCCGCTCACAGCGGTGTTAAAGTCCATATTTACAGGTATATTCAGCGAAGTCATATCAAGTTCAAGCGTACCTGTGCCGCCGATGATTATGCGATGCGCCTTTGACGGGATCGTGAGCTTTGATAAGGTGAAATTCTCCCCGAGATAGATAGTATATGTAGCTTCGGGGTCGGTTATCTCCTTGAATGCCATTTCAAGGTTCGGATAAATTTTCGGTATTGATTCATCTTCCGTTGAAAGCTTGACTGCCTCGCCGTACTCAGCCTTGATCGTTTTGCCGTAAAGATATGCGGTGAGCTTCTGATCCGTCGTCGAGGTATTTGCAACAGTTATATTATTCGTGAAATCAACAGTCGAGCCTGCCGTAAGAACTGCTCTGCCGCTTTCCAGAGGGATAAGCTTGCCGTTTGTGTCAATAACCGATATCAGGAGTGTGCAGCCGCTGTCAACATTTGTCACTGTCGCATTTGCATTTGCACCGTCCGTATCGGTCAGCTTCAGCTCCGCATTTCCGACCGTGCCTAACGCTGCCGCAGACTTTGCATTCGGGAGCGCAAGCGTTCCGCTGAAATGCGTTACAGCAGTAATGTTTCCCGTTACGGAAAGAACCTTATCCGTCAGAACATTCACTTCACCAAAGGTCGCTATGCTTGCAGCCTCTGTATTTCCGTCAATGCAAAGCTCGGAGGTCTTTGTTCCGCTTATCACGCCGATATTGCTTATACTTTTGCTGAAAGTGAGCGTTTTTCCCGCTTCGACCTTTATTGTAAGCGGCTTTGTACCTGCGCCGTTTACAGGCACATCAAATTTCGTGTTTACGGGAATGTTCAGTGAAGTCATATCAAGGTCAAAGCTGCCCAAACCCGTAAATGTTATGCTCTTAGCCTTTGTTGGTATCACGAGCTTATCTGCGGATATATCTCCCCTGAGATCAACAGTATAGTCAGTATCTGTATTTCCGTTTTTGTTTATATAGCTGCAAGCCTCGTCAAGACTTATAAATTCTTTCTCAAAACCATTATTGTCCGTAAGCTTGACAGCCGCTGCCAGCTCAATTTTAAGAGTGTCTTCTTCGCCAACGGTATAGTATATCTGATTACCATCAACAGCAGTACCGTTCGCAACTACTTTCTTTCCTTCATTGATGTATTCTTCCGGAACTTCTATGAATATCTGGGAATGTTTACTGTAATAGTCGCCCGTGCGAAAACGATAGCTTTTGTCAACTGTACCGCCCCACTCAGGGTAATATTTGTTATTCAGAGCATACTTATAAACATTGATATTTTCACCGATCTCAAGCCTTACAATACGGTAAAAATAATCACTGTCCCATACTCCATCATGCAGCTCAATTGCTGTTTCGCTGTCGCTGAGCATAAAAGACTCTATGATGGCATTATCTTCTGAATAATCACTCGGATAATAACCCATATCTATTCCGTTTACAGTAACCTTATGATCTACATAATCGTTTATTTTGAGTTTTATACGAACAGAATCTCCAGAGCGGATATAATCCCCCGACTTCAGCGGATATTTCTCATCTCCCTCATAGTCCCTCTCATATACAGAAAGCTTTTCATCTATTGTGAGCTTTGTATAACCGATTAGCCGCTCACTGTCCCAAATGTCCTCTTTCAGCTCTACGATCAGCTCGGATTTTCCATAAGAACCTGCTTCAAAACTACAACATGAATAGACATAATTATAATTTTCGAGTTCAACGGTTTTTCCGTCTATTGTGACCTTATGATCAACATAATCCCTGCTTCTTACAAAAACAGAAATGTAACTATCTTCCGATACGATTATACTGTCATCATCGTCATAACGGATCCTTCCCAATATGATCTTGTCGCTGGTCCTGCTGATTTTTACTGAACCTTCATCATCGTCATCAAGGTCATAATCCTCGGTCGAAACAGTAAGGAACGATGCCGGGAAAGCATTTTTCGCAGCCTCGTCATAAGCATAGGAGACAGCTTCGCTGTTTGCCTTAGCTGTAAATCCATCACCCGTGGGGTCATATGCACCCTTCAGGAACATAGGGTCGCCCGAACCGATACGACCCTCGTCGCAGTTCATTATATCCGCAAAATAGGAAACGCCGTCTATCGAAACGATATTCCATACGTGAGCTTCGCCGTCCATATCACCCGTAACAACAGCACTTTTGATAGAAGTGTTGTCAAAATCGGTCATATCGCAAAGATACTGAAATGCCTTGGAATAACCCTCGCAGGCAATATCCGTAGACGTGTCTCCGTCGAAAGCATATATAAGCTGCCAAGAGTCGCCATAACCGCCCGAAACAGCGTCACCTTCCGCAAGACCGCATACCTCGCTGCGATAACCGTTGAGCTTCGCAAGGTCGTCCCGATCAGCATATTTTTCAACAATGGAAAGTGCATTTGCGGCAGCCTTGGAGGCAGCTCCCGTTTTCTCGGTATCAACAGTGTACTGCGAAGCGCCCTTGTAGCCCTCTGCCGCAGCAAACTTGAACGTGAACTCATTTGAAGCATAAGAAATTTCCACGCCTGCGGTCTTGTCAAGCCAGTAAAGCTCGCAGGGAATATCCGCAATAAGTGCATTTATCACCGAGCTGAACGACTCCTCTGTGTATGTCCACTTGTCCGATGCGACAGTTACCTGCGTGTCCGCAAGCTCACCGCCGGCGATCTTGATAAGTTCAGCCTTAAGAAGTCCATAAACCTCCCTCTCGCCCTCATCAGCAAGCCTGTTTTCACCATCATCGGAGAAAACACTCACACCATGACTGCCATAAAAGGTCAGATCAATAAATTCGCCGAAAAGCTCATCATCATCGGGAAGCGAACTCATATCGGGAACGAACTGTGCCTCACCAAAAGAACCTTCCACCCCCTCACCGGCCACCAATCCGCCAAGATCAGCCTGCAAGGAAGCATTTTCATTAGCATCCCCATCGTCTGTATCACCGATATTATCTTCAATACCATTTTCCGAGCCATCAAGCGGAACGATATCCTCAGCACTCGCCGAAATGCCCAAATCGCCCCCAAAAACTGCCGATCCCTCGGCAGAGATCGGAGTCAGCATAAGCAAAACCGCAGTCATCCCTGCGATAAATCTTCTGAAGCCGTCAATTCTTCTGTCTGCACCCATAGCCAATACCTCCCGTTAAGATAAAATTGTACTATTCTGAATAAAAAAATATCCCCATAAAAGTAAAACTGCTTTACAGTTATTTTACCGTAAATATAGATAAAAGTCAATGAAAATTTTAATTTTTTTAATAAATTGAATGCTTTTTGAAAACGCATAGTGTTTGCGGATATGCAGTCAAAGGTCAGACTATAAGGATGATACGTCTTATATGGCAAAAAAATAAATTTGGAATACTAAAAGAACCCTCCCGACCATCACGGTCAGGAGGTTTTCATGCGTCTATGGATATTATGCATCTACATCGATACCAACACCGGATTTAATACTAATTTTTAATCAAAGTGTAGACAAAAAATCGGCGCAAAAGCCATATATGCGAGCTTTTGCTTGATTTTTTGTACACTTTCAGTTTAAAAATTAGTATAAGTTCAACGGCGATGTGGTCATCCCGGATGGCTATCTGTTTGATCTATCGTCGCATCGAAGACTCGTCAAATTCGGTGAGGTGAGTAGTTTGCTGTGCGATGTGATCCTGCAGGTCATTGATACGCTTTATCTGTTAATCTCTTGCAGCAGTGTATATGGTGGTCTGCCGGTGGAGTTCCCGAAGCCTGATATTTCATCGGCAATTTTGTTATAAGCTTCTTTGATATGAGCCTTCCGGATGAACTTCTGCTGCAAGGACGTCAGCTTTTCGTCGATGTGACTTGCGGAACTTAAATGACTGAAGCAATGTTTAGCTGTAACTGTGTTTGATAGCCGGCTTTTTTATTAATGTACCATATTTATTATGTATGCAAAGCTTTAGCGTTTACAAAGCAGCAGAGGACGTACAACCCGTTCTCTACGGTGAAATATAGCAATTTGGAATAAATTCATGTCGAAAGTTCGCTATTTGTTTACTCGTTGAAATGCCGCGGAGAAGTTTCCCCCATGCATGACTATTGTAATTCACTTGCCGATATGATATAATACTATTGAAAAAAATCGCCGAAAAATTCGGCTTTCGCAATATCTCAAATTTCAACCGCCGTTTCGAGCGGACAGCAGGCTGTTCGCCGAGTGGATACAGGAGCAGGTCATGACGATGAAACAGACCGAATACACTAACATTACCCACAGCTTTCCGCCGTTTTACAGCGAAAGCTCCAGGCTGCTCATCCTCGGCAGCTTTCCGTCCGTCAAGTCAAGGGAGGACGGATTTTTCTACGGGCATCCGCAGAACCGATTCTGGAAGGTGCTTGCCGCTGTTTACGGCGAGGATGTTCCGACTGATATTGGGCAGAAAAAAGCCTTGCTCGGGCGGCATGGGCTTGCGCTTTACGATGTCATTTACAGCTGCGATATAATCGGTTCAAGCGACAGCAGCATAAAGAACGTCATTCCGGCGAATTTGAACGAAATCATCGGAAATTCGCAGGTCTCACGGATAATTCTGAACGGAAAGACGGCTGAGCGGTTTTTCCGAAGGTATCAGGACGGCTCGCTCCTGGATATGGCGGCCGTTATGCCATCGACAAGTCCTGCAAATGCTGCGTTTTCGCTTCAGAAGCTGACCGAGGTATGGGGAGATGCGCTTTTGTGCGGAAATGTTAAATAAGAGAAACATCGGTTGCTGAACTTGACGAAAAATAGGCTTGTTTATTGCTTTTTTGCACAATCTTTTCATAAATTTATTGTAAAATCTTGAAAAAAGTTAAGAAATGTAATATAATATTATTATTATCGAAATATTATGGAAAATTTTTTCACTTTTGAATATTTTTAAGGAGAGTTGAATATATGAGATTAGTTACACGCTCGGATTTTGACGGTCTTGCCTGCGGAGCTTTGCTCAAGGACGTAGGCGTTATCGACTGCTGGAAGTTTGTTCACCCGAAGGATCTTCAGGACGGACTCGTTGAGATAACCAAGGACGACTGTCTTGCAAACGTTCCTTTCGTTGAGGGCTGCGGACTTTGGTTCGACCACCACTCCAGCGAATTTGAGAGAAATCAGCTCGAGGGAAAATATGTCGGCGAGAGCCGTATCACACCCTCCTGCGCTCGTATCATCTATGATTATTACGGCGGCGAGGAACGCTTTTCGCATTATGACGAGATGATGGAGGCTGTTGACAAGGTTGACAGCGGACATCTTACAAAGGAAGAAATTCTTCACCCCGAGGGCTGGATACTTATCGGCTTTCTCATGGACCCGAGAACAGGTCTCGGAAGATGGAGAAACTTCACCATTTCAAACTATCAGCTTATGGAAAAGCTCATCGACTGCTGCCGCACCATGAACACGGAGGAGATACTTGCACTCCCCGATGTTAAGGAGCGTATTGAAGTTTACAACGAGCAGACCGAAAAGTTCATCGAAATGGTCAAGGCTCATACACATACCGAAAAGGACGTTATCATCTCCGACCTCAGAGGAGTTGACCCTATCTATTCGGGCAACCGCTTCCTCATTTACAGCCTTTACCCCGAGCAGAATATTTCCGCTTGGATAGTTAACGGCAAGGGCGGTGCAGGCTGCAGTGCGGCTGTCGGCTACTCTATACTTAACAGAACATCGAACGTTGATGTCGGACACCTTATGCTCAAATACGGCGGCGGCGGACACAAGGCTGTCGGAACCTGCCAGTTCAGCGATGCGAATATGGACACCGAGCTTCCGAAAATGCTTGACGAGCTTGTTAACGGCGTAAAGGATTGAGAGGAGCTGCGAAATGATAGAATACCGCTACGATACACAGCTTCTTATTGACGGCACCGATCTTGACGAGGATAAGATCGATGAATACTTCCGTGAAAATTTTATCGGCGACAGTTTGCTTGCCGTTGGTGATGAGGAACTTATAAAGATACATTACCATACCAACGAGCCGTGGAAAGTCCTTGAATATTGTGCAACTCTCGGCGAGATATATGACATCGTTGTCGAGGATATGGACAGGCAGTCAAGGGGACTCAAAGGCTGATATATGGCAGAGAAACGCCCTTTTGCTGTCATATTGCAATAATCAAAGCGCGGTGATAACCAAATTTTTAGGCTTTTTTTAGATAATTTTCATAAAATATTGACTTTTTGGAAAAAAGGATATATAATTACCACAGTTATTAAATTTATTAAAATAATGCCGTGAACCCAGTTCCGTGCATTTTATAAGTTTAAAGTTTTTATACGGTGCAGAAAAAGCCTGTATCAGAAATTGTATGGAGGAATCATTATGGCAATCAATGATAAGAAGACCGCTTCCGAAGTTAAGAAGAACGATACTGCAAAAACTGTTGAAACCGCCAAGACCGCAGCAGCAAAGCCTGTTGCAGAGGCAAAGCCCGCTGAAGTTAAGTCCGAGGTCAAGCCCGCAGAGGTAAAGCCTGCTGAAACAAAGGCTGCCGCTCCTGCTGCTAAGAATACAGAAGAAAAGAAGCCTGCTGAGAAGAAGGCTGAAAAGAAGTCGGCAGAGAAAAAGTCTGCTGAAAAGAAGGCTGCTGCTCCTAAGGCTGCAAAGAAAACAGCCGCTAAGGCAGCAAAGGCTGAAAAGCCTGCCGCAAAGACAGCTGAGAAGGCTCCTAAGACGAAGGCTCCGAGAGCACCTAAGGCTCCTAAGGCTTCACCTTATGATGCAGCTGTTGCAAAGGCAAAGAAGAAGTTCTCCGCTATCAAGACCGATCTCGTTAAGTATCCTATCGCTGTAAACTTCGAACTCAACGGTTCGGAAGGGGAGATATTCTATGTTTACCTCAGCGAAGCAGGAAAGCCTGCTGTTGAGCCTTACAGATACAATGATTACGATGTATATGTAAGAGTTGACGCTGATTCCTTTAACAAGATCCTTGACGGAAAGCTTGATGTTTACAAGGCTCTTGCAGAGGGTATACTCCATGTTGAGGGCAATGTAAAGAAGGCTCTTATGTTCTTCCTCTCCGCATTCTAAGAGGGAAGAAAACACGCTTATTCAAGCGCCGCACTTCAATGTGCGGCGCTTTGTTATGTATTGATCCTGTTTCAAAATTGTAAAATGTGCAATGAAATAGGAGGGAATTACTATAAAATTTGCAAAAAGGCTTGCATTACGGCTTTGAATGTGTTATAATATATGTAACATTATAAAGAAAGGTCGGAAAGCTTCCGACCTTTTGTTTTTATAGTAAACTTTTTTGATCTATGAAGGGATTGATGAAATGTCAGGAAAAAACGCCAAAAGCGGAAAGGGCGGAAATACTATTGCCAAAGTTCATGATATGGTAATGCCTATCATTGACGAGCTGGGACTTTCGCTCTGGGACATCGTCTTTGAAAAGGAGGGCGCTTACTGGTACCTCCGTGTCTTTATCGATGGAAAGGACGACCTTGCAAGCATGGAGGACTGCGAGAATGTTACACGTCCGCTGTCCAAGCTGCTCGATGAACAGGACCCTATCGAACAGAGCTACATTCTCGAGGTAGGTTCGCCCGGTATCGGACGTGCGCTCAAAAAAGAGGAGCATTTCCAGAAGTTCCTCGAATGTCCGATAAGGATTCGCTTTATCCGTGAAAATGAGAACGGCGAAAAGGAGATCATCGCAGCGCTCAAAGCGTATGACAAGGACACTGTCACTGTTGCAAGAGACGGCGGGGAAGAGGTTATAAAGCTTTCCGACACTGCTTTCATAAAGCTTGCCGATGACGAAGATCTCTTCGGAGATGATTTTGAAGAATAACAACCTTACAAATAAATTTAGGAGGAATCAGGAAAAATGAGAAAAACCAAAAAAGCACCTGAGATCAACAAGGAACAGCAGTTTATCAAGGATTTTTTTGAGGCGCTTGATCTGCTTGCACAGGAAAACGGCATCTCTGTTGATGTTCTTGCAGAGAAGATCGGTCAGGCGATACTTAAAGCTGTAAGAAAGGAATATGAATATTGTGACGACTTTGTTGTAAACATCAACCCCGAAAGTCAGATATTCGATGTATGCGTTCTCAGAACCGTTGTTGATGATGAACCTATCGACCTCAACGAGATCAACATCGATGAAGCAAGAGCAGTCTGCGACCCGAACGCACAGCTCGGCGAGAGAGTTCCTTTCAAGCTTTCTCCATCGAAGTTCGGCAGAATTGCGGCTCAGTATGCAAAGCAGTCTATCCGCCACGATATGAAGGAATTTGAGCGTGACAAAATCATGGGACAGTTCAAGGACAAGGTCCATGAGGCTGTTTCCGCAACCGTTCAGAAGATCGAGCCTGCAACGGGCAATATGACGCTCACGATCGACGGACATGAAGTTTATATGCTCAAAAAGGAGCAGATACCCGGCGAAGTTCTCAAAGAGGGTCAGATCGTCAAGGTTTATGTATGCGAGATCATCAATCCCGACAGACGTCCTGCCGTTAAGATATCACGCCGTCACCCCGACCTTGTAAAGCGCCTTTTCGAGCTTGAAATTCCCGAAATTTACGACGGCATCGTTGAGATAAAGTCTATCGCAAGAGAAGCAGGTTCAAGAACCAAGATCGCAGTTGCTTCGACCGACCCGAACGTTGACCCTGTCGGTGCTTGCATCGGACCCAAGCACTCCAGAATTGAAAAGGTCGTTGAAGAACTCGGCGGAGAGAAGATCGACATCATCGTTTATGATGAGGATATCACGGTATTCGTTGCTCACGCACTTGCTCCTGCCGAGGTCATCAGCGTTACAAAGGAAGAGGGCGAGGAGAAGAAATGTACAGTTATCGTGCCGAACAATCAGCTCTCGCTTGCTATCGGCAACAAGGGTCAGAATGCAAAGCTTGCTGCACGCCTTACCGATTATAAGATAGACATAAAGCCCGAAGTTCCCACTGAATGATAAAACGGAGGTAGAATATGCCTGCTGTAAAAAAGATACCCATGAGAATGTGCATCGGCTGCGGCGAGATGAAGCCCAAAAAAGAGCTTATCCGTATCGTAAGATCGCCCGAGGGTGATATAAGCCTTGACACAACGGGTAAAAAATCGGGCAGAGGTGCTTATATCTGCCGCTCCTGCGAGTGCCTTGAAAAAGCGAAGAAGGCAAGAAAGCTTGAAAAGTCTTTCTCCTGCCGGATCGGTGACGAGGTATATGCAAATATGGAAAGGGAGCTTTCGGAAAATGAATAACAAGCTTTTCGGACTCCTTTCGATGTGCAGAAGATCGGGGAGAATGGCGCTCGGGTTCGATATGTCCAAAGAATCAGCCGAAAAAGGCAAGGCGGAGCTGATAGTTCTCGCTTCGGATATTTCGCCCAAGACGGAAAAGGAAGTTCGCTTCTTTTCCGATAAATACGGTGTCAGAACAGTTAAAACTAACTTTACAATAGATGATTTTTTTCACGGAATAGGGAAAAAAGTCGGTGTTATCGCAGTTTGCGACAAGGGGTTCGCCCAAAAGGCTGAAAGTCTTATCGGCGAGGATACCATAACAAAGAATTAACGGAGGTAATACAGCCTATGAGTAGCGCAAAATCGCAGTCCAAACAGAAAATAAGTGATATTGCAAAGGATCTCGGTATTTCCAATCAGGAGCTTATCGATTTCGTTGAAAATAAATTCGGCGAGGTGAAAAAAGCTGCCGCAAGCCTTACCGCTGACCAGCTCAATATCATTCTCGAAAATTACACACAGAATAATCAGGTGGAAAGCTTTGACGGATATTTCGCAAAGAGAAACGAACCTAAGCCTGTAAAGAAAGAAGAGCCAAAGCAGGAAAAGAAGCCTGCAAAGAAAGATGCTCCCAAGGCTGAACAGCCTAAGCAGGAAGCTAAGAAGCCCGTTAAAAAGGAAGCACCCAAGGCAGAGGTCAAGCACGAGGCTGTCAAGACCGAACACGTAAAGACGGAAGCTCCGAAGCAGCCGAAGCAGGAACAGCCCAAGCCGCAGCCTAAGCAGGAAGCTCCCAAGCCTGCACCGAAGCAGGAGGTCAAGCAGGAAGCAAAGCCTGCTGTTCATAACAGCAAGAACGAGCAGAAGAACAAGGCTGACCGCTTCAACGCACAGCAGGCTCTTAAAAACAACGAGCAGAACAAGAATAAGAAGAGCGAGCAGAAGCCTCAGCAGAACAAGGAGCAGAATCAGAACAAGACCAAGCTCGATATTAAGTTCGCTGACGCTTCGAGCAATACAGTAGATCAGAAGCTTCACAAGGTAGATACAAGAGGTTCTTATGTCGAGATCGACAAGTACAACGAAAAGTACGAGAACATCGCTCCCGTTCAGAACGGCAGACACAAGGACAATTTCTCCAAGAAGCAGAAGCTTACGCAGAAGTCCCAGCAGAGAAAACAGCAGCAGTATTCCAACAAGCACGAATCCGAAGCTGATAAGCTCCGCAGACTTGAACTCGAAAGAGCAAGAAAGCAGCAGCTCAAAGTTCTTATCCCTGATGAGATCGTCGTTTCCGAGCTTGCTTCAAGACTTAAGGTTACAGCTACCGAGGTTATCAAGAAGCTTATGGGTCTCGGCGAGATGTGTACTATCAATCAGGTCATCGACTTTGATACAGCATCACTCGTTGCCGAAGAACTCGGCGCAAAGGTAGAAAAGGAAGTTATCGTTACTATCGAAGAGCGTCTTATCGATGATTCCGATGATGACGGCGAGGGCGTAGAGAGAGCACCTGTCGTTGTTGTAATGGGTCACGTTGACCACGGTAAAACTTCACTCCTCGACCATATCAGAAACGCTCACGTTACAGCTACCGAAGCGGGCGGTATCACACAGCATATCGGTGCTTACAGAGTTAATTACAACGGCAAGGACATCACTTTCCTCGATACACCGGGACACGAAGCTTTCACTTCCATGAGAGCGAGAGGTGCGTCCGTAACCGATATCGCTATCCTCGTTGTTGCCGCAGACGACGGTATCATGCCGCAGACTATTGAAGCTATCAACCACGCAAAGGCAGCGAATATCCCGATAATCGTTGCTATCAACAAGATGGATAAGCCGGGTGCAAACCCCGAGAATATCAAGCAGCAGCTCACCGAACACAACCTCGTTGTCGAGGAATGGGGCGGCGACGTTATCTGCGTTCCTATCTCCGCCAAGACGGGCATGGGTATTGACGAGCTTCTCGAAAACGTTCTTCTCGTTGCCGAAGTTGCAGAGTACAAGGCTAACCCGAACAGACTTGCAAAGGGAGCTGTTATCGAAGCACGTCTTGACAAGGGCAGAGGTCCTATCGCAACTCTCCTCGTTCAGAACGGTACTCTTCACACGGGCGATATCATCATCGCAGGCACGGCTGTCGGCAGAGTAAGAGTTATGACCAACGACAAGGGCGAAGTTGTAAATGAAGCAGGTCCGTCCTGTCCTGTTGAGATCACGGGTCTTGCAGAAGTTCCGTCCGCAGGTGACACGTTCAACGCCGTTGAAGATGAGCGTCTTGCAAGAGAACTCGTTGAACAGCGTAAGCACGAGGCAAAGCAGGAGCAGTTCAAGCAGTATCAGAAGGTAACTCTCGACAACCTCTTCAGCCAGATCGAACAGGGCGAGATCAAGGAACTTCCTATCATCGTCAAGGCAGACGTTCAGGGTTCTGTCGAAGCTGTTCGTCAGTCGCTTGAAAAGCTCTCCAACGATGAAGTCAGAGTTAAAGTTATCCACGGCGGCGTAGGTGCTGTTTCCGAGAGTGACGTTATGCTCGCAGACGCATCGAACGCTATCATTGTCGGCTTCAACGTTCGTCCCGATCCGGTTGCAGAGGAAAATGCAAAGCGTGACGGTGTTGATATCCGACTTTACAGGATCATCTATGATGCGATCGAAGAAATTCAGACCGCTATGAAGGGTATGCTTGCGCCTAAGTTCCACGAAGTTGGCCTTGGACGTGTCGAAGTCCGTCAGGTATATAAGATCACGGGCGTTGGTACAGTTTCGGGTTCTTATGTTCTCAGCGGCAAGATCACAAGAAATGCCGAGATCAGAGTTGTCCGTGACGGTATCATCATCGCAGACGACAAGATGTCCTCCCTCAAGCGTTTCAAGGACGACGTTAAGGAAGTTGCCGAGGGTTACGAGTGCGGTATCACGCTTGAAAAGTTCAACGATGTCAAGGTCGGAGATATTTTTGAAGCGTATATGATGGAAGAAACCAAGGCAGAATAACTTATGTAAAGTTTTTCGGAAAAGCTGACCGAAGAAAGTTCGGTCGGCGTTTTCCACAATAGATA
This sequence comes from uncultured Oscillospiraceae bacterium, assembly GCA_934465295.1. Taxonomy (GTDB): domain Bacteria; phylum Bacillota; class Clostridia; order Oscillospirales; family Ruminococcaceae; genus UMGS363. Next base: position 99,027 of record CAKSKU010000006.1, read on the forward strand.
AAAAGGAGTTTATATGCCTAATTTTAAAAATATGCGCCTTTCCGAAGATATAATGCGTGAGATCGCAGGTCTTATAAGAGAGCGTGTCAAAGACCCAAGAGTAAACACAATGGCGACTTCCGTTGTCAGAGTTGAGCTTTCGGGCGACTGCTCACACTGCAAGGTGTTCATCTCCAGCTTCAACGGAATGGAAGATGCTGAAAATGCCGTAAAGGGACTTCAGAACGCTTCGGGTATGCTCCGCCGTGAGATAACCAACAAGCTCCATATCAGAAGATGCCCCGAGCTGCATTTTATCCCCGATAATTCTATCGAACATTCGGCAGAGATCTCACAGATGCTTCACGATATTCTTCCTGCCGAAGATAACGATACAGAAGAAACAGATAACGAGACCGAATAAAAAGGTTGTGATGTTTTGCAGATAAATTTTGAAGAAGCAGCGGAATTTCTCCGCGAAAACGACTGTTATCATATCCTTACCCACGCAAGTCCCGACGGCGACACGATAGGTTCAGGCTTCGGACTATGTGCAATTCTCCGAAAAATGGGCAAGAAAGCCAATGTTTACTGTTCCGATGAGCTTCCGAAGCGCTATGACTTTATGTATGAGGGCTATGAGCCGCAGGATTTCGAGGTCAAGACCGTTGTTGCGGTCGATGTTGCCGACCCGAAGCTCCTCGGAAAAAATCTGGAGCATTATGCCGACAAGGTGGAGCTTTGCATAGATCATCATATCTCGAACACGGGTTATGCGAAAAAACTGCTCGTTGAACCGCACGCAGCGGCGGCTTGTCAGGTCATTTTCAAGCTTTTGAGCAGTCAGAAGCTTACCGAATGTGACGCTAAGATCGCAAAGTGCCTTTACACGGGCATTGCGACCGATACAGGCTGCTTCAAGTTCGATTCCTGCACTTCCGAAACACACGCAGCTGCGGCTGAACTGATGAAGTTCGACATCGGCGCAGGAAAGATCAACCGCAGAATGTTCGATCAGAAGAGCAGGGCGAGAATTGCCGTTGAACAGCACGTTCTCGGTAGTATGGAATACTATTTCGATGAACGCTGCTCGGTAGCTTCCGTTTCGCTCGATGATATAAAGAGAACGGGACTTCCTGCCGAGGAATTTGAGGGCATCGCAGGTATTACGACCGTCCTCGAAACGATAGAAGTCGGCGTTTTTATCCGTCAGAAAGAGGAGCATAAGATAAAAGCTTCGCTCCGTTCGACGGGGGATATTGACGTTTCGGCAATTTGCGCTCAGTTCGGCGGCGGCGGTCACATAAAGGCGGCAGGCTGTTCATTTGAAACGAGCATCGATGATGCAAAGACTAAGATAGTCGAAGCTGTCGGCAAGGCTCTTGCGAAAATGGGTGCTAAGAAATGATCGGCGGGATAAACGATAATTTGAACGGAATAATTTGCGTAAACAAGCCGCAGGGCTTCACCTCGTTTGACGTTATTGCGAAAATGAGGGGTATCCTGCGGCTTCGCAGACTTGGACACGCAGGAACGCTCGACCCGATGGCAACGGGGGTTCTTCCCGTTTTTGTCGGAAAGGCAACGAAAGCCTGCGATATTATACCCGACCACGACAAGACCTATCGGGCAGGTTTCAGGCTTGGTTTCGTATCCGACACGCAGGACAGCTCGGGAAAAATGACCGAGCTTGGCGGCGCTGAAAAAGTGACGGCTGAAAAGCTTGAAGCTTCGCTCGGTGATTTCCGAGGGGACATAATGCAGATACCGCCGATGTATTCGGCGGTAACGGTGAACGGAAAACGGCTTTACGACCTCGCCCGAAAGGGGATAGAGGTCGAGCGTGAGGCTCGTCCCGTCACGATATACAAGCTTGTGCTGACGGGATTTGACGAGGCTTCTCACGAGGGAACGCTTGAAATTTCCTGCTCAAGAGGTACTTATATCCGCACTGTTATAAATGATATCGGTGAAAAGCTCGGCTGCGGTGCAGTTATGACAAGCCTTGTGCGGACTGCCGCCTGCGGATTTTCGCTTTCCGACTGCGTGAGCCTTGAAGAATTGCAGGCGAACGCCGACAGCGGAAATTCTGCCGGGAAATATCTTCTCCCGATAGAAAAAGTTTTCGCCGATTATCCGTCCGTTAAGCTTGACGAACACAGAGAAAAGCTTTACCGAAACGGCGTAAAGCTAAAGATAGAGCTTATGGGCGGCTGTATAAAATGCGGCGGAATACATCGTGTTTTCGGCTCGGACGGCGGCTTTATCGGGCTTGGCATTGCGAACGCAGAAACAATGGAATTTACGGTCTACAAGAATTTCTGAGGGTGATTTTACGATTGAACTTATAGGCACAGATACCGTTCCGAACAGTTATACCGCAGTTGCGGCAGGACTTTTTGACGGAGTGCATCTCGGCCACAGAGCCGTGATAGGGAAAGCGGCAGAGATCGCCCGTGAAAACAAGGATATTTCCGCAGCGGTGTTCACCTTCGATACCGCAACGGTGACATCAAAAGGCGGCTCGCTCGGCTGTATCCTCGGGCGTGAGGACAAGCTTTCGATGCTTGGACAGCTTGGGGCGGAGTATGTTTATTCGCCCGATTTTGCGAGCTTTAAGGAATACACCGCCGAACGCTTCGTAAAGGAAGTCCTGCACGAAAAAATGCGTGCGAAATATGTTGTCTGCGGCTTTGATTTTCGTTTTGGAAAAGGTGCTTCGGGCAATGCGGAAATACTGAAAAAGCTTGGCGAAGAATGCGGAATCACGGTGATGACCGTTCCGCCCGTCAGCGAGGAAAACGGCAGAAAAATTTCCTCAACGCATATCCGTGAGCTTATTTCGGCAGGGGAGATATCCGAGGCGAACGCACTGCTCGGCTATGATTATTTCTTCACACTGCCCGTCATAAGCGGAAACCGCATCGGACGGACGATAGATTTCCCGACGATAAATCAGCGGCTCGGAGCGGAGAGGACAATGCCGAGGTTCGGCGTTTACGCATCGAAAGCGGAGGTCGGCGGAAAGACCTATTTCGGCATAACGAATGTTGGTGTGAAGCCTACCGTTTCCGACAGTGATGTCGTCCTCGCCGAAACGTATATGATCGGCTTTGACGGCGATCTGTACGGCGAAAGGGTCAGGCTCTCGCTTGTGAAATTCATTCGTCCCGAGAGAAAATTCGGCGGCATAGCCGAGCTTAAAGCGCAGATAAAAAATGATGTAAATACAGTTTCCGATTTTTTCGGTATCTGATTTTTGAAATTTCAGAAAGGAATTTGGCAAGATGAATACAGAAAATGTAAGAACGAGATTTGCCCCAAGTCCTACGGGCTTTATGCACATAGGCAACCTCAGAACGGCGCTCTATACTTACCTTATCGCAAAGAAATACAACGGAAAGTTCATTCTCCGTATCGAGGACACCGATCAGGGCAGATACGTTGAGGGCGCAACTGACGTTATCTATGATACGCTCCGTGTCTGCGGACTTAACTGGGACGAAGGCCCTGACATCGGCGGTCCCGTAGGTCCGTACATTCAGTCCGAGAGAATGGGCATCTTCAAGCAGTATGCGGAGGAGCTTGTCAAAAAGGGCAAAGCTTACTACTGCTTCTGCACAAAGGAAAGAATGGATCAGGTTCACGAGGAGCAGCGTGCAAAGGGCATCACCCCGACCTACGACAGACACTGCCGCGATCTTCCTGCCGATGAGGTTCAGAAGCTTCTTGATGCAGGAACGCCTTATGTTATCAGACAGAGAGTTCCGCTCGACGGCACGACGACTTTCCACGATGAGCTTTACGGCGACATCACAGTTCCGAATGCTGACCTTGACGACCAGATCCTTATAAAGGCTGACGGTATGCCGACCTACAACTTCGCAAACGTTGTTGACGACCACCTTATGGGCATCACTCACGTTGTAAGAGGAAACGAGTATCTTTCCTCCGCACCAAAGTATAACCTCCTCTACGAAGCATTCGGCTGGGAAGTTCCTTGCTATATCCACGTTGAGCATATCATGCGTGACGAAACACACAAGCTTTCAAAGCGTGACGGCGATGCATATTTCGGCGACTTCGTTGAGGCAGGCTACTACATTCCCGCTATCCTCAACTATATCGCACTTCTCGGCTGGGCGCCAAAGGGCGAGAACGAAATTTTCACCCTTGACGAATTGGTTCAGGAGTTCGACATTCACGGACTTTCCAAGTCACCTGCTATCTTTGACCCGATGAAGATGAAGGCTATCAACTTCGAGTGGATAAAGCGTCTTTCTCCCGAAGAATTCAAGAAAGCGGCTCTGCCTTATATCCGTCAGACATGCAAGAGCGAGAACGTGAACCTTGATGTTCTTGCAAGAGTTCTCCAGCCGAGAACAGAGCTTTTTACGCAGATACCCGAGCGTGTTGACTTCATCGATGAGCTTCGTGATTACGATATCGACCTTTACTTCAACAAGAAGATGAAAACAACTCCCGAAACGAGCCTTGAAGCGCTCAAAGCTTCGCTCCCACTTCTTGAAAACATCTCCGAAGCTGACTGGACGGAGGAGAATATCTACAATATCCTTTCCAAAAAGGCAGAAGAGCTTGGCGTTAAGGTCGGCTGGATACTTCTTCCTGTCAGAGCGGCTCTCTCGGGCAAGCTTTCCACTCCGGGCGGCGGCGTTGAGCTTGCGGCAATTATGGGCAAGGAAGTTACCCTTGACAGAATAAAGAAAGGTATCGAAAAACTTTCCGCATAAGGTATATTTTTTATCGAAAATAACAATGTGTTCGGAAATTTTTCCTATCTTATCACAGTTTTAACACAGTTATGCGTTAAAATAACAATAATTCCGTGCAAAAACCGTCAGAAAGGCGGTTTTTGCCACGTTAAATATTAAAAATGGACGGTGCTGATAAATGATCGAGGTCAGAAACCTTACAAAGCAGTATGGCTCGAAAAAAGCAGTTGACAATATCTCATTTACCGTTAATGACGGCGAGATACTCGGCTTTCTCGGACCAAACGGCGCAGGCAAATCCACAACGATGAATATGCTGACGGGATATATCTCCTCCACTTCGGGCGAGGCTCTTATCAACGGCATAAATATCCTTGACGAGCCTATGAAAGCAAAAAAGGAGATAGGCTATCTCCCCGAAATACCTCCGCTTTACCTTGATATGACGGTAAAGGAGTATCTCAACTTCGTATATGAACTCAAAAAGTGCAGCCTCCCGAGAAAAGCTCATCTCGAGGACGTTTGCAGTCTTGTAAAGATAACCGATGTTTACGAAAGAGTTATCCGCAACCTTTCAAAAGGTTACAAGCAGAGAGTCGGACTTGCTTCCGCACTTATCGGAAATCCTCCGATACTCATTCTCGATGAACCGACAGTCGGACTTGACCCGAAGCAGATAATCGAGATAAGGACACTTATCAAAAAGCTCGGAAAGAAGCATACAGTCATTCTTTCTTCGCATATCCTTTCCGAAATTCAGGCTGTCTGCGACCGTGTTATCATCATCAACAAGGGCAAAATTGCCGCAGATGACACGACAGAGAACCTCACCGAAAACATCACAGCTGACAGCAGACTTATCATGCGCATAGACGGCAACCGTGAGGAGATCCTTAAGCTGATAAAGACCGTTCCTGGCGTTATTTCCGTCAACGGCGATATGGAGCGTGAGCCGGGCATCTACGATTACGAGATCGAGGTCAAGGAAGGCTGCGATATCCGCCGTGAGCTTTTCAAGCGCATCGTTGCCCGAAACTGGGTGATCCTCGGAATGAAGAAGGACGAAATGTCGCTTGAAGATATCTTCCTCAAAATTACAATGGGAAGCGATGTCAAGATCAGCGTAAAGAAGTCCGATGAAAAGGCTGAAAAGTCCGATATCGTTGACGAAGCTGACAGCGCAGGACCCGAAAAGGCAGAGGAAGCTCCTGCCGAAAATGAAGATACTGAAAAGGAGGAGGAAGAATAATGGGCGCAATTTTCAAGCGTGAGATGAAAGCATATTTCACCTCTCCGATAGCTTATATTTTCATCACCGCATTTTTCCTCTACACGGGAAATTATTTCGTAAATATCAATATGGCTTACGGTTCGACCGATACGACATATATTTTCACAAGCGTTTTCACAATTATGATGATACTGATCCCGCTTATGACGATGCGACTTTTCTCCGAAGAAAAGAAACAGCGCACAGATCAGGGTCTGCTCACAGCACCCGTCAGCCTCGGCGGTATCGTTGCAGGAAAATTCTTTGCGGCACTCTGCGTTTTCCTCTGCGCTATCTCGGTCTATATCCCCATACTCGTTGTTCTTCACACACTCGCAGGAACGCTTGAATGGGCGACGATTTTCGGAACTATCACAGCGCTTATCCTGCTCGGAGCTTCGTTCATCTCGATAGGAATTTTCGTTTCCTCACTCACGGAGAGCCAGATCGTTGCGGCTATCGTAAGCTTCGTTATCATAATGTTCTTCTATATGCTCGATCTTCTCGCAGGAAATGTTTCCAACGAGCTTCTGAGCAGCATTATGAAAGGACTTGCTTTCTACACAAGATACACAGAATTCGCATCGGGCATTTTCAATATCGGAAGTATCGTTTATTTCCTCAGTGCAATATTCATCTTCAACTTCCTTACAGTCCGTGTGCTTGAAAAGCGCCGCTGGGCTGACTAAACGAAAGGAGGAATATTACAATGAGCGAAGAAAAAAACAATGTTACAGCTTCCGCAGAAGCAAAAGCTGCGAAGCCTAAGAAGCCATTCAATTCAAAGAAGCTGAAATACGGCTCTGCCGCAACTGCGATCACGGTCATCGTTATCGCACTCGTAGTTCTTGTGAACGTTATCGTTACCTTGGTGGGAAAGAGAACCGACCTCACGATCGACCTTACCTCCAAGGGCAACTTTGAAATTTCGCAGGAATCCATAGACTATATCAACAGCCTTTCCGAACCCGTTGAGATCGTAACAATGACCGATGAGGACACTTTCCGTGATGCAGGCAATGTTTACTATACTCAGGCTTATGAGGTGCTGAAAAAATATGCCCTCAACAGTGATAAGGTAACGGTAAAGTTCGTTGATATGACCGCTGACCCGACATACGCAAACAAGTATTCTGAAATTTACAAGGGTACAATTGCTGCAAACAACATCGTTGTTACATCGGGCAGCCGCATCAAGGTTCTGACAGTAAACGACCTTTTCAACACAGAACTTAACTATCAGACATTCTCCTACAACATCGTTTCCTCCAAGGCGGAGCAGGCACTTACATCGGCAATTATGTATGTTACCGACCCTGCACCCAAGACAGCTGCAATTATGGACACTGGCGAGACTGATGTTTCCAACGATTCTATCCGCTCGCTCCTCGAAGATGACGGTTTTGATGTTTCCGAGTTCGACCCGAACGGCGAGGAGTTCCCTTATGACGCAGACGTTATGGTAATAAACGCTCCGATAAACGACCTTTCCGAGGAAGTTATCACAAAGCTTTACAACTACCTTGAAAATGACGGCAACTACGGCAGAAACCTCATCTACCTTGCAAGCTATTCTCAGAAAGCAACAAAGAACATTGACGCTTTCCTCGCAGAATGGGGAATTGAAGTCGGCAGCGGCGTTGTCGGCGACCAGAACACTTCCAACCTTGCAAGCACTTCAACATTCTATGCTATCCGTAATTTCATAGAGGAAAATGACTACTCGGGCAATGTTGCGCAGCCCGATCTCCCTGTGGTTTCCTACTTTGCACGTCCTGTAAATATCCTCTTTGAATCAAGCGGAAACGTCACGACTCATTCGCTCCTCAAAACAGCGGATACCGCTTTCGTTCTTACAGATGAAATGCAGGAGGCTGCACAGAACGGCGAAGAACCCGATGTTGTGAACGGCAGCTTCAACACTATCGCCCTCGGCAGCAAGTACACTTTTGATAAGGACAACAACACTCTTACATCGAATCTCCTTGTATTCGGTTCGTCTGCAATGCTTGATTCCTCTATCACAAGCACTTCCTACTACAACAACGGCGACTACTTCGTTTCGATCCTTAACACTATGACGGGCAAGAACGGCGGCATCTCCATCGTTGCAAAGGATCTCACGGCAGCAACATTTGATACAACTGCTGCAAAGGCAAACGCTGCATTCTGGGTATTCGTTATACTTCTCCCTGCGGCTATCCTTATCACAGGTATCGTTATATGGCTCAAAAGGAGACATAAGTAATGAAGTCGAAGATAAAATTTATCATTATTGCGGCAGTTATCCTGCTCGGTCTCGGCGGAGTTACGGCGTTTCTTCTGCTCACATCGCCTGCCGAGGAATATGAGGACGAGGAAGAGACCGTCGTAGAATCAAGCCTTATCTATGACAAAGACCCTGCCGATATTGAAATTCTCGAAATCACAAACGAGTACGGCTCTTACAAGATAAACAGAGTTACAAGCGGCGATTACAGTATGTGGACTATCGTTGACTATATCTTAGCACCGATAAGCGACACATTCATCAATAACGCCCTCAACGGCGCAGGTACGCTCACCGCACAGAAAACCGTTATGGAAAATGCCGAGGATATGTCTATCTACGGCTTGGACGAACCGTCTGCGGAATATACGGTCACCTTTGACGATTCGGCAAAGACAACTTACACCGTCAAGATAGGTGATAAAGTTCCTGCTTCGTCCGTTTACAGCTATATGAGCATCGGCGATGAAAAAACAGTTTACACAGTAAAGGACAGCGCTGTTGCTTTTGCAAAGGAAAACTCACGCAACTGTGTAAACAAGGTCGTTTTCACGCAGAAAACAGCCGAGGACGAGAATGACAAGACCGATTATTCTCTCGTGAACAAGCTCACTGTCAGCAGAAAAGACCTCGATTACGATATTGTTATCAATTATGATACACGTCTTGATGATGAGAACATTATGGTTTCCAACTCGTCCAACTATCGTATGAGCGAACCTGTTGTTCTCGATATCAACCCCGATAAGGGTTCGGACGTTATGAGCGGAATGTTCGGACTTACAGCTTCCGACTTCGCAGCTATCCGCCCCGAAGAGGACGACCTCGCACAGTATGGACTTGACGACCCTCAGCTCGTTGTTACGGCTGACACAAAGAGCGGCGAGTTCACGCTGAAGATAGGCAATAAGGCTGAAAACGGCGGCTACTACGGTATGGCTTGCGACATTGATATGGTGTATATTTTTGATGAATCGACACTCCCGTGGCTCACAGTTATGCCGCTCGATATCACAACGACAATGATAACGAGCCACTATATCTACGGCATCGATTCTATCAGCATCAAGGCTGACAGCGTTGACGTGAAGTTCGATATCAAGGGTTCGGGCGCAGATGATTTCGGTGTTGAATTGGATGGAAAAGAGCTTGACGCAGATGCTTTCAAGACGCTCTATCAGTTTATTCTCCGTGCGCCGTCAGAGCAGCTTTACTTCGATGAAGTAAGCGGAACTCCTGCGGCAACCATTGAAATTCTTGCGGAGGACGGCGATGATACTATCGAGTTCTACAACATCGGCGACCGCCGCACGGTCATCGTCCTCAACGGAAAGCCAAGCTTCACCTGCACAACGGCTTATGTTGAAAGACTTGCCCAGAATGTTCAGAAATACCTGAACGGGGAAGAGATCATCACAAGCTGGTAATTTTCTGCGGAACAAGCTGCGCAGACAAGTTGTTCTGTGCAGCATCTCCGCTTTTTGCAAATTTTCTATATTTTTTTAATATTAGCTATTGATTTTATTAATATTGTATGATATAATAAATATAGTTAAACGTTTTAGATAAGCTGCGGCTTACTTTTGGTAAAGCTCACAGCGGTTTATGGACATTTCAGTTACACAAAGGAGGATCAACAATGGCTGAAAAGAAAGAATTCCTGTCCTATAAAGGACTCCCTCTTGTGAGAAAAGACAACACGATTTACTATGGAAATATGTATGATGATTACGTTGTTATGATGGATATTAAGGACAAAGAAAAGGTCGGCGATCTCGAAGTCGCAAAGAAGATCACAGTCTATAAAATGGCTACCGACGAAAAGCTCAGTCCTATGGAAGCTATCGTTAAAAAGAGCGAGAAAACCAGCCTTTATGAAGCACTCGACATCGCCTATATCTGGCTTTCAAGAGCTTCGGCAGAATAAGAACCTTATAAAACAGCAATATGACCGCTTTCCGATGAGAAGGCGGTCTTTTTTTGGCGAATTTACTGCAATGTTAACAGTTTATTAATGAAATTGGGTTCATTTTGTGATATTATTGTAGTAAGTAGTTACTTTAAAATTATAAAACGTGCTTTTGATGTATTTTTGGCAAGATTTTTTCTTATATGGTTCTTTTTGAACGGAGAATTTTTGAAGGGAAGTAATATCAATGAGCCAGTCAGCGAAAAAAGAGATAAAGATCGCTGTTGTTTCGGGTGACACGGACAGCATTTACACAGGTCCGCTTCTTACAATGCTTTGCACACAATTCAATAAGCTGGGATATCATATCCTATGGTTTCATACGTCATCGATCGAGGGAAGCTTGGGAACACCGCACGAAGTCGGCGAAAACAATATCTACAACCTTATAAATTATGACGATATCGATGCAATGATAATGCTTACGCTGACGATAAAAAACGACAGCATAAAGAAGAGCATCGCAAAAAAAGCATTGCTCCACTGCGTTCCAATCATCTCGCTCGATGAATATGTCGACGGGGCGTACAACCTCACCTTTGATTATAACGAAAGCCTGCGTGAGATAATTGAACACGTTATCGAAGTACACGGCAGGAAAAAGCTTGCGTTTATAAGAGGCGACAGGGACAACGGAGTTTCTGACCAGCGTGAGGAGATATTCAAGGAGACTCTCAGAGCGCACGGAATGACTCCCGATGAAACGCTTATCGGTTCGGGCTATTTCTGGCACGAAGCCGCTGAGAAAGTCTTTGAAAAATGGTATAACGACGGAAATATCCCCGATGCGGTCATCTGCGCAAACGATTCTATGGCTATCGGAGTCTGCCGAAAGGCGGCGGAGCTTGGTATAGCCGTCCCCGACGACCTCATTGTGACGGGTGTTGACGGTATTCCCGAGGCAATGAGCTTTGTCCCGTCGATAACGACCGCACGGACAAATATGAGTATGGCTGCGGACAGGATCACGGACGCACTCCATAAAATACTGAACGGCGAAACTGCACCCGTCGGCTCTGATACGATAAAAGCGGAGCGAATGTATTCCCAGTCCTGCGGCTGTAAAGAGCCGTCCGCTCCGAAAGAGCTTAACGATAATATGCATACGCTCTATGACGATGTGAACCGTTTCAAATTCTATGCAAAATCGATCATAACGACTGCTGATGAGGTCAAGATCGACCCCGATTTCAGTGTTACCGTCAGAAAAATGGACGTTTTCCTGAAAAAGATATGGACAAAGCATTCTTGGCTCTGCGTTTGCGATGATTTTTATTCCGAGATAAAGGACAGCGACGACCCGAACAGGGATTACAGCTTTTACAGAACAAAGGGCTATTCCGACAAGATAGGCTATGGTATAGAGTATGATTTCAATGCGCAGAAATCAGCGATGATGCCCGTATTTGCAACATCGGAGCTTATCCCTGAGCTGAACAGCGTGCTGAAGGAATGCCCGAATATAATGTTCCAGCCGATACATTTTCAGGATAAAGCCATCGGCTACCTTGCGGTCGAGTTTACACAGTGCCACGGAAATTACAACGTAATAAACACATATGACTGCGGAGTTATCGGACTTGTGCTGGAGAATGCAAGAGTCCGTGCAACGCTTCATACATCGCTTGACAAGCTTGAAGAAATGTATATTCGTGATCCGCTGACGACGCTGCTGAACAGAAGGGGCTTTTTCAAGTTTGCACAGAAAGCATTCGAGGACTGCCGTGAAAAGGGCAGGGAGTTCATGATGGTCTCGATCGACCTCAACAAGCTGAAAAACATCAACGACACATACGGTCATGACGAGGGCGATTTTGCGATAAGCTCAATGGCGAAAGCAATATCCGAAGCCGCCGAGGGCAGACTTTTCACAGCGAGGTTCGGCGGAGACGAGTATGTCGCAGCAGGTATCGCACCGAACGAAAACTATGACAAAGAGTACCTTGCAAAGCTTGACGAATGCCTTGGCAGGATAAATTCAAGCTCGGGCAAGCAGTACGAGGTCAGCGGAAGCATCGGAGTATATAAAGCTGTCCCGAACGAGACTGACGGAATGGACGTATTTATAAAGAAAGCCGACCACCTTATGTATGACGACAAAAAGAGAAGGCGGGCTGAAAGAGAATAGTGCAAAAATGCCGGTCAAGCTTGAATTTAGCTTGATCGGCATTTTATATAACGGTTCAAGTTAATTTAGAGGATATGTTTTCAGATCCGGCAGTTCGTCAAGTGTGAGCGTTCTGTCGTTATTGTACGCTTTTATCAGCATATCCGTTTCGGTATATTCTTCGTTTAGCATAAAATTCTTCAGCGTGTAAGGTTCTGCCCATGTTCCCCAGAAAAGCCATCTTGCGTTGTTTTTCATCGTAAGCTCGGGATCCATTACACAGCCGTTTTCCGAAAGTGCAACAAGCTTGCCCTTTGGTGAAGTCTCAACGCACTCGGTGAACGTTCCGCCGAAGCTTTCATAAACGTGATTTCCTGCGTAGATATCGTAGGAGATTATATCGACCGATTCATCGCCCGGATACCACTCGGGGTCTTGTCCGTTCCACATCCATATAAGGTTCGTGAGGTTATGCTCGTTCGTCATTTTGTCGTACATTGTGTTCCAGAGCTTTTTGTAGCTTTCCGGTTCGCAGTTGCCCCACCAGAACCAGCCTCCTGCCGCTTCGTGGAGAGGTCTCCAGATAACGGGAACTCCCATATCACGCAGCCTTTCGAGCTGATCTGCGATGAGGTCGATGTCGTTCATCAGCAGTTCGTAGCCCTCATCATCCTCGCCGTTCATGATTTTATCGAGATCGATATTTGACGCTTCCTTATAGAAGGATTTGTACCAAGGATTGTTCTCGTCATTCTTTGCGTACTGTTCGGGCGAGCTCCAGTGCCAGCAGAGCTGAACGATGCCGCCTGCATTTTCGTACCAGTCGTAAGCAAATTCAACAGTTCTGCCGCTTGCACCGTTCTTAACGTTCTGACTTGCATAGTCCATCATATCCAAGCCGAGGACAGCGAACTCCTTGCCCGTTGCCTGCCTTATTCTTGAAAGCTCGGAGGACTGTCTGCCCTTGTCGGCAAACTGACCGGTCAGCGAATAGTTCCCGTAAACATCGCAGAGAAATTTGTAAAGGCGCTGTGTGTGGTCATCGGCGTTCGGGTTGGAGAGCGGTTCGGTGATATTGTAAGTATCGTCATTGATAGACGTATTAGCGGTGATGACAAGACTGTCGTAATCGACATAGCCCCACTGCGGCGAGAGCGTGACAGTGTGTTCGCCCGCTTCAAGGTAGATGCCTTTCATATAAGAATCGTTGACCTCTTCCGAACCATTGGTTTTCACATCTCCCGAGTGCTTTCCGTCAATGAAAACGTAGTTTACTCTGCCCGTGTCGGGAGTTTTGCAGCGGAAGTCAAGGTCGTACATACCCGAATTTTCAAGTGTTACCTTAAAAGCTATGCTGTCCGTATCACGGTTGAGTCCCGTTACATATCCGCTTCCCGAAAAGCCGTCAGCTTCTACTGCGCTGCAGCCGCCCGAAAGCTCTGCATTCTCGGCTTCGAGGACAAGCTCAAAATCGGACGGAACATCGTTCTGCGTGAGCGGATATTTCGTAAGGTCAAGACTGTCATTGAATTCCGTGCGAATTTCTCCGAAAACTCCAACAATTGCAGGTTCGGAGTTTTCGTCGGTTGTATCTGTTGTGCTTTCGCTGTTTTCGGAAGAAGCTGTCGGTGCTTCGCTTCCTGCGGAAACGCTGCTGTCATCTGTCTTTTTACAGCTTGCGAAAACGGCTGTGCAGAGGAGTGCGGCAATTGCAGCCGCAGCTATTTTTGATGCATTCAGTTTCATTTTTTTCTCCATTATTTCAAGAATCCGTTTACGATCTGAGCCTCGGCTTCGGCTTCGGTAAGTCCAAGTGTCATAAGCTTTATGAGCTGTTCGCCTGCGATCTTGCCGATAGCGGCTTCGTGAATGAGCGAAGCGTCGATGTTGTTCGCATCGAGCGCAGGAACGGCGCTTATCTTGGCATTGTCCATGATGATGCCGTCGCACTCGGTATGACCCGTGCAGGCAGCGTTGCCCTCCAGCTTTGAGTAGAATATCTGGCGAGAATTATCCTTTGCGACCGAGCGTGAAACGATGTCAGCACCCGAATTTTCGCCGTTGAGTTCGGTGTTGTAGGTGCTTTCGGCGAACTGGTTGCCGTGGGTCATAAGACGCTCACGGACGATGAGCTTTGCACCCTTGTCAAGTTTTGCGGTCGTCAGACGCTTGGTCGAGTCAACGCCCTTTATCTGCACCATTTCCATTTCCATATAGCTGTTTTCTTCGAGATAAACTTCGGTCGTGGGGTTGAGTATGCGCTCGCCCGTGCCGTCACCCTCGCCGTAGTGCTTTTCAACGTATTTTACCTTTGAATTTTTGCCGACAAAGAAACGGTGAACGCCGTCGTGCTGCGAAGCCTGCGTACCGCAGTTGTGTATACCGCAGCCTGCAACGATAACAACGTCCGAATCCTCGCCGACAAAGAAATCGTTGTAGACAACTTCCTTTAATCCGCTTTCGCTGATGACAACGGGGATATGAACGCTCTGATTTTTGGTGTGCGGCTTTATTTTAATATCAATGCCCGACTTGTCCGTCTTTGTGGTGATGTCAATGTCGGCAGTGGTGTTTCGTGCAGCTTTTTCACCGTTTGCACGGATATTGTATGCGCCCTCGGGAACGCCGTGCAGGTCTGCGACTTCTTCAAGAAGCCTTTTCTGTATCTCATCTAACATTTTAAACAGTAGCTCCTTTCATTATCAGCCAATAATAGCACGGCATGGATTAATTGCGGAGGATGTTCCCTGAATTTTCGGGAGAATGTCCTCACGCTTGCCGTAGTGAAGAATTTTTCCGTCCGAGAGAACGGCGATCTCGTCAGCGATGTTGAGTATTCGCTCCTGATGCGAGATAACGATGATAGTTTTGGACTTGTCCACGTGCATTTTCTCGAATACTTTTATAAGGTTTGAGAAGCTCCAGAGGTCGATACCTGCTTCGGGTTCGTCAAAAACGGAGAGCTTCGAGTTTTTCGCAGCTATGCCCGCAATTTCGATACGCTTCATTTCGCCGCCCGAAAGGCTTGCATTGACTTCACGGTCGATGTAATCCTTGGCGCAAAGTCCTACCTCGGAAAGATAGGTGCAGGCTTCGGCAACGGTGAGGTTTCGCTTTGCGGCGATTCGCAGCAGGTCGATAATGCGTATTCCCTTGAAGCGGACGGGCTGCTGGAAGGCAAAGCCGATGCCAAGGTTCGCACGGTCGGTTATGGACATATCGGTGATGTCCTTGCCGTCAAAAATAATGCTGCCCGAGTTCGGCTTTTCGATGCCCATTATGAGCTTTGCGGTGGTGGATTTTCCACCGCCGTTCGGACCTGTTATCGCAAGGAATTTTCCGTCCTCAACACGCAGACTGAGTTCTTTTATGATCTCCTTTTCGCCGCCTTTTTCCGATTCGGCGGAATAGGAAATGTTTTTAAGTTCAAGCATTTACAGAATGACCTCATTTCAATTTTTGATAGATAATTTATGTGATAATATACAATAATTGTATCATTTTTTGCCTATTATGTCAAGTAAATAATACGATAATTAAATATGTCGGAATTTGATTAGGGGAGAAGTGTAGTTTTTCCGATCCACACGGACATTTTATTTGTATTATACCCGAAATTTTTTGAAATTTTCCCGATTTCTTGACATTTTGTGTTTAATGTAGTAAAATATATTCAGATAATGCCGAGTATAACGGCAAAGTTGATTCTGAAAGGAAGTTTTAATATGTATATCACTTGTTTGGACCTTGAAGGCGTTCTCGTTCCCGAGATCTGGATCGCATTCGCAAAGGAAACGGGTATCCCCGAGCTTGAAAAGACCACCCGTGACGAACCCGACTATGACAAGCTTATGAAGTACCGTATCGGTATCCTCAAAGAGCACGGTCTCGGACTTAAGGAAATTCAGGACGTTATCGCAAAGATCGACCCGATGCCCGGCGCAAAGGAGTTCCTCGATGAGCTTCGCTCCTTCACACAGGTAATCATCATCAGCGATACATTCACACAGTTTGCAGCTCCTCTTATGAAGAAGCTCGGCTGGCCTACGATTTTCTGCAACAGCCTTGAAGTTGCTCCCAACGGCGAAGTTACAGGCTTCAAGATGCGCTGCGAGCAGTCCAAGCTCACGACCGTTAAGGCTCTCCAGTCTATCGGCTTTCAGACTATCGCAAGCGGCGACAGCTACAACGACCTCGGAATGATAAAGGCAAGCAAGGCAGGCTTCCTCTTCAAGAGCACCGACAAGATCAAGAACGACAACCCCGATCTTCCTGCTTATGAGACCTACGATGAGCTTATGGCTGCTATCAAAAAGGCAATGGACTGATTTTTTAATAAACATAAAAGCTGCACAGAGTTTTAACGCCCTGTGCAGCTTTTGCTATGTCCTGTTCTCGCTTTGCTTATCCGAAGTATATTCCTCCACAGCTTCAATGCCGTCGAACAGCTTTGTCTGAAGCTTGTATAATTGTGTGATCTCCTCATCACTGAAAACGCTGTAAAGCCTGTTCAGAAAATCGGAACGGGTGTTGTATATCTCCTCGTGATACTTCCTTGCCTTATCGGTAAGTTCAAGGCAGACACAGCGTTTGGTACCCTTTTTTATTTCGATATATCCTCTTTTTTCAAGAGAATCGGCAAGCTGCTTAACATTCTGACGGGAACAGCCCATAAGCTGACCTATGCGTGTCAGAGTTTTCGGCTCGGGGCAGTTAGCGGTTATCCCGAGCAGAAGCCATTGCTTTGTCGATATCTCGGCTGAAACTTTATCATAAGCGGTCTGGATACGGTTTTGTTGAATAAAAAGGTTGATGAATAGTGCTTTTATCTTGCTTTCACGATCCTTGTCAAAGAGCGGAGCAAGAAGTTCTGCGGTGTTTAGTTTGTCCATTGATCGTATTTCCCTCCCATACAGCTTTAAATCATTAAACATAGTATATCAGAAATTTTGACATTTGTCAAACACTTGGACGTAATTTTTTAAGAAAGAAAAAAAGCGTGAGTTTCGGCTTACGCTTTCTGTATTTCGCACAAATATTCATATATCCTTTTAATAAGTCTATCGGCTGAATGTGTGCTTTTTAAGAACTGCATTATAAAAACGTCGCTCCATTCATCGCACATTACGCAGACACTTTCCTGCCGCATCTCTTTTCCGAATTTTTCCTCTAAGATACCCTTCACTTCACCAATATCCGATGGCTCTGCTCCCGGAAGTTCGCAGGATAAATGTCCGTTGGCAAGTCGGATAAGCTCGCATCTGAAACTGTTCATGGCAGTTCTCCTTTCGTTTTTACAGCGACCGTGTAAGCCTTTCATCGCTTTCCGCATAGTCGAAAACCCCGTCATTCTTTTCTTCCAAAGCTTTTATTATATGATAGGTGTATTCGTTGTAGGGCGTGGGAATACCAAGCTCCTTTCCCATTCGGATAAGCGCACCCGAGAACATATCTATCTCGGTGTGCCTGCCTGCGTCAAGGTCTTGTAAAGTCGAGTATCGTGCAGTCGGCGGAACAAGACTTCCTTTGCTCGATGAAGCGTCAGCCTTGTTTATGTCTATGCCCTTTGCGGCGGCAATGGCTTCAAGCTCTCGGCGAAGTCCGTCGCTTATCGCTTTCATATGTTCGCTGTCACGGTAACAGCCCACGCCTGCACCGAGAACAGCCTGCGGAAGATTGTTGCAGACGTTGAGCCGGAACTTGCTCCACATTTCTTCACGGATAAAATCGGTGTGACGATAGTGTATTCCCGTACCCTCAAAAAGCTTTTCAACAGCTTTCACACGTTCGCTTTCAAAGGGCGCATAAAGCTCGCCGAAAATAATTCCTATCGTTGTCACAGGGTCAAAGCGATAACCGCCGTCCTCCCTGTGCGATGCGACCTTTATCACCGAATATAAAACCTGCGAAGCATCTATTGCCGAGGAAATTATCTCTTCACTGTCAACGCCGTTCATAAGGCTCATAACAACAGTGTTTTCCCCGACAACAGCCTTGATGCTTCCCAGCGCATTCGGGAGCGAGCCGTATTTCAGCGCAATAACGAGCAGGTCAGCACCGTGAGCCTCCTGCGGTGACCATACCTTCGGACGGTAAACAATGTCGTTTATCCTGATGCCGTTTTGCTTCAAACGCTCCGCACGTTCGCCCTCAGCAACAACGCCGAGTTCGATATCGTCACGCTGCGAAAGTCCCCATATTATGTATGAGCCGACAGCTCCTGCGCCCAAAACGGCAATTTTTTTGATAGTCATAGTTTTCACCTTTTTATTGATCAGTTTCAAGCTCCGCATCTGCGAAGGCTATTATCGTATGTTTGGAGCAATAAGGATATGCGACATAAAAGTAGTCATCGTCCATGTAATACCAGCCGTCAAAGCTCAGATCACGGGTAGAAAGTGTTTCACCCTGCGCTTCGCCGACCCAACCGAGAGTGCGGTAGTAGGTGTTTTCGGCATAGTCCCCGCAGCCCTCTTCCAAAAGGAGCGGTACGGAGTTTTCGGATAAGCCGTAAAATTCACGGTCAAGTCTTAACACAGGATAATCTCTTCCCGAATAATTGATCTCCAAAGCTTTACCGCTGACTTTAAGCGGCGTTTCGTCCGATTTGGGGCTTTGAGCCTTTCGTTCGCTTTTCAGTACGCTTATTTCGTCCATATCAAAAGCCGCAATAGATAAAGGAGCGCTTTTCTCGCTTGAAAGCTGACATATTGAAATGTCGGTGTTTTCATCATATTGAGAATAATACGGCGAATAGAGCTTTCTTTCCTGTTCCTTGCCATATTTGGACGGGCGTGAGTACCCATAAACAAGGCTTTCAAGGAACCTTGCGCCCGTTGGGATATCATAGCTGTGTCCCAAATCGATATCATCAATTTCACTGTCATTTGTAAATTCTTTTTTGTAATGCTCGTTGGGCAGGTTCGGCAGAGTAAGAGCCTTGTCCTTTACCCTTATATGCAGTGAGGTCGGCGTAAACATTGTTTCAAAGTCATCGAAGAAGGTTTCCATATCATCGATATAATCGGTTTTATGCAGCTTTTCACCCTCTATCGTGACATATCCGATGACTGACAGGCGTTTGCTTTTGATGAACTTATCAATATCTCCGTCAAAGTAGGTCGAAAACATATAGTATTCAGTGGCAGTGTCCTTTATGTAATAGCTTTCTTCGTATACAGCGATCAGATTGCTGATAAGCTTTCCCGAGTGATCGGAAAAATAGCTCTCGATCTTGCTGCCCAAAGCCGCCTTTATTTCGGGATATTGATAGTTGTCATAAAATGTGCGTTCGCCGTCCCTTTCAATGCAGTAAACATATCCGTCAGGGGAGCGGAAAAGACTTACGCCGCTGCCCTCCCAACAATAGCTGCTCATGACCTGTTCAAGCTCGTTGGAATAGCTTCCGCCGTATTTTTCGGTGATATAGTCGGCAGTCATTCTTGCTATGGTCGGCGTTTTGAGATCAGTAGTATATTTATCTGCGGTCCTGTCCAGTTTAAATTGAATATCTCTAAAGATCATACCCAGCAGCACTAACGATAACGGGTTGAATATGAGCAATAACACTGCAATGATTATGACAGTTACTGTAACTTTTTTTGCTGTTATTTTCATTTTTTACCTGCTTTCATCAAGGCTATGCGGAAAAAGTCTATACTTCCTCACAAGAGATACAAAGCTTTAAGCCGTGCTTTCCCATGCGCTCTGTTCATAAAAGATCGGGCAGTCACGATTTGTCGGCAGTTCTTTCGGTGCATCGATGCAGCCGCCATTTAACCTGATGTGAAGCGCTTTTTCAATTTTGGGAAGATCGATATTTTCACCGTTCAGTGACAGCCGGAACTGCATATTACTTTTTCCTGACATATAGCTGCTCCTTATTTTTTATCAAAATATTTTGTGCGGAATACTTCCAATAAGTTTTTCACAGCCGTGACATCTGACGGGGCTTCACGGTCGTTTCTGTTTATCCATACTGCATTTATTCCGACAGATGAAGCGCCTTTTATATCACTTGTTAAAGAATCACCGATATGCAATACTTCCTCGGCAGATAGTTCCGCACCCTTTAATGCAAACTCAAATAGTTCTTTTCTTGGTTTATATGCTCTTGCATCTTCACTTGTAAATACTCCTGTCGGCTTCAGATCATGGTATTTGATCGCTTGCAGCACATCGTCTCTGTCAATATTGGATACAACATAGACGGGTACGGGACATAATTCAAAGAACTGTTTTGATTCTTCAAAGATAGGCGGTTTTATCCAATGGTCAAACATCAGGTTGCTTAATACTTCTGCATTGGCTGTTGAATTAAAATGCTGTATGGTTTTTTTCAGTGACCTGTATTCCAATTCCCGTTGAGTTTCAAAGCTGTCTCCGTATGCATTATTAAAGGCAGTCTGAAATTCATTCCACCAATAAGAGCCTATTTCTGATATGTCGTTTACCTTTCCGCTGTCATATATTTCTTGCGATACTTTTTTTATAACTTCCCCATCTTCGTGTACAACCGTACCGTAAAAATCTATAAATATTGCTTTGACCATTTTGTATAGATCACCCCTCAAAAATTTGATATACCGAGCAGAGCTATCCGACTGTTTTTCTTAAAATGTTCCGCACGTTCGCCCTCCGCAACAACGCCGAGTTCAATATCGTCACGCTGCGAAAGTCCCCAAATTATGTATGAGCCGACAGCTCCTGCGCCCAAAACGGCAATTTTTTTGATTTCCATAGTTTTCTCCCTTTTCTTGAGATAAGTATTAGTAAAGCGAATTAGCATTTATATTTGCGAAGATAGTTTTTTATTGATCGATAAATGGGAATTTATCGAGTTAAGCAATAAATCATAATTGCTTGTTGAACATTAAGCAGATGCTTTTTAAACTCATATCCAACGAAATAATCCGAATCAATTACATCAGCTGAAACTTCTTCTCCACGATAAAATGGCGGGCAAGGATTTAACACAGCTCCCTTATTTGCTTTTTTCATAGCATCTAATGTAACCATACACTCCCTAAAATCATTTAGAATAGCAGATGGTAATGAATCGGTACATATAATGTCTTTTCCTATAATTGCTTCATAAATATTACTATACGACACCAAACCCTCAATTTCATAACCATTTCCGCAGCACTGTTCCAAATCAAATCCCATAACAGTTGCTGCTTCTTTCCACGCCAAACCAATATTGCCGTTACTACCACAAAATAGGAACTTGTCATTTACAAAATTCTTTCGGATTTTCGAAAGTGCATACATATCTGTAAGCACTTCACAAGGATGGTTTATGTCGGTCATTGCATTAATAACAGGCACAGATAAATATTGTGACATTTTCTCGATAACATTTATATCCTTATGTCTAACAATCACCATATCCGCCCAGTTATTCAAATAGCCACAAACATCTTTCAAATCTTCCTTTTTATCAAGCGTTTCCGTCGGAAATAAAATAGGATGTCCACCTAACAAATATATTCCTTTCTCAAAAGTAACTCGTGTTCGAATACTGGAATTAGGGAAAAACAGAACTACACTATTACCTTTTAAAATATCCTTGTAATTTCCCTGCTCAACTTTATCTGTTATGTTAAAAATATCAGCAATCTCCTTTGCATGATAATCCGTCAATCTTATAAGATTTTTCAATTTTATTCTCCTTCTCAAATTCCGATATACCGAACGGGTTTGTCCATTCATTTTCCCTAATTATACCCCAAAACCAAAATTTAGTCAACAAAATAGTAAAAGTGCTCGGGCAAACAGTGGCTTTGCTGTCGTTCATAATATTTTTTATATGGTAAAACTATTATTTGTAGTTAAAATTTCACAAACCGCTCTTGAATTAAGTTGATTTTATGCATAAATCTTACAAATTATCACAAATCCCCAAAAACCTATTGACAATATAGGAAATCGGTGCTATAATTCATATCAATAACATAGGAATTGTAAGAAAATTGTATAGCAATCCCAAAAACATTAAAAGGAGTAATTATTATGAACGTTTATTCAAGTGTAACAGAACTTATCGGCAAAACACCCCTCCTCGAAGTAAAGAAGATCGAAAAGGCTAAGCAGCTTGATGCGAAAATTCTCGTAAAGCTCGAGCTTTTCAACCCTGCAGGAAGTGCCAAGGACCGTATCGCAAAGGCTATGGTCGATGATGCAGAGCAGAAGGGACTTCTCAAAGAGGGCAGCGTTATCATCGAACCTACAAGCGGTAACACAGGTATCGGACTTTCCGCCATCGCAGCCGCAAGAGGCTACCGTATCATCATCGTAATGCCCGAAACGATGAGCATCGAACGCCGCAATCTTATGAAGGCTTACGGTGCAGAGCTTGTGCTTACCGAGGGCGCAAAGGGTATGAAGGGCGCTATCGCAAAGGCTGAAGAGCTTGCAAAGGAAATTCCAAACAGCTTTATCCCGTCCCAGTTCACAAACCCTGCAAACCCTGCTGTCCACGAAAAGACAACGGGCGTTGAAATTTACAACGACACCGACGGAAATGTTGACATCTTTGTTGCAGGCGTAGGCACAGGCGGAACAGTCAGCGGCGTCGGCAAGTACCTCAAGAGCAAGAATCCTGACGTAAAGGTAGTTGCGGTTGAACCTGCAGGCTCACCCGTACTTTCCAAGGGCGTTTCGGGTTCGCATAAAATTCAGGGTATCGGCGCAGGCTTTGTCCCCGAAACACTTGACACAAAGATCTATGACGAGATCATCACAGTTGAGAACGAAGATGCTTTTGAAACAGGCAGACTTATCGCAAGAACAGAGGGCGTTCTCGTAGGTATCTCCTCGGGCGCAGCACTCTGGGCAGCTATACAGCTCGCAAAGCGTCCCGAAAACAAGGGCAAGACAATCGTTGCACTTCTCCCCGACACAGGCGAAAGATACCTCTCCACTGCAATGTTTGCAGAATAATTTACAACTTCACACCTCTCCTGAATTTTTCATTTGATAAAATAAACAGCGCCGCACAAACCCGTAAAAAGTCTGTGCGGCGCTGAATTTTTATGGGAAAGGGATCAGTCCTCGATCTGCTTGCCGAGAAACTGAGCTGCGGCTTGGATAAGGTTCTGCTGGACTTCGTTCGCAACGGCGTTGTCATTCGGTGCAAGAAACGCAACCGCACCCGTAACATCGCCCGATGCAAGGATAGGGGAGCAGGCGAGAGCAGCCTGATCGACGCCCTCAACGGGAAAGACCTTGGCGTCTGCACTTGACGAGCGGATATAGTTCTTGCGGCTTTCGAGATATTCCTCCAAAGCACGGGAAACACGGCGCTCACTGAATTCTTTCTTCTGTACGCCAGCAACGGCAACAACGTGGTCACGGTCAAAAACAACGGTCGGGCAGTTCGCAAGACGGGTCATAACTTCAGCGACCTGCGAAGCCGAGCTTGCCATTTCGTTTATGGCTGAGTATTTTTTGAAAATGACCTCACCGTCCGCACTTGTGTAGATCTCCAACGGGTCGCCCTCGTGGATACGCATGGTACGGCGAATTTCCTTTGGGATAACAACACGTCCGAGGTCATCTATTCTTCTGACAATTCCGGTAGCTTTCATTCTATTTTCCTCCGATTAAAATTACGAAATATTTTTCCGACGTTTAAAGTGAACGTCGGTTTCAAGACTTTGTGAATATAGTTTTTGTATCGCAGGCAGGTTTATTCACTTGAAATTGAAATTTTATGAGGTAAAATCTGGGCGGATCTTGGCGAAAAAGACAGAAAAATTTTTTGAACAGAAAAAAATGATGCAGATGATGTGTCATATGCGGACGGAGTGTTCTGATGTAAAAGTTATTGCCGGGGATTTTAATTTGCGGTCTGAATGCTCAAATGTTTGCTGTTTTTCATTCACTTTATAGGGTTTATTATTGTCAGCACGATCTACAAATTCTTTCTGATATTCAGAAAGTCAAGTATGATTTATCTATCCTTTTTCTACTAACCTATCCACTATGTTTCGAGAACGTGAGGTACATCGGATCGACCGCATTGTGTTTTTTACAAAATAATTTCCTACATCGACTTTTATTCTGATATGTTAATAAAAATTTCAGCTTTGTAAATTCCTATTGACTTTATAGGAATTTATGCTATAATACTTATTGGAAAGATATGGATTTGCAGCCTTATTATGATAAAATGCACTCAGAATGCGGATTATTGCGGCTATATAATGCCTATCGATAAGGTATGACAAGCTTTTGCGGTGAAAGGAGTGCTGCCTATGATGATATCGTCTAAGGGGCGGTATGCGCTGCGTGTGATGCTTGATATGGCGGAACAGCAGGGTGATGAAAATATCAGGCTCAAGGATATTGCACAGCGGCAGGATATTTCCAGAAAATATCCGGAAATGATCATGACCGAGCTTTGCAAGAAAGAGCTGGTGCAAAGCTCCATCGGCAAGGTGGGAGGTTACAGGCTTGTGCGCTTTCCCTCGGAATACACTGTGGGGGAGATACTCAAAGCCGTCGAGGGCGACCTTATCCCGGTTGCCTGCCTTGCAAAGAACGGTAAAAAGTGTACGGGAAACTGTACCTGCTACACATTTTCGTTCCGGAACGGGCTTGCCGAGCAGATCAACGCTTATGTTGACAGCTACACGCTGAAAGACCTGCTGGATGACAAGGGAAAAACTCACTGCTGCTGCGATGATTTTCATACCAATAATTGAAAGGAAACAGACTTATGAAAAAGAAACTGCTTGAAATATGTGATCTCCGAGTAAGCGTGGGCGATGCAAATATCGGCGAAAAAGAGATACTTCACGGCGTTGACCTTGAAATAGATCATGACGAGACCCATGTTCTTATGGGTCCAAACGGCACGGGTAAATCCACTCTCGGATATGCCATTACGGGAAATCCTGCTTATGACGTTACTCAGGGAGAGATAATTTTCAACGGCGAGAACATCACCGATATGCCTGTTAACGAAAGAGCAAAGAAAGGTATCTTCCTTTCTTTCCAGAACCCTCCGGAAGTTCCCGGAGTTACATTAAGCTCCTTTATCCGCAGTGCTCTGGAGCAGAAAACCGGCAGCCGTATCCGTCTGACG
Organism: uncultured Oscillospiraceae bacterium; assembly: GCA_934465295.1. Taxonomy (GTDB): domain Bacteria; phylum Bacillota; class Clostridia; order Oscillospirales; family Ruminococcaceae; genus UMGS363. The sequence continues at coordinate 124,447 of CAKSKU010000006.1, forward strand.
GGCGATAAGGAATTTGCAGAACAGGTACAGAACGCCCTTGGAATAATAGATACCGATGAGAAATAAAAAATGATAACAGTGAAGGATTACAAGGCGGATTTTCCTCTGCTTATGCAGGATCCCACCATATATATTGACAACGCTGCCACAACTCAGCGTCCCAAGTGTGTTCTTGACGCTGAACGTGAGTTTTACGAAAAGCACAACGCCAACCCGCTGAGAGGAATTTATGACCTTAGCGTGGCAGCTACCGAGGTATATGAAAGTGCAAGGGATGCTGTGCGTGATTTTATCGGCGCACAGTCCTCTCAGGAGATAATTTTTACCCGCAACACCACCGAGAGCATAAATCTTGTTGCGTACAGCTATGGGCTTTCCGCAGTTCATGCAGGGGATGAGATCGTTGTTTCCATAATGGAGCATCACAGCAACCTGCTTCCGTGGCAGATGGTATGCCGCCGGACAGGTGCGGTGCTTAAATTCATCGAGTGTGAAAAGGACGGCAGCGTTGACCTTAACAAGGCAGAGGATATTATCACCGATAAGGTCAGAATAGTTGCCATGACACAGCTTTCCAATGTGCTTGGCAGAGAAAATCCCGTTCGCCAAATAGCAGAGATAGCCCACCGCAAGGGAGCTGTTATGCTGGTGGACGGCGCACAAAGCACTCCCCATATCCCCGTCGACGTAAGGAAACTGGGAGCAGATTTCTTTGCATTCTCCGGTCACAAGCTTTATGCCCCTATGGGAATAGGTGTGCTTTATGGCAGAAAAGAGCTGCTGGATAAAATGCCACCTTTCCTTACAGGCGGCGAGATGATAGAATCCGTTACAAGGACATCTGCGGTGTATGCGGAGCTTCCCCACAAGTTTGAGGCGGGAACCGTAAATGCAGCAGGTGCGGCAGGACTTAAAGCTGCCATCGGGTATATAAACGCTATTGGCTTTGATAAGATACATGAGCTTGAAAGCAGCGTTACTGCGTACACCTTTAAGAAAATGAAACAGATGGAGGGCATAAATATCATTGGCTCGGACAAGGCGGAGGATCACAGCGAGATAATCACCTTTACCGTGGACGATGTTCACCCCCACGACGTAAGCGAGATAATGGCAGCCGACGGCATTGCGGTGCGTGCGGGACATCACTGCGCACAGCCGCTGCTCAGCTTTCTTGGCTGCCGTTCAACAGTCCGTGCAAGCTTTGCATTATACAATACCTTTGATGATGCGGATAAATTTATAAACAGTCTTTCGACTGTCAGGGAGCGTATGGGATATGGAAAACAGAAGCTTTTATAACGAGATACTGACCGAACACAATATGCACCCCGATTTCAAGCATGACATTCCCGATGCGGATATTGTGCTTGACGGAGTAAACCCAAGCTGCGGCGATGAGATACAGCTGAAGCTGAAAACCGACGGCGACATCATCACCGACGGCGCATTTGTGGGCGATGGCTGTGCCATTTCACAAGCATCTGCTGATATTATGCTTGGAATGGTCATAGGATGCAAGAAGGAAGATGCCCTTAAAAAGAGCGACATCTTTATGAAAATGATAAGGGGCGAGGCAACGGAAGAGGAGATAGAAAGCCTTGAAGAAGCCTCCGCTCTCAGGGACATTTCCCATATGCCCGCAAGAGTAAAGTGTGCAATGCTTGGCTGGAGAACTCTTTCCGAGGCACTTAAACAACAATCGTGAATATCCTGAAATGGAGAACAGCACCGATCGGGGAAAGCGCAAGCCTGTTTCCGAGGGTGAGATACTGCTCAATGTCGTAAATGTCAGGGAATATGAGCTTTAAGCAGAATAAATTTTTGTTCAAAATCGGCGCAAAAGCCATATAAACCTGTTTTAAACAGCTATGAGCTTTTACTTGATTTTTTGTACACTTTCAGTTTGAAAATCGGTATAAGTTCAATCGGATATATGATATTTTTGATGGTGCCGATAAAAGAATTGGAAGAACCATATTATTATATTAAAGCCTGCCCGATCCATAATGCGATCGAGGCAGGCTTTAATACTAAACACCAAAAAAATAAAGGAAAAAATCTGCGCAGAAATTGCATATAAACCTGTTTTCAACATCAACCTGTTTTTAACAGCTGCGAGCTTCTGCTTGATTTTTTTGTACACCTTCAGTTTAAAAATTAGTATAAAATAGAGCCGATTGTCCCGAAATAAGGACAGCAACTGCGAATACAGCTTCTGCTCATTGAAACTATATGGGAAATATGATATAATAATATGCATAATAAAAATGATATAGATGTTATTTTTTATGACTATATAGTTTAAGAAATGGGCGATAGAAATGATAAACGAAGAAACAGGTCTCAGCTTTGTGACCGTTGATGAAATGATAACTATGCTTTCGGAGGCGTATATTTCACTTATTGAGAATAATACTCAGTTTGCAAAATTTCCGTCCGTTATGCTGTGGGGGCCTCCGGGAGTCGGCAAATCTCAGGGTGTGAGAGGCATTGCAAAGCGGATCGAAGAACGCACATACAAAAAGGTCGTCATCACCGATGTCAGACTTCTTTTGTTCAATCCCGTTGATCTGAGAGGAATACCGACTGCGAACGAGGACAGGACTCTTGCGGTGTGGCTTAAGCCAAAGATATTTCAGATGGACGAGTCGGAAGATGTGGTAAATATTCTGTTTCTTGATGAGATATCTGCAGCTCCGCCGTCTGTACAGTCTGCGGCATATCAGATCACCCTTGACAGAACTGTCGGAGAGCATAAGCTTCCCGAAAATTGTATAGTTATTGCGGCTGGAAACAGAGTGACCGACCATTCCGTGGCTTACAATATGCCCAAAGCCCTTGCAAACAGACTTTGCCATTTGGAGATAAAAGCCGATTTCGGTTCATGGCATGACTGGGCAATTCGCAGCGATATTCACCCTTTTGTGATCGGATATATCGAATACAATAACGTTGCGCTGACAAAGGCTGATACTTCGGGGACAGATTTAGCGTTTCCGACGCCCCGTTCGTGGGAAATGGTCAGCAATATTCTTAATGAGGTCTCGGAAAATGCAGAAGCTGTTTACCCGATGATAGTCGGATGTATCGGACACCGTACAGCGTCAAATTTCCGAACGTGGGCAGGCTTGTATGACAATATGCCCGATATGGAGAAAATTTTCAGCGGCAAAATAAAAGAAACACCGACGGCACAGGAACTGCTTATTGTACTTCAGACTGCTATGGTAAGGTATGCCCGACTTCATATTTCCAAAAAGGGTATCGATAATTCAATTGAGTATGCATGTATGCTTCCGTGGGCATTCCGCAAAAGATTGCTGCACGACTACTGTCTTATCCCCGAAATAAAAGAGATCATTCAGGATAACGAGGTTTACAGATCAGCCGTAAAGGACGGGTTGAAATGACAGATAAACGTATCCTTAAACTAAAGTGTGAGATACAGCGGTCACGCTCACGGATAATCGATATCCAGCCTTCCTTTGCGCATACTTTGAGAAATCTGACCTATGTTGCTTCCGATAATGTATTCCGCATTTCCGCAAACAGAAAGTATATTTACTTTGACCCGAACTGGCTCCAGCGGCTTCGGGCGGAGGAACTCGACTTTATCCTTGCACATCAGGTCATGCATATCAAGCTCGGTCATATCGACCGTTCTATATATTTCAAGGGGAAACGCTTTCATCTTGCCTGCGATATTATTGCAAATTCCTATCTGAAAACTTTCGGGTGGGAATACAGTGCGCTGCCGCATATAGGAACGATATACCATCAGACTTTTTATCCCGTCGAAGAAGGCATCACGCTGACTCCTGAAGAAGCAATGAAGAAAGTCCCTTTTGACCCTGCACTCGGAGCATCAAGGAAGAAGTATGTTATTGATTCCGACCTTTGGTGGGGAAAAAAAGATGCTCCGAATGAAAATGATACGATAATTCTTCGTCCCGGCGAAGAAGACCCGTATGATACAGGAAAAATATATAAAGAAGACGAGATAAATAAAGCCCTCGGCAGGAAAAGTGAACCAAAACTGCTGCCGTTAGAGTTCACAGATACAGAATTTGATGACGAAGACGATCTTGATATCGATTATGAGCCGCTGGAGACGAAAACATGGGATAAAAAAGCGGCGGACAGCATCAAATCACTTCAACAGGCTAAGGACGAAGACCGCTCTGACGAAAATGCGGACGAACGAACACGTTTCTGGAAGCATATCCGCAGGAGCAGGCTTGACTGGCGTACGCTGCTGAATGTGTTTGTGCGTGAGGAGATCTATGACTATTCTTTTACGCCTCCCGACAGACGTTTTATGGACGGCGACTTTTTTCTTCCCGATTACAACGTGCCTAACGAAAAGACAAAAAACATTTTGTTTATGGTCGATACATCTATTTCAATAGGCGATGAGATATTGTCGGTAGTTTATTCGGAGCTGTGTTCGGCGCTTGATCAGTTCGGCGGCGCTCTTGAGGGAGTGCTTGCATTTTTTGATACAAAGGTTTATCAGCCGACAGCCTTCAGCAGTATTGATGAGCTGAAAAATATCCGACCCGTGGGCGGCGGAGGAACAGATTTCAGATGTATTTTTGAATTTGTCCGCAATAAAATGCAGAATGATCTGCCGCTAAGTATAGTTGTATTCACGGACGGAAAGGGAGATCTCCCGCCCGAGGAAGCGGCTATGGACATACCCGTTCTGTGGATGATAACGAACACCCACTCCCTGCCTGAATGGGGAAAATGCGTTGTTGTTGAGAAATGATGGGTGGATTTTGGAGGATAGAAGCTGAACAGTTCAGTTATTTTGTTACGGGGAAAAAGTAAACTATATCTGCTGATCAAGAAAAGAAATCAAGTGAATGATCGATAATATTGATTATTGCAAGCTCATTCAAAGTGCCGCTCAAAGTGTCATTTTGGCACTTTGGAAATCAATATGCAGATATCTGTTTTTTAACTCGTGGTTTGTTCCAAACTTTTTTGTGGTATTTTATACGCAAAAGTTTGTAACATCATGATTTTAAAATATTAGAAATACAGATAGTCAATTTCTCTTTTTATGTACCCCAATATTATAAAAAGCCAAAAGCTGCCGTGAAATTTACGACAGCTTTTTTCTTTATGCTACAATAATTTCAGACAAAGGACAGAGCTATTCGGTTTCCGAACCGATCTTCTTCAAACGCAGGCTTTGTTTAAGGCTGTTCGCCACGTTGAGCATAAGGAATATCTCGTCGGCGGTACAGTTGCTGAAAACCTC
>CAKSKU010000007.1 GCA_934465295.1 uncultured Oscillospiraceae bacterium
ATTTTTCTAACATTTTTTCTAACCAAATATCACAGAAAACAAATTCAGTAAACACGCCAAAAACCGTATCATTAATATAACTATCGTCTTAAACAACGCAGATACGCCGATTTAGCTGCTTGTAAAAATCTGTAATAATCGTTACTAAAAAGCATTAATCACCATATTATACCATTCAGGTTCTGGTGGTAGCAATACCGTGTGTGTTCAAGTCACATTATCCGCACCAAAAAAACCTCGCAGCTGCGTCAGCTGCGGGGCTTCTTTATCGCTTTATCACATAAAATTAAATGCACAAAAGGTCATTTGTACGACAAAAGTACGACACTTGTACCATAAAACAGCCGTTACTCCATAACAGAGCAACGGCTAAATTTTTTCATTCTATTTTACGACTTCGGAACTAATTTAAGCTCATACCCTAAAGAATCCGCCATACTGCAAACCATTTTCAGGGACGGATTGACTGCCCTGCTTTCAATTCTTGATATAGTCTGCTGTGTCTTATCCAGCTTTTCAGCCGGATCTCCCTGCGTTAATTCCTTTTGCTTGCGAATTGCTATGAGCTGACCTATCAAAGCATACTCCATCTGACTCGATTCCCACGCTTCTTTAAAATCGCTGCTTTTATCACATTGTTCTTTAATAGCAGATTTAACGTTTATTTCTTTGAATGGCATAAAAACACGACCTTTCATATAATCTTGATCTTCAATTCATATTCAAGTTCTTTAGCTCTTGATGTGACTATCTTGCAATCATTCTTTTCTGTTTTATTTTTCTGTTTTCGGCAGGAATGAAGCAGATATATCTCATCGCCATGAACCAAAACATAAAAAATCCTGTTATGTTTATAAAAATATACTTCCCAAACCTTTCCCTGCCACGGTTTGATTTTCAATTCATCCATTCTGTCTTCTTCCATACATTCAAGAACATGATAACCGTCAACAAGTTCATCTACCGAAAGATCATCTATATTTTTTATATTATCTTTTCCGCTTGACAAAAATATGAATGTACTTTCATTATTGTATGCTCCTTACGTCAGATATATACATCATATCCGCTGTATTGTCGAGAACTTCCCCCAGAAAACATTTGCCCCTAAAAATCACCAAAGCCGTTCCCGAAAAACCTCGGAAACGGCTTTGATCATTTATTCACTCTTATTCTCATCCTTAACGTCATCAGACTCCGCAGGCTTGGGTTCGGCGGATGCTTTCTGCGTCTTTCTCTTTTTGGTTTTCTTTATTATGAAAATAACGATAAAGGCAACTATTCCTATAAGGATAAGGTACGGGAACACTGCAATTATAAAGAACAGCAGGTCTTCAAGGAAAACGAGGAAGCCGCTCCCCGTATCGGACAGCGTGTTCGCAAGCCTTTGTCCGAACGTGTCCGTCTTGACGGGTTCAGCCGTATATTCCCTGACCTCGTTTAACGTGATATTGACGTAGGAATACGCAACATCGGTCTTTATGTCGTTCATTCTCGACTTTATCTTTGCGATCTCGACCTGCAGATCAGTAAGCTCCCTTTCGACCGAAACGGCATAAGCGTCCTCGGTGATGGACGCAAGCAGGGATATGTAGCGCTCTTCCTTTGCCTCGTAAATTTCAAGCGTTGTGGAGAGGTCGTAGTATTCGCTGCTGACGTTCTGAACATCGGCATTCCTGCTTCTCAGGTCGCCAAGCTCAGCCGCTTTATTGCAGAATTCCTCGTAGTCTGCGCTCGGCACACGCACCGTTGCGGAATATGTGCGCCATTTTTCAATATCGTCATAGTACCATCTGCTGTCCGAGCCGCCGTCGTTGTAGCTTTCATTTTCAACAAAGCCGCCGTAGCTGTCGAGGCTCGCCTTGAAATTTGCAACAGCGTCATCAAATTCCAGCACATCAACGGTCATATTGCAGGTGTAAACGAGCATTTCCTTTTTTATCTGCTCGGCAGAAAGTGTGCTGTTCTCGCCGTCGCTTCCGTCAGCAAGTGCCGAGCTGCCCGGCGATTCGAGACTTTCTTCATAATCATAGCTGTTCTCCGCAGTGGAATAGCTGTTTGCCGCAGACGTCTCATAGGAAGTCCTGCCGTAATCGACTGATGCAACCGTGTCAGCCATACTGCTGCTTCCGCAGGCTGTGAGAAGAACTGCGCATAAAGCCGCAGCTATCACTTTTGTTTTCATTGTGTTGTCCTCCTTTTGAAAAATAATGTATTCGTCAATATATACTTATTTTTAAACTGAAAGTGTACAAAAAATCAAGCAAAAACCCATAGCTGTTGAAAACAGGTTGATGTTGAAAACAGCTTGATGTTGAAAACAGGTTTAAATGGATTTTGCGCCGATTTTTTGTCTACACTTTGATTAAAAATTAGTATTGATGTGGGATTTTTTAATATTATGAGTATTTTATGTTACTCTTTTCTTTATTGTAAGGTTTAGTGTCCGAACGAAAGAGGATAATCTGTAAATATTTTGTTAACGCAAAGTAAAATTAAGACGTTCCTCAAGCTTTTGCAAAAATTCAGCTTCGGATATCTCCGTCACTTTCGGCGAAGCGGAGATCTCCTCCGTGCATACGGAAAAAGCATAACCGTTCGTTATTTTCGTGTAAAAATCACAGCCAAGCTCCCCACCCGTCACATCGAACGAGCCAAAGCCTGCCGCAAGACCCTTTCCGAGCATTTTTGAATAGGCTTCCTTCTTCGTCCATATCTCAAAAAAAGCTTCGTCGGGACTGCCGCTTTCCTCGATAAATTTTATCTCATTTTCGGCGAAAAAACGTCCCGAGACTGCACTCTTTCTCTGCCTTATGCGCTCAATGTCAACTCCGACACGGACTCCCCCGACACAGGTTTCCCCGATATGGGCAGCACTTTTCCCTGCGAATGCCACGGCGTTCCCCGAATGTGAAACGGAAAAATCATAGCCGCTTCGCCCGATGATAAAAGGCTTGCCAAATTCGTTTTTTTCAAATCTAAGCAAGTTAAAGTCAGCCCCAAGCTGCTCGGATGCTTCATATCGGATAAGCAGTTCGGCAAAAAGCGAGCGCACCCTGTCGCCGTTCGCACTCATTTGTGCGATGCGCTCACACCGTTCCTCCGATATCAGCGGCAGCAGGCGGCTGTATTCCGCAAAAGGCTTTTTCCCGTCTAAAAAAAGTATGACCGCTTTCATAAATTTCCTTTCCGCTTTGAAATATTCTTGTATAAATATACTGTTAGTATAATCAATTTGTGTTAAAATTTTATCAAACCTGATAAGTCTGAAGCTTCCGATAATCAGCTTTTCCCGAAAAAAGCACGAAAATGCGGCTCTTTTTCTTTAAGCTGTACAATAAAACGGACAGCTCAGAAAATCGAACAAATTTTTTATCAAAAGCCCTTGACAAAATGATACGTTTGTTCTATAATATAAAACAGAACAAAAGTGCTGAACGTTTGTGCTAAAAATATAAACTGCCTGTTCAGCTTAATGAAGAAAAGGGGAAGTATTATGACACACTCAAATTCAACCGCCAAGAAGCTTTCAACCTATGATCCCGAACGTTCGGGTATCACTCTCGTGAACTGCGCCCACCGCCGCAATATGCTCAAGCAAAAGCTCTACGGTGCAGCCGCTGCCATCGTTCCTGCCGCAGCCGTTCTTTTTGCCGAGGATGTTGAGCTTCTGCTCCTTTTTATCCCTGTCGGTCTGTTCCTTATGTTTACAAAGCGCAGCATTCTTACCTTCGAGCAGGAATAAATTACCTCCGTTTTAACGATTGACAATATTTTTCTTATCTGCTAAAATTATAACATAAAATGTTCGTTTTTAAAAGACCGAAAGCGTAATTTTAGTGATAAATATGAAAAAAAACTTGTCAAAAAAATATCATATACAATATATAATTATCGCCGTCATTCTTGCGCTCTGCATCACCCTCTGCGCAGTTTCACGCAGCTCGGCGGCATTTGCGGACAGCTACCGAAACAATATTTTCCCGAAAATACAAGCGGTTTTCGGCAGGATAAGCGGTGCGCTGCCATTCTCGCTCGGCGAAGTGATGATCGCAACAGCCGTATTCGGCGGAATTTCACTCATCGCAGTCTACATGATCCTTATGGTGCGGAAAAAAAGCAGGCGCAGGAAGATCTCCGCCGTCTGCTCGCTGATCGTTCTGTGGATAGTCTCGTTCGTGATGCTGACCGAAACGCTCAACTGCTTTATAATGTACCGCTGCAGCAGCTTTGCTTCGGTCTATGGCATCGGCGAGGAGAAATTCACCTCAGCCGAGCTTTATTCGCTTGCGATGACGATAACCGAAAAATGCAACGAAGCCGAAGCTCTTATCGAGCGTGACGCCGACGGGAATATGCTCCTGACCTGCGATGTCTACGCCGAAGCAAAGGCGGCAATGCAGAAAATCTCGTCCGAATATCCGACGCTCTCAGGGTATTATCCCGACCCGAAAGCGATCGTATGCTCGGGAGTAATGACACGCTTTGACCTGCTGGGGATATATTTTCCGTTCAGCCTTGAAGCGAACTATAATAAGGATATGTATAATTCCGAACTGCCCGAAACGATCTGCCACGAGTTTGCGCACCTTAAAGGCTGGCTAAAGGAGGACGAAGCGAACTTCATCTCTTATCTCGCCTGCATTGAGAGCGACTCGCCCGAGCTTGCCTATTCGGGGTATATGTCAGCGCTGTCGTATCTGAGGTCAAAGGTCAAACGTGAAAGCTCCGTCTCTGACGAGGATAAAGCTGCGCTTTTCTCGGCAGCGAACGAAAATGTCGTCCATGACCTTGTTGAAAAGGGCAGAATATTCCGTGAAGCAAAGGAGACCAGGCTCGGAACGGCAATGTCCGTTGTGTCCGATAAAGCGATGGAAACAAGCCTGCGGCTCAACGGCGTCTCGGACGGAGTTAAGTCCTACGGACGGTTTGTTGACCTGCTTCTCAACTATTACTATGGGGCGAGGGATAATTAAGAATTCGGAATGCGGAATGCGGAATTCGGAATTATTTGCATAGCTTGCATTTGTCGGGCGATGCAAAGCCAATCAAAGTTTACGTCCACGCTTTTCAAAGGGTGGCAGGGGTCAAGGGGGCAGAGCCACCTTGTCGCTCTCCGCAGAGAGCGAAACTCCCTAAACTATGGCTAAATGCTTTGTTGCAATAAGCGTAAATCACTAACGGTTAAAAAGGCGCAATTCACATCAAAAAAGGCAAACCCAAAATGTGAATTGCGCCAATTCTTTTACCCGAAGAACCATCCTTGAAGCAAAAATCTACGAACGAAGTGAGTGGATTTGAAGCTTCAACGCTATACATGAGATATGTCAGTAAACACGTTTCCCGTTCATATCCCACCGCCGTTCAAACGATGTCGGCAATAAATGCTTATCGCTTTCGCTCTGCGCATTTATTGCCGAGGACAGTTTGTTTGAAGAAAAAAGAATTGGCGCAATTCACATTTATGGTTTTACAAACTTCATTTCTCATAGTTCGTTTACCATATTTCGTGTGAATTGCGCTTTTTTCGCTGTTAGATATTTTTCTATTGCGGCAATGCGTTAACTGTTAGTTTAAGGGAATTTCGCTCTCTGCGGAGAGCGACAAGGTGGCTCTGCCCCCTTGACCCCTGCCACCCTTTGAAAAGCGTGGACGTAAACTTTGGTTGGCTTCGCATCACCCAAACAAATGTCAACTCTGCAAATAATTCCGAATTCACCCTCTTCACAGGTACATTTCAAAAGCAATATTCCCTCTGTCATATTTAAAAAAGCTCTTATCGACGGGTTTTTCCTTGAAGCCTGCTTTTCTGTAAAGCGAAAGTGCGGCGTGACATTTTGTATTTGAGACGATGAGCAGCTTTTCGATCCCCTTTTCCCGTGCCTTTTCTATACAGGCATCGAGGCAGAGCCTTCCTGCACCCTTTCCGCCGAACTCGGGCTTCGCTGCGAACTTTGCTATCTCCCATTCGCCCTCATGCGGTTCAAGCATACAGCATGCCATTACCTCGCCCTCATCGGAAAGCGTGAAATAGACCTCGCCGCCCTGCTTGACGATCTCGTCGATATTGTTCAGCACGATGATATCTTCCTCTTCAAGCCTGAACATCTCGGTTATCCAGCGTTTATTCATCTCGATAAATTCATTTTTATATTCCTTTGAATATGGTACGACCTTCATCAAACCGTCCCTTCCTTTCTTCGCCTACAAAGTATATCATATAAATAGGCTTTTGTCAAGAGGGGGATTTTTTATGCGTGATCCGTAATGCTTAATGCGTAATTATTTCAAAAAATGGGGCGGATATTCTGCCCGTCCCACCTGAATATTATATGATCGCTTTCAATTTTCCCAATGAAAACTCTCTTTTCCTGCGCCACCTATTGAAAATCAACGGAATTTAGTGTATAATAGTATATAACAATTTCTTTTTAAGGAGATAAAAATTATGAGCAATGCTTTTAAGGCTGCGGATATCCTTCTTCCGCATAATATTGAAATGGAAAAATGGTCGGTCGTTGCCTGCGATCAGTACACCTCCGAACCCGAATACTGGGAAAGGGTTGAACAGATCGTCGGAAATGCGCCCTCTGCCCTCCGCCTTATACTTCCCGAAGTATATCTCGAAAGCGACAATGTTGACGCACGCATCGCTGACATACATAAAAATATGGACAAATACCTCGCCGACAACATTTTCGACGAGTATAAAAACGCTATGATCTATGTTGAGCGCACCACCGCAGACGGCGTAAGGGCAGGCATTGTCGGTGCTATCGACCTTGAAGAATATGACTACCGCAAGGGCAGCAAGTCCTCCGTTCGTGCTACCGAGGCTACTGTTGTTGAGCGTATCCCGCCGAGAATTAAGGTCAGAAACGGAGCACCGCTTGAGCTTCCGCACATTATGATACTCATTGATGATGCAAAGCGCACCGTTATCGAAAAGCTTTCCGCAAAGAAAGATACACTCAAAAAGGTCTATGACTTTGAGCTTATGCAGGGCGGCGGTCACATCGCAGGCTACCTTCTCGGCGCAGATGACATTGCCGAAGTTACAGCCGCACTTGATGCTCTCGGCAATGCTGACGAATTCAACGCAAAATACGGCTTGAAGAACGAGCCTGTTATGCTCTATGCGATGGGTGACGGCAACCACTCCCTTGCGACCGCAAAGGAATATTACGAGCAGTTAAAGCGTGAAAACCCCGATAAGGATATGTCGGCTCACCCTGCACGCTATGCTCTCGCCGAAATCGTAAACCTCCACAGCGATGCGCTCCGCTTTGAAGCTATCCACCGTATCGTTACGGGCATTGACGTTGAAAAGCTCCTCACCGTACTCAAAGCTTCGCTCGAAACCTCCGAAAACGGCAACGGTCAGTCGTTCGTTGTTGTAAACGGCAGCAGCGATGAAACCCTTTATGTCGGCAAACCGACCTCGAACCTCACCGTCGGCAGCCTCCAGCAGTTCCTCGACGCTTATGTCAAGGAAAACGGCGGCAAGATCGATTATATCCACGGCGAGGACGTTATCCGCAAGCTTGCCAAAGCCGATGATGCGGTAGGCTTCCTCCTCCCCGATATGGGCAAGGAAGAACTTTTCCCGACCGTTATCAAGGACGGCGCACTCCCGAGAAAGACCTTCTCGATGGGTCATGCGCAGGATAAGCGTTTCTACACGGAAGCAAGAAAGATCAAGTGATAATTCTCAGCCGCCGAGCTTTTCACGCTCCTTTGCAAGCTCCGCTGTGAGTCTTTTTATGCTCCATTTCTGATTTGAAGGCGTAAGGACGGCTTTCAGCGGTATCGAAAGCTCCGCCTTTTTCAGTTCCGCAAGCACGGCATCGATCCTCTTTCCTGAAAGTCCCGAAAAAATGATGCAGCCGTTATCCGCTTCGCCCTGTTTTCCGCTTTTTTCAAAGCCGTTAAAGCCTGCGAAAAAGCCTATCGGATCCTCGGCATCGTTATCCTCGGCGATCACAAGCCTTATGCGGAGCTTGTCGGTTATTTTTCTAAGCTTTGCGAGGTTTTCCTGCTGCTTATATGCAATTATGCGCTCGTCGGCGCTGCTGACTATCCTTGCTTTCATTGTTCTTCTCCGCACCTGCAATACCAACCTATATACAAACACAAACAGCTATAATTTCATCATTAGCAGCGGAAAATTCCCTTTTTGATGAAGTTATGGCTGCTGTTTTTTATTGATCGATCTGAAATTTGTATTGAACGGCACGGTTCTCCTTTCAAAATTGTTCTTTAACTGAAAATATATCATATTTTTCCGAAAAGGTCAAGCAAATATGCAAACAAAAAGCCGACAGGCGAACCCGTCGGCAAAAATGTTTAAGTATAAGCGTCTTTCTTACTTTGTAAATCTGGTCTGGAATTTTGAGATTATGAAGCCTACGCAGGCAACAACAGCTATAAGAAGTACGCATACAACAATTATAAGAATAATTCTCGGACCCTTTGAGATCGAGACTGTGATCTGCGAAGCTTCCTGCTGATCGCCGATGTTTGCAACTGTTGTTCCATCGGATCTGGTTATTGTGAGGTCGTCGATATATGCGACTGTGCCGTTATAGCCTTCGTAAACAGGAATGGAGAAGCCAATTCTTGTATTCTCCGCATTTTCAGGGACTGTGAAAACGACGTCTGTCCATTTGCCTGCATTATCATTGGTCAGGTCGGTGTTCATCCAGACGATGCCGTCCGTGAACACGGAAAATGCCTGTGCAAGCTTTGCTGCTTCCTTATCGAAATAGATCTTCATCGAGATCGTGCAGCCTGCAAAGCTGTCAAGTCCCAATGAGGAGGAGTCAATGTAGAGACCGCCGAAACGGTTGTCGTCAGCAATGGACTCGGTAACATTTTCCGAAAGCTTGAGCGAGCCGTTGCCGCTTATCATTGTCTGCTCGTCGATAGAAGCTGTGAAGCCCGTTTCCGTTGTTGAGCCGTAGCTCCGGAGCATTGAAAGCGAGGTGTCATTATCGAAGCAGAAGGTCGCATCATCGGCAGCGAATACCGAGAATGCAGCGGCGGAAAGAGCCATTACGGAAGCCGCAGCTGCAGCTATGATCTTTGTGATTTTCATGTTTAAAAACCCGTCCTTTATTTGTTTTGGCTGACAGGGTGTGCGGGATCTTAACCTTATCAGCAAATATTGATATACTATATATATTTTATTACAATACGCAAAATTTGTCAATATGTTTTTACGCATATTGACAAATTTATTTTTTGCGGCAGGGATGCACCTGCGAACGATTGCGCCAAGCGTTAAATTGTATTTTTATTTAAAAGCATTATCACGCTCAATAATTACGCATTATTCCTCAGCACCGCCCATTGAAAGGATAACATCACTGACAAGGTTTCCCGGGAGCTGTTCATAGCGGAGGAATTCGAGCGAGAAACTGCCCTTGCCTCGGGTGATCTGGCGAAGCTGCATTGTGAAGCTCTGCATCTCACGGAGAGGAACTTCCGCTTCGATCTCGGTCATGCCGTTCTTGACGGGAGTCATGCCGATAACTCTGCCTCTGCGCTTGTTGAGGTCGCCCATGATATCGCCCGTGTTTTCGTCAGCGGCGGTAACGTAAAGCTTGCCGATCGGTTCAAGGATAGTCGGGTCAGCCTGCTTCAAGCCCTCCTTGTAAGCGAGCGAAGCGGCAGTCTTGAACGACATTTCCGAGCTGTCAACAGGGTGGTAAGAGCCGTCAACAAGGATAGCCTTTACGCCCATTACGGGACAGCCTGCAAGAACACCCTTCTTCACGCAGTCCTGAAGTCCCTTTTCAACTGCGGGGAAGAAATTCTTCGGAACTGCACCGCCGACAACCTTTTCTTCAAATACAAGTCCGTCCGAAAGGCATGGTTCAAATTCGATCCAGACGTGACCGTACTGACCGTGACCGCCGGTCTGCTTCTTGTACTTGCCCTCTGCCTTGACCTTTTTGCGGATAGTTTCACGATATGCGATCTTGGGTTCGGTGAGAACGACTTCTGCGCCGAATTTATTCTTAAGCTTTGCAACAGCGTTTTCAAGGTGCTGTTCGCCGAGTCCTTTGAGTATCTGCTCTCTTGTGAACGGGTCAAGTCCGAAGCTGAGAGTCTTATCCTCCTCGATAAGTCTTGCGATGCCTGAGCTTACCTTTGCTTCATCGCCCTGTGTCTTAGCATGAACAGCCATACCAAAGCAAGGCTTCGGGAAATCGGGTGAAGCAACGCTTACAACTCTCGACGAAGCGCAGATAGTGTCGCCCGTGTTTGCGCCGATCTTTACGGCAACGGCGATATCGCCCGCAAAAGCCTCGGTGATCTCGGTCTGCTTCTTGCCGATAAAGGTGTAAAGCTTGCCGATCTTTTCGGGAGCGGCTGTTCTGTTGTTGATGTAGTCGGTATTGGCAGTGATCTTGCCGCCGAGAACTTTGAGGAAGGACATTTTTCCGACGAACGGGTCAGCAACTGTCTTGAAAACATAAGCTGCGGTGGGTTCGCTCTCGGTGTACTTGATCTCAACGATGTTTCCTGCAGCAGTTTCAGCAATGACAGGCTTGCTGTCGGCAGGCGACGGGAGAAGGAGCGAAAATTCCTTAAGGATCATATCAACGCCTGCGGTCGATGTGGACGAGCAGCATACAACAGGTGTGATTATGCCCTCGTTCATACCCTTGTGGATACCGTGAACAAGTTCTTTCTGCGTGAAAGCTTCACCTTCGAAGAATTTTTCCATGAGCGAATCATCGGTCTCGGCAACAGCCTCGGAGAATGCGGCAACAAGACCGTCCATACGGTATTCAAGCTTTTCGGAGACCTCTGCATCGGGCATTTCGGTCTCGACAGCATTGCCGTTTTCATCGTATGTATAAGCCTTCATTTCGATAAGATTAACGAACGAAACTACCTGATGATCCTTTATTATCGGGAAAACAACAGGACAGACAGTCGGACCGAATTTCGTTTTGAGTTCGGTGAGAACATTGAAATAGTTAGCGTCGGGATCATCGACCTTTGTGATGACGAACATCTTCGGCTTTCCAAGGTCTGCCGCAAGGTCATAAGCCTTTTCCGTGCCGACCTTGACGCCCGACTTTGCGGAAACGGTTATCATCACCGTGTCTGCTGCGGAAACGGCTTCGTACATTCCTCCTGCAAAGTCGAAAAGGCCCGGTGTGTCGAGAAGATTTACTTTTATATCATTATATTCAAAAGAAACAAGCGACGATGCAAGCGTTGCGGACGATGGCTCGGTCCTCTGAGAAGCACCCGATTTGAGAAGAAGTGCTTCGGAAAGCGCAGTCTTTCCTGAACCTGAGTGGCCTGCAAGGGCAATGTTTCTTATGTTTTCTGCGGAATACGGTTTCATAACGGGATCTCTCCATTCTTGAATAAAAATTAGTATAAAATAAACAAAATATTGCTTTTTTATGTTTATTATTATATACCATTTGTTTAATATAATCAATCCCTTAGCATCAAATTTTACAGTTATTTTAAATCTTTATATAAATTCTTGTACATATTGACGATAGAATATACTTTTTTATAAAATACTCGGTCGGATATTGACGAAAAATAATTAGTGTGGTACAATTAAAGATAACATTTTATCGGAATTTTTTTTGCGGAGGTAAATTTAATGAAACTGCTTGAGGATAGGATCATTAAGGACGGCATTGTCAAAGACGGCGGAGTGCTCAAAGTTGACAGCTTTCTCAATCATCAGATGGATATTGACCTTTTTAACGAGATCGGAAAGGAATTCAAGAGACTTTTCAGCGAGGAGAGCAAGCGCATCAATAAAATTCTGACGATCGAAGCATCGGGCATCGGCATTGCCTGCATCGTCGCACAGCATTTCGGCGTTCCCGTAGTTTTTGCGAAAAAAGCGCAGAGCATTAACATCGACGGCGAGGTTTACAGCACGAAGATCAGATCGTTCACCCACGGAAAGGTCTATGACGTTATCGTTTCAAAGAAGTACATATCGAATGAAGACCATATCCTTATCATCGATGACTTCCTCGCAAACGGCTGCGCACTCGAAGGACTTATCGACCTCGTCCAGAGCGCAGGCGCAACAGTCGAGGGAATCGGAATATGCGTAGAAAAAGGCTTCCAGCCGGGCGGCGAAGCTATCCGCAAGAGAGGCATACACCTTGAATCGCTCGCAATCGTTGACGCAATGGACGCTTCAACGGGAACAATTACTTTCCGCAAGCAGTAAAAGCGCATAAAAACAGTGCCCGAAGTTTCAAGGCTTCGGGCGCTTTTGTCTAAAAAAAACTGATCGGATGAATCACTGTCATATTACTCATTTTCAATAATATGAGTTTCCAACGGAATAATATCTCCGTTTTCATCCCATATAAGATTATTTCTGAAGTCGTCAAAATCATCAAATCTCCAACCGTTTTCAGTCAATATAACAGTATAGTAGAAATCACGAAAGCTTTCAATGTTTGGTTCGTCACTGTGCCAGAATCTCGAAACCGCTTTTATAGTGATCTTATTTTCAGTTTGTTCTGTAATTGAAAATGATACACTGTCGAAAAAAGGATTACTGCCGCTCTCTTGGTCAATATAACAAAGCTCACCGTCACAATTCGTATATGCAGCCAAAGACTCATTTTCTCCGGATAAAAGATATCCTGCAAAATCATCAGTAAAGTATTTTTGCAATTCATTTTTGAAGCTGTTATACGAAACTCCTGTCTTGAAGAGACCATCGGGGGAAATATCTGAATTCTCAAAATTATGTGAGTATGTGTATCTGAAATAGAAAGTGTAAATATAAGCTGCTTCGTTTAAAAGCTCGGTAAGCTCATCGTTATCCCATTCTATTGATACCCAGTCATCGTTTTGCAGTTTGTCATGTTCAGGCATAACAAATTCAGACAACGTGTGCAGTGCGCTCGATACGGTCGTTGTGACAGAGGTTTCTGTTTCGTCATACACACTTGTTGCAAGCGATTCGGAAATGTCAGAATTATTGACCGAATAACATGATGTAAATAAAAATGCCGTAATTACCAATATAACGTTCAAGCAGCTTTTTTTCATGTTTACACTCACCTTATAAATTTTGTTCAAACTTAACAATACTACTTTGAGGTTTGGGGCAAGCAAAGCAATAGATAAAAACAGCCTATGCAGAGCGAAAGCAACAAGCTTGCACAACTGCGGTAGTTTTATCAGAACAGCCTCTCATCGGGATTTTCGTGAACTCCGCATTCCCCGACCATTTCGGATAGTGCGACCATATCGGCAGGCTCAATGTCAAATCCGAAAACGTCAAGGTTCTGCTTTATATGATCGGGCGAGACCGACCTTGCGAGCGGAACAAAGCCGTTCTGCAAGCACCAGCGTATGCAGAGCTGAGGAATGCTCACGCCGTATTTTTCTGCGATCTCCGAAAGCGGCTCGGACGAAAGTGCCTTGCCCGTTCCGAGGACACTGTAACCCTCGATAAGTATTCCCTTGCTCGTGCAGGCGGAGATGGTCTCCTCATCAACATCGCCGGGGCAAAGGCGTATCTGGTTCACACAGGGAGAAATTTCCGCCGTTTCCATAAGCGCATCAAGATGCCTTGCACAGAAGTTGCTCACACCGATCGCACGAACCTTTCCGTCACGGCAGAGCTTTTCCATCGCCTGCCACAGTTCGGCGTTGCGCTCTTTCCAGCAGGCACGGAATTTCAGCGGATTCGGCCAGTGTATAAGCAAAAGGTCAAGATAGTCCGTCCCAAGCAGTGACAGCGACTGCTCGCAGGCGGCGATAGCTTCGTCATAGGTGCGGATATTGTTCCAGAGCTTCGTCGTAAGGAAAAGCTCGTCACGGGCAATGCCGCTCCGCTTTATCCCCGAGCCGATGAACTCCTCGTTCCCGTAAGCGGAAGCGGTGTCGATGTGCCTGTAACCTGCACGGACAGCCTCGGCGGCAGCAAGCTCGGCGGCTGAACCCTCGATCTGCCACGTTCCGAAGCCAACGCAGGGTATTTTCACCCCGTTGAGAAGCTCAACAGTGTCGGCAGAGCCTTTAACATTATCTGTCAGCATAAAATGTCCTCCATTACTAAGGAAACGCTGATCAATTCGTTTCGCTTTGATCAGCCTATTCCTAATTGAGCAAGTCAGATTTCACATTATATCTACCGTCATTATATCATAAAACCAACTCATATCAATGAATTTTTTGTGTATTTTAATTAAAAATGATTTTTTGACACTTTTTTTAAAAAAATGCTTGACAAATATGTTGGTATCTGATATAATAACATAGTCGGTACGGAGAAGTCGCCTAGCCCGGTTTATGGCGCACGACTGGAACTCGTGTATGGGTTAATAGCTCATCGAGGGTTCGAATCCCTCCTTCTCCGCCACAAAGCCTTGTGAACTTTCGTTTGCAAGGCTTTTTTTTGTTTTGTATGAAATAAATGTTGACTTTTGGGGCTTTCTATGGTAAGCTTAAGAAACAACGGATATTCGGAGGTCGTTATGATAAAAGAAGTGACTGAAAAGGACATTCCCGAGTGTGTAAAGGTTATCAGAGAAAGCTTTTTGACTGTTGCGGATGAGTTTGGGTTCACTGCCGAAAATGCGCCAAAATTCACAGCATTTGCAGTTACGGAGGAAAGATTAAGGTGGCACTTGTTCGGAGAACACAGACCTATGTTTGCGTTTTGGGACAAGGACAAAATTATCGGATATTATTCCTTGCTTATGCAGGAAAACAATGAGTGCGAATTAAACAATCTGTGTGTACTTCCTGCATACAGGCATAAGGGCATCGGCGAAAAACTCTTGCTGAACGCTTTCGATACAGCGAAAAACTTAGGCTGCACAAAGGTAAATATAGGCATTGTTGAAGAGAACAAGGTTCTGCGGAAATGGTATGAATCGTTTGGCTTCGTGCATATCGGTACAAAAAAGTTTGATTTTTTCCCTTTTACCTGCGGATATATGGAAAAGGATGTTTGAGAATTGCTTATATGCGGAATATATCGGTTCATTGTTGACAAAACGCACACAATAGGTTATAATATATGTACAGGAGGTGCGTTTTATGGCACAGGCAACATTTAGCGTTCGTATGGACGAGGAGCTCAAAAAACAGTTTGACAGTCTTTGCAATGAATTTGGTATGAACACCTCTACGGCGATAAATATTTTTGCAAGGGCGGTCGTTCTTCAGCGTAAGATACCTTTTGAAATTTCCGCTCCCGAAAAAAGCATCACAAGAGAAGATGGTCTGAAAGCTTTTATGGCTCTCAGAAAATGCGCCGAAGAAAACGGCTTGCAGGATATGACGCTTGATGATATCAACAAAGAGATAAATGCTGCAAGGAGTGGAGACCCCGAATGAAATGTTACGCAGTGATCGACACGAATGTACTTGTATCGTCGCTCTTATCAAAATATGATACATCAGCTACCTCACAAGTGGTATTTCCACGATCTTAGGAGAGATAATTCCTGTTTACAGCGTCGAGATTTTAGCGGAATACCGTGAAGTTCTTTCAAGGAAAAAATTTAAGTTTCCTTCGGAGCAAGTCGAGTTTTTGCTAAATACAATTACAGAATACGGAATTCTTGTGAAGCCTTCTCCTACGGGAGTTGAATTGCCCGATATGAAAGATCTGCCTTTCTATGATGTAGTAATGGAAAAGCGTTCAGATGATGCTTATTTGGTAACAGGGAATATAAAGCATTTTCCGACAGAACCCTTTATTATTACCGCCCGTCAGATGATAGATATTCTTGACGGCAAAACCGGCTTAACATAATTATAAAACCTGAAAAAGACTTTGCAGAGTAAAAATTTGCAAAGTCTTTTTGCATAAGATCCCATAATGTCATTGAAATTACCAAATTTTTGTGCTATACTTAAAAAAGATACGATTTTAAGGAGAAATCAAAATGCGTTTTGTTATTCAAAGAGTAAAAAATTCAAAGGTCACGGTAAATAATGAGGTCATAGGTAAGATCGGCAAGGGCTTTATGGTTCTTATCGGCATTTCAAACGAGGATACGACCGAAACGGCGGATAAAATGCTCCGCAAGCTGCTCAATATGCGCATATTTGAGGACGAAAACGGCAAGACGAACCTCGGCTTGCAGGACGTTGACGGCGAGCTTCTGCTGATATCGCAGTTCACGCTCTATGCGGACTGCCGAAAGGGCAACAGACCGTCGTTCATCAACGCAGGTGCGCCCGATATGGCGAAAAAGCTGTATGAATACATAATTGAAAAGTGCAAAGAGAGCGTTGCGGTCGTTGAGCAGGGTGAGTTCGGTGCGGATATGAAAGTCGAGCTTCTCAACGACGGACCTTTTACGATAATTCTTGACAGCAGCGATCTTGCCTGAACAAGGAAGTCAGTGGCAGGTTGCACTTCGTTTTTGTAGGAAGTGTGTTTGCTTCGTAAATTTGACCATGCTTAACAGTTTGACAAGGGGATTTGTTATCGGCACGGTTTTTCTGCATTTCAACGGGGTTTAAAAATATACAATGGTTCAGTATTTCTATTTGGAGAAAGTAACATGACAAAGAAATACATAGAGTATGCCGAGGATTTCAAACATTTGAAAATACCTTTAGCAGAGTTAAAAATGAATGTTCCGCACAAGTATTTTGTGTGCTGCGATGATAAAATTATTGTTTTTAAAGAGGACTTGGAAAACCTATTGACGAAATACAAAAATAAAGCTATATCCAAAAGTGACTTATTGGATTGGGTCAATACGGTCTGGTTTTCCGAGTTGTTTGAATATGACGAAAAATATTGTGATACGATAGCCGATATTATGAATGAGTTGGAAGAAGCCGACGAACGTGAAGAGGTGCTTGATGATCATAATATCAATAAATATCTAAATTCATTAGAAAACAGCTAAATAGAATTTATTAATTATATGGTTTAGTTAAAGTGGGGGAAATAAATATGACAAAATTAAAAATGATCATATCATTAATATTACCAAGTGTAATGATGATAGCATTATCCTCATGCAGTTTGTTATTTAAGGAAAAAGAGCCTGAAAAAAGCAATGCAGAATCGGTGCTTCAATATATACAGGAAAAAAACACCGATGCTATTTATGATATGCTGTGTGAAGAATTACAAAAAACTCCGAATATTAAAGAACGTATTGAGGAAACCTTTGATTTTATTGACGGTGATGTAGTTTCATACAAAACAAGACATTCAAGCAGTACAGGTGAATGGAGTAAAAATGGTAAAGCAAAAAAGGTTTTAACCAATAGCTGCGATCCGATAGAAACGACCTCGGGCAAAGCTTATCAATTGGTGGTGCAGTATTATGATGAAAATGATTTTGAGCCTGAATTAGTAGGCATATTTTCTATATCTATGGTTGAAAACAATCAAGACAATACGGGTACGGACTGGTTTTCTAAAGAATTAGACATCGAATGTCATTGGTGATCAATTTCCATTGCAGATCAATAGTTGAACTTGTATATTGGCAAAATGATTATGAATATACAATTACAGCTACAACTGTAACAGTTGATTTTTCAACAGATACGATATCAGTGGCGAAATGGTAATGGAGGAAGAACTATGAACATATTAGACGAAACAGATAAAATTTTAGAGGCAAAAAACATAGGTATCTTAGGGACATATTTGCTGTGGTTTGTACAAAAAGCACTTCCCGAGAAGAAAATAACTATATATGAAGCATTTCAGCTTATGGAAATAAGTACACGATATACAGATCGTCCCCCTGACAGGGATACATGGAGCAACGGAGCTGATATTGTCCAATATATGAATATGGCACTTATGGCAAGGCTTTTTGAAGAGCAGGGGTTATACAAACAGTATTGCAGCGAATCATTAAAAAAACGTGAGATCTGGTATAAAGGATTGAAAAAAAGCCACGGCGGAAAACTGCCTAAACTGGACAAATACTACTACTTGGTCGATCTGGAAAAAATTTTAAGCGCAGACTTGGAAAGTATGGAAATGCTGAGTCAAAAAAGGTTTGCTCCAAAAAGAAAAAAAGATAAGTTATTTATATATCATTGGACGGAATTTCCCTATGATCATTTTGTTTACGAAGATGAACTTATCAAAGTTTTAAAGGGAGAGATAGATCACTATGATGTTGATAAAACCATATCTTCTGAGATATGTGATATGATGATAGCGATCGAGCTGCGAGCTTTGGATTTGGAATGAGCAGATAAACATATCTTTTGGGGGAAGAACTATGAACATATTAGACGAAACAAATAAAATTATAGAGGCAAACGGCATAGATGCTTTAGGAACATATTTGCTGTGGTTTGTACAAAAAGCACTTCCTAAGAAGGAAATAACTATATATGAAGCATTCCAGCTTATGGAAATGAGTATACGTTACAGGGACTACATATCTCAAAGGGATAACTGGAGCTGCGGTTTCGATATTGTTGAATTTATGAATATGGCACTTATGGCAAGACTTTTTGAAGAACAGGAGTTATACAAGCATTTTTGCGCCGAGTCATTGAATAAGCGTGAGATATGGTATGACGGATTAAAAAAAGATAACGGAGGAAAGCTGCCTAAACTGGACAAATACTACTACTTGGTCGATCTGGAGAAAATTTTAAGCGCAGACCTGGAAAGTATGGAAATGCTGAGTCAGAAAAGGTTTGCTCCAAAAAGGAAAAAAGATAAGTTATTTATATATCATTGGACGCTATTTCCCTATGATCATTTTGTTTATGAAGATGAACTTATCAAAGTTTTAAAGGGAGAGATCGATCATTATGATGTTGATAAAACCATATCTCCTGAGATATGTGATATGATGGTGGCGATCGAACTGCGTGCTTTGGATGTAGTGTAAAATGAACAGATAAACATAAAGGAGCTGTGCTTTGATAAATGAACAGAATTTCCCCGCTTTTGATTATTTTATGAGCGGATATATGTGTGAAGATAGCGACCATGCGGAGCAGTTGGAGGAGTTTATTTTATCCGAGCCAAAAGAGTCGGTGAATGATCTTGCCGAGGAAGCGGCTCGTCTGATGAAATATGATGAATATGAACTGCAAGCTTTTATAAAAAGGTCGTTCGGGCGGAAGATCGATGCCAACAGTATAAAGGGCTTCTTAAAAGATATAATGCTTGGAGAATGTTTTCTTATCAAAAATGCGATAAACAAGTTTAAGGACAGGCAGATCGGTCTGACTGAATTGCAGGAGTGGTTTTCCACGCTGCCGCTCTCGGAGGTCATTGACCGAAAGCAGATCGGTGAACTGGAGAACAGGCTTGAAATGATACGCTTTTGCGAGACAGCGGAAAGGCAGTATTCGGAGGTTATGAAAGCCGTTGGCATAGTTCTGGAAAAGCTGCAGTGATTTTTGCCCGATCGGATATTGGAGAAAAGCAATGATAAAATACAAAGGACATTTCAAAAACAAAACCTATGACGCCGACATTGATGTTTTAAATTTAGGGAAAGGCTTTTATTGCTTAACCTTTGAGATAGACGGATACAGGTTCAGGGGCGGTTTTTTTGAGTTTGAGCTTGAAACGCCCGAGAAATATGATGTTTCGGCGCTTCCTTTCGATATTCTGAAATACGGTGGAAGCACAATAAAGCGCCAAGACGGCACGGAATACAAAACGGCATATTCTTACGCTTTACAGAAGTATGAATTTGAGGTCAGCATACCGATAAAGGTCATAAGGGTCTCTGACCGAGCGGATATGGAGGCGCACATCGCCCTGAAATATGCTTTGGGAGGAAAAAATGCCGAAAATATGGTCGTTATGTGCAATGGGAACGAAGTAAGCATGGAAATATGCACCGTTACGGAGTTTTCTCTGCACATCGGCGAGGAAATATACTATGGAAAAAAGACCGCCGATTTTGAGACCGCCCTGCTCGGCATAAACAGTCAGCTCGGCGGAAAATACGATATGCAATGCTGTTTTACCTGTCAGTTCTCGGAATATTCGCCGTATGGAAACAGCGAATTCGGCTCAATGATGTGCTTCGGCAGGCACAAGGACAGGTACATTGAACTGAATGAGCAGAAGAATCTGCACCGCTATCTGTGTGACTTAGGCAACGGCGATGCGGCTGAAACGGAGCAGGGCATACAGGAGGTAGGGCTTTGCGGAAATTATGAGTCACGCATTTCGTACAGCGGTTACAGAGGGTTTGTTTAACGAAAAATTGATATGACAATGGCAGTAACGCTTTTGAAAGCATAAGAAGTAAGGAGTGCAGGTTATGATACACTATATAATAGTAAAATGGAACGGCGATGCCGACAAAAAGGCTTTAGCTGAAAAAGCCCGTGCGCTTTATGCCGATGCGGTGGCAATTTCGGGCGTTCACAGGGTCGATATCAAGGAAAATGTTACTCCCCGTGACAACCGCTATGATCTTATGATAGCATTATATATGGATAATGACGCTCTTTCCGTGTGGGATAAAAGCGAGCTGCATTTGAAATGGAAGTCGGATTTTGGCAGCGTTATTGAGAAGAAGTGCATTTTTGATTGTGAGGGATAATAAAAAGCTCCGCTGGTTTTTACAAGCGGAGCTTTTTTAGCAAGGTTACTGTATTTGTGCAAATTATCATTTCACGAAAGCCATACAAAGGGGACGCTCTCTCTTGCAGAGCGTCCCCTTTCACCCTGCAACCCTTTGAATAAAGCTAAATTCTTGCAGAATTAACGTAAACTTCAGGCTTCGCAGTACCGTCACTTAATTATTACCCGAAATTTTCTGCAATTTCAATATATTCAATTTCTGCATTTCGCTTAATGCATTTTCGGAGATTATTTTGCTTCCGCTCGACACTGCGGCTGCTTGTATCGCTGTTGTTATAAGCATTTTTCCGATGCTGCTGTCGTCGGCGGTCTGGTTATCTATGGAGTTATGGAGAATTTCGACGAGCTGATGAAAGGTCTGCTCATACTGTTCGCTGAAAAAATCGAGCAGTTCTTCCTCGGTGCGTGATCTCAGCAGGTGGTCTATCATTGCACCTATGACCTGTATGGGGAGGACGCTTTTCATTGCGCAGATTATAAGCAGATGCGAGATATGCACTCTCGAATACTTCTTTTTGACGGGTGGGGGCAGAATCCCAAGCTTGACATAGTTATTTATCATTGACGGGGTAAGGTTTGCTTCGCCGTGGGAAAAAATGCGGATATACTTGCTCATAAGGGTAAGCACCTGATCCATATAGAGTCCTATTTCGGGCAGCTCGTTCCAGCGTGGGAGCCGACAGGAGCGTTCCTGTTTATTCCAGAACTGCGATGAAAGCTCCGATGTGTTTTCGTTTGCCATAAAAATTTCCTCCTTTCCGTATGAGATCCTATTTCTTAAATTATTTAATATTATACAACATATTTTCACAAATTACAAGAGGTTTTGCAAAATATTACGAAAAATTGTTTTTCTAATCTCTTGACAAGTATAATATAACGATGTATAATAGTTTTGAAAACCAGATGTAACGCTTGGAGTAACCAAAATGAGTTTAAACCTTAAAAAATACACAATAATAACGGGTCATTACGGCAGCGGAAAGACGAATTTTGCCGCAAACCTTGCAGTTAAGGCTGCCGAGGAAGGCGAAAAAGTCACCGTTGTTGACCTTGATATAGTCAATCCGTATTTCCGAAGTGCGGATTTTGCGGAGCTTTTTGCGGAAAAAGGGATCGCTCTTGCTGCGCCGCTTTATGCGAACACTAACCTTGACATTCCTGCACTTTCGTTCAACATTGAGGATTTTATGAGTGCTGAGGGAAAGGTCATTGTCGATGTCGGCGGAGATGATTCGGGCGCATCGGCACTGGCACGGTACAGGGAGTTCCTTTTGCAGAACGCCGACGATATTGAGGGTATATGCGTTATAAATATGTACCGCTATCTGACGGGGACTGCCGCTGAAGCGGTGGAGTTTATGCGTGAGATAGAAAACGCTTCGGGGATACCGATGTCGGCGATCGTAAACAATTCCAATCTCGGTGAAGAAACGAACGCTGAAACTATTGAGAGCAGCACGGCTTATGCCGATGAGGTATGCAGGCTCACGGGTCTGCCGCTGAAATATACTGTTGACACAAGCGCAGGGGCGGAAGTAAAGAACCGTTTCCCTGCTGAGATATACGTTAAAAAGATCTGGGAAAAATAAGGAGAAAAGCTATGGCTAAAATAACCGTTGACAGGGAACGCTGCAAGGGCTGTGGTCTTTGTGCGAGCGTTTGCCCGAAAAAAATAGTTGAACTTGATAAAAATTCACGAAACAAAAAGGGATATTTTCCTGCACACTGCATTGATGATTCAAAATGCATAGGCTGCACGATGTGCGCAATGATGTGTCCCGACTGCGCAATAAAAGTTGAAAAATAAGGAGCTGAACAAAGTGGAAAGAAATCTTATGAAAGGCAACGAAGCTCTCGCCGAGGCTGCTATCCGTGCAGGCTGCAAATGCTTCTTCGGATACCCTATCACGCCGCAGACGGAGATCGCTGCTTATCTTGCTAAATATATGCCGAAAAACGGCGGTGTTTTTCTTCAGGCTGAATCGGAGATCGCCGCTATAAATATGGTTCTCGGTGCTGCTTCGGCAGGCGTTCGTGCTATGACATCATCGTCCTCGCCGGGAATTTCGCTCAAATCCGAGGGCGTTTCCTACATTGCAGGCTCGGATCTGCCGTGCGTTATAATCAACGTTCAGCGTGGCGGTCCGGGACTTGGCGGTATACAGCCGTCGCAGTCGGACTACTGGCAGGCAACTAAGGCGCTCGGTCACGGCGACTATCAGCTCCTTGTTTATGCGCCCTGCTCGGTTCAGGAAATGGTCGACAAGGTAACGCTTGCGTTCGATATGGCTGATGAATTCCGTATGCCTGCGATGATACTTGCTGACGGTCTGCTCGGTCAGATGATGGAACCCGTGACTTTCCCCGAAAGAAAAACGGAGCTTCCGCCGAAGCCTTGGGCAACGAACGGTCACGGCTTCAAGCGTGAACACAACATTGTAAATTCGCTTTACCTCGTTCCCGAGGAGCTTGAGAAGTCCATTCTTGACCGTTACAAGCGCTATGAAGTGATAAAGGCTGACCACACCGAAGCGGAAAGCTATCTTTGCGATGATGCTGATATTGTCGTAACTGCCTACGGTGCGGCAGCAAGAGTTGCGAAGTCGGCTGTGAACCGTGCCCGTGCAATGGGAATAAAGGCAGGACTTTTCCGTCCGATAACACTTTGGCCTTTCCCCGTAAGGGAAATAAACGAAGCCTGCAAAAACGCAAAGGCTTTGCTCGATGTCGAAATGTCGATGGGACAGATGATCGAGGACGTAAAGCTTGCTGTAAACTGCTCAAAGCCCGTACATTTCTTCGGCAGAACGGGCGGTGTTATCCCGTCCCCCGATGAGGTTCTCGGCGAGATAAAAAAGTTATCGGAAATCAGAAATTAACGAAAGGAAAATTGCAATGGCTGTAATTTTTGACAGACCCAAAAGCCTTGCCGATGTGCCTACGCACTATTGCCCCGGCTGTACGCACGGCATTATCCACCGCCTTATTGCGGAGGTCATAGATGAAATGGGCATTGAGGGCGACACGATAGGCATTGCGCCCGTCGGCTGCGCTGTAATGGCTTATGATTATTTTAAATGCGATATGATAGAGGCTGCTCACGGCAGAGCGCCTGCGACCGCAACGGGAGTAAAAAGAGCGCTCCCCGACAAGTTCGTTTTCACCTATCAGGGCGACGGCGACTGCGCCGCTATCGGAACGGCTGAAACTGTTCACGCCGCAACAAGAGGAGAAAACATTGTCGTTATCTTCGTAAACAACGCTATCTACGGAATGACGGGCGGACAAATGGCTCCTACCTCGCTCCCCGGTCAGGTAACGCAGACGACACCTTACGGAAGAGATGTTTCCGTTGCAGGAAATCCGATAAAAATGGTGGAGATGCTCTCTGTTCTGGACGGCGTTGCACTCGCACAAAGAGTTGCGGTAAACACCGTTCCTCATATAAGAGAAGCAAAGAAAGCTATTCGCAAGGCGTTTGAGAATGAAAAGGCAAAGCGAGGATTTTCGATAATCGAAGTCCTTTCCTCCTGCCCGACGAACTGGGGAGTTTCGCCCGAAGTGGCACTTCAAAAGATAGATGAGGTAATGATACCGTTCTATCCGCTCGGCGCATACAAAGACGTAACGGCAGAGGGGGCAAAATAAATGGATCACGAAATCCTTATCGCAGGCTTCGGCGGGCAGGGAATACTTTTCGCCGGAAAGCTGCTTGTAAACCTCGGACTTTATGAGGGCAAGGAGGTATCTTGGCTTCCGTCCTACGGTCCTGAGATGCGCGGAGGAACGTGCAATTGCTCCGTGTGCATCTCCGATGATCCGATAGGCTCGCCGCTTGTGGTGAACCCGAATGTCCTTATCGTAATGAACACACCCTCGCTCGATAAATTCATCGGCAAAGTCCAGCCGAACGGACTTGTTATAGTTGACAGCTCGATGGTAGATCCCGAGATCGTGCGCACCGATGTCAGAGTATGCAAAGTTCCTGCAACGGCGCTCACCGATACAGACCCCGACTTAAAGGGCGGTGCGAACATTATCCTCGCAGGAAAATTCCTCGCCGAGTGTGGGTTCAAGTCGGAGGAAATGATAAGAAAAGTGTTTGAAAAGATAGTTCCGCCGCACAAGAAGGACTTGATAGAGAATAATATGAAAGCTATTAAGATAGGTATGGACTACACAGAAAGCGAATAGCCCTGCTCCGAACAGAGCCATTCACGGAGGTAAACAATGTCAAAGATATACCTTATCTGCGGCAAGATTTGCAGCGGAAAAACCTATTACGCAAAGCAGCTCAAAGAAAAACACAACGCCGTCATTTTATCGACCGACGAAGCCACCTTTGACCTTATCAATAACGAACAGGGCGATTTCTACAATGTTTTCGCCGCCCGTGTGAACAATACTAAACACCAATAAAATAAAGAAAAAATCTGCGCCGAAATCCAATATATTCGAGATTGTCGGCTTGATTTTTTCTAAATTTTAAATGATGTTTAGTATAATTATCTCAAAAAGAAAGCCGCAGAGATAGCCCTGGCAGGCGCAAACGTTATCCTCGACCGGGGATTTTGGACGAAAAAGGACAGAGCCGACATTTCCGCCTATTTCGCCGAGAGAAATATCCCCTTTGAATGGCATTACATCGACATTGACGACGAAGCTTGGAAAAAGAACATCGCCGAGCGCAACGCCAAAGTCAGCTCGGGAAACGGCGGTTCGGATTTCTATGTTGACGAGGGGCTTTTAGCAAAAGTCAATTCACTTTTTGAACCACCGCAGCGCACCGAGATCGATTTTTGGCACACGCCCGAACGCTGACTTTGCACCAAACAACAAAAAGCGGTCACGATTTTAAATTCGTGACCGCAATTTTTATGTGTTAAATAGCTTTTGAAAAGCGAAACAATGCAGATTACTGAAGTATTCTGAACATTGATACCTGATCGGAAAGCACCTGAGACTGTCCGTTGAGTTCCTCGCAGGAAGCTGCACTTTCCTCTGCCGTAGCGGAGTTCTGCTGTACGACCTCGGAGATCTGTGCGATGCCTGCATTGATCTGCTCGACAGCCATTGCCTGTTCTTCCGAAGCTGCGTGTATTTTTCCGACAAGCTCCTTGGAGGCTGCGGACATTTCCGAGACCTTTCCCATAAGCTCGACCGTTTCCGCAACGACCTTGCTTCCTCTTTCGACGGATTCCATTGTTTCCGTGATGATGGATGCTGTTCTCTTTGTTGCTTCGTCCGATTTTGTTGCAAGGTTTCTTACCTCGTCGGCAACAACTGCAAAGCCCTTGCCTGCGTCGCCTGCTCTTGCGGCTTCAACCGCTGCATTGAGGGCAAGGATATTCGTCTGGAATGCGATATCCTCGATAGTCTTGATGATATTGTTGATCTGGTCGGATTTTTCCTTGATATCCTCCATTGCGGCACGCATACGTTCCATTTCCTCTGCCTGTTCGCTGATAAGCGCATCGGACTGTGCGGCGCAGTTGTCGGCTTCTCTTGAATTTTCAGTGTTGTTTTTGATCTTTTCCGCAACCTCGCTGATAGTCGCAGAAAGCTCCTCGATAGCGGCAGCCTGACGTGTTGTACCCTCGGCAAGGAGCTGCGAGCCGTTCGATATCTGTGACGAGCCTGCCGATACCTCGCTTGCGGAAACGTTGAGCGAACCGATGACCTCACTAAGCTTGCGGCAGATCTGATCTGCGGAGTCCTTCATCGCAACAAAGTCGCCCTGATATTCGACCGCAGGCTGAACAGTGAAATCGCCGTCAGCCATCGCCGACATTACTCTGTTTATATCGGAAAGATACATTGCAAGCGTATCCTTCATTCTTACCATTTCCTTGAGCATCGAACCTATTTCATCCTTGGAATACTTAACGTTCGAGGTATCGAAGCCGATATCTCCGTTCGCCATCTGTCCAAGTACATTGCAGGCGCTTTCAATAGGTTTGGATATTACCCTGAATGTATACATAGCAAGCAGACCGCCGCATACGATACAAACCGCAATTCCGATGATAACGGAAATTATTGTAACTCTCCGTACATTTGCATCATTTTCCGCAGTCTGCGTTCCGCAGAAAACAGCACCGATTATGTTTCCGTCCGTATCAAGGAACGGTTCATAGACAGTGTAATATTTTTCACCGAGTATCTCTGTCCTGCCATCGTATTTTCCACCGCCGTCAAGAACTGTGCTTCTTACCTTGTCCGACATCTGCGTTCCGATAGCTCTCTCGCCGTTTTCATCAATGATAGTAGTAGAGATCCGGGTATCTCCGCCGAAAATGGTTATATCATATCCGACAACGCTCTTTATTTCATCAATGAACGACGGACGTGTGAAATCGACCGCAACGACCGCTTTTCCGACAGGATAGCTGAGGCTGTTCAGAACAGGCTTTTCGCAAACATAGTAAATGTCATTTCCGTTCTTGATATAGCCGCTGAATTCTTCTTTTTCAAGAAGCGGCATAAACACCTCCGTGTCAATACCCTCACTCGACCAAAGTACATTTTTGTCTGTGTCGGTAAAAACGCCTATGTAACTGTCATTCGGCACTTCCTCGGTAAATCTGTCGCCGATGACATTTCCTCTGTCAACATCGAAAGCACGGGAGAAATCCTTGTTATCGCACAGCGTTGCAGCGATTATCCCAGCCTGCGTCTCAGCTGTCGCTATATCGTCCCTGATAAGATTAATACCGATCTGCGCTTCCTTTTTCAGAGCCTGATCGTTTATCTTACTGATATAAAAGGAACAAAAGATGATAACGAGCGCAACCGCAAAGATCACCGATGAATCGATCACCAGTATAAAATTTCTTCCGAGTTTGCCAAGCATTGATTTTCTCTTCATAATATCACCCACAATTATAAAGTCCGCTTCAAAATTTAACGGACTTTATTTATTACATTATTCAATATTTTAGCATATTAGTATTAATTAGTCAACACTAAAAAAAGAAAATTGTTCATTTTTCACAAAATTTTATACATTTTTACGGCATCAGGAAACCGTTTTCGATTGCCTTATCGAGCAGATCATCGACCATTCTGCCAAGCTCAGCCGAACCGTCTTTAACTTTGTCGAATCGCTTTCTCACCTGCGAAGAGTTTACCCCGTGCTCTTTCCAGGAGTAGCCCTCCCTCGAATAGTTGAGCAAAAGCGGCTGGATCCTGTCCATCGCATTGGAAAAACGAGCCTCGGGAGTGTCGTTCCTCTCGAATTCGTCCCAGAGCGCACGGTATTCCGCAGCCTGCTCCTCGGGCAGCGTCCCGAATATCTTCTCTGCCGCAGCCTTTTCACGAGCCTCCTTGGTCTTTGCGCCCTCATCATCGTAGCAGTAGGTGTCACCTGCGTAAATTTCCACGGCATCGTGAACGAGAACCATTTTCATCACCTTTGCAACGTCAACAGGCTCGTTTGAATATTCCGCAAGCACAGCCGCCGCAATTGCGAGCGAAAACGAGTGTTCAGCGTCATTTTCCCGTCTTGGCAGCGGCTTTTTCTCTTTGAAATTATCATCGAACTCCTTTGAACCCTGTGGAAGATCATCACAAAGAATATATGTCTGTCGGTAAACATTTTTCAGCTTGTCGAGCGTCAGCAAAAATTCAAGCTGCTTTTTCAAGCGTTCATTTTCCATTTAAACGTCCCCCTTTTTCTTCTGCATAAATCCTGCTATCTTCGCAAGAAGCATCGGCGGCAGGAAGCCTGCTACGTAATCGGCAATTTTCATTTTCAGCGTCGGGATAATAAGCGTTTTCCGTGCAAACATTCCCTCAACTGCACATTTTGCGGCGTATTCGGCAGTTATGCCCTTTAGTGCAAACGTAACTCCCGCCGTGTTGTTGAAATTCGTGTCAACAGGGCCGGGACAAAGCGCACTCACCGAAACGTGACTGCCCTCATTTTTAAGCTCCGCACTTACAGCCTCGGTCAGACGGACAACGTAATTCTTCGTGCAGTAATAGGTCGCCATATAAGGGCCGGGCATAAAGCCTGCCGATGAAGCAACATTGAGGATATATCCCTTGTCACGCTTGCGGAAATCTTTAAGAAACAGCTTTTGCAGAATGTGTACAGCCGTAACGTTGACCTCTATCATCTCTATCTCACGTTCAAGGTCGGTCTCGGCAAATTTTCCGAAAAGCCCGAAGCCTGCGTTGTTTATGAGAATATCGATGTTGTATTTTTTCGCTTCGTCATAAAGTCGGTAACATTCCTCAACTTTTGAAAGATCGGCAGGGATTATCTTCACCCTTTTTTCGCCTATCTCATCCCGAAGCTTTGCAAGAGCTTCATAATTTCTTCCCGAAATAACGAGCCTGATGCCTCTTTTTGCAAGCTCACGGGCAATTTCTCTTCCAATTCCCGAGCTTGCGCCCGTAATAAGTGCTGTCATAATTTTATCCTTTCCGATTTTCCTTATTTGCTTTCCCTGATAAATTCTTCCCATTTTTCAGGGGCATATCCGACCGAAGCCTTTTTTCCGCAGCGAACTATTGGTGTTTTGTATAACTTCGGACATTCGCAAAGCTTTTCATACTTTGCATCGTCGAGAAGATATTTTATGCTGCAGTAGTCCTTTGAAGCCGTGTCAATGACCGCATCAATTCCGCCGAGAGCCTTTACAACGCTGTCGAATTCGCCCTTGCTCAGACCCTTGGAAAGAATGTCAACGCTCTGCACCTTGATGTTTCTCTCCTTGAACCAGCGTTCAGCCTTTTTCGTATCGAAGCATTTCGATTTTCCGAATATCTGTATAGCCATATTTCCCTCCATAATATTAATATCTAATGAATGTGTAGACAAAAAAATCGGCGCAAAATCCATTTATTCGAGATTTTGCTTGATTTTTTGTACACATTCTGATTAGATATTACTATAAAAATATCGCTGCCGAAACTGACGGCAGCGACCTGTTTGTTAAATTTTTTCGCTGAACATTGAGCTTAACGAGAATATAGTTCCGTAATCGAACTTACCCTCCTGATTGTAGTTCACGACCTGAGCCTTGAGGTTTGCAGCCTTGCCGATCTGATTTGCTCTGTCAGCGGCTTTCGCCGTGAATGAATAGCTGCCGCCAAGGAGCGACTTTACCGAATTGGTGTCCGCACCCTTCAGCGTGTCCCCGTTAAGGGTCAGCTTGTTGTCCGAACCGACCTTTAAGCCTATCCTGCCAAGTGCAGCGGAGTAAGCCTTTGCAGTGTTCGTCATATAAACGCCCTTTTTGAGTGCGTCAACGCTCTCCGACTTCTGTAAGCTGTCAACGACCGAATTGTAGTCTTCAACGAAGCTTTTTACATTCGATACAAGCTTGTCTTTGTCCTCAAAATCAACCTTTGAAGCGGAAGCAAGCACGGAAGCGCTCTTTCCGAGATCGGCAGCATCGGAAGCGAGCTTCTTTTCGCTCTCATAGGTTCCGACATCGCTGCTCGAGAAAGCCTTCTCGTACTCTTTTATCATATTTTTCTGATAATCTTTTGAGCGTACCTGATCGACCTTCTTCATCAGTGCGAGAAGATCACTCGTCGAATTGGTCTGCGCATAGCTCTTTTTGCTGTAATTCGACGAAAGAAGAGAAGTGTACATTGCATTGGACTTATAAGCATTTATTCCGTACATTGTTCGATTCCTCCCAATTGTTCAGCATTTTTGTCTTTTATTCAGCGGCTTTTGCCTTTTCAACCTCCGCCGCAAGGTTTGTCTTTGCCGTAGAAAGCATAAGCTTTATTCTGTTTTCCTGATTAACCTTTGTTGCGCCGGGGTCATAGTCGATAGCAACGATATTCGCATCGGGATAAACGTTTCGTATCTTTCTTATCATACCCTTACCGATGATGTGGTTCGGCAGACAGCCGAACGGCTGCGCACATATAATATTGTTTACGCCGCTGCCGATAAGCTCGACCATTTCGGCGGTAAGAAGCCAGCCCTCGCCCATTTTATTCGCAGGCGAAACATACTCTTTGCTGTTTTCCTTTGTTTCGTCAAAGTGTGCAGGCGCTCTGAAGCGTGAATCCTCGAATGCCTTTATCATTATATCCTGCATCTTTTTGAGAAATGCTTCAAGCGCACCCGAAGCGATGTATTTTTTATATGCAACGTGATAAAGCTGCGTGTCAACAACGTGGTGATCGCACATAAAGATGATGAAGTCGAGAAGTCCCGGAACAACGGGTTCAACATCTTCACCGCGCAGGAATTCTTCAAGACAGTTGTTGCCGAGCGGCGCATACTTGATGTAAATTTCGCCGACAATTCCGACTCTCGCCTTTACGCTCGGAGTATAAGCTATCTTTTCAAAATCCTTTACCATTTGGAAAGCGTTTTTCTTGAACGAACCAATAGCAAAGCCCTCTTTGATGAGCCTGTTCTGCCAGTCCTCAATGAGCTTGTCCGTTTCGCCCTTGTTGTTTTCGTAAGGACGGACCTGATTTCCTGCCCACATAAGGATATCACCGTAGCAAATGCCGACAATAAGATCCTGCAAAAGCGGGAGCGAAAGCTTGAAGCCGGGGTTCTTTTCAAGGTTTGCGATATTGAGCGAAACAACGGGAACGAATTCCATCTTGTTGTTTTTGAGTGCTTTTCTGAGCAGATTTATGTAGTTTGAAGCCCTGCAGCCGCCGCCCGTCTGGGTTATCATAAGAGCGGTCTTGTGAATGTCATATTCACCCGATTTGAGTGCGTCCATCATCTGACCGATAACGAGAAGCGCAGGGTAGCATGTGTCGTTGTGAACATTTCGCAGTCCCTCATCAACGACCTTTCTGCCCGTTGAAGTGAGCAGCTTCATTCTATATCCATGGTTATTGAAAATTTTTACAATAAGAGAAAAATGAATGGGGAGCATCTGCGGAACAAGGATCGTGTATTCCTGACGCATTTCTTCGGTGAAAAGCAAGCGTCCCTGTTCATTATATACGAGTTCAGCCATTAAAAATAAGCTCCTTTGCTTTGAAACGATATTATTATGCTTATTATATACATTATACCACAGTAAGCGATTTTCGTCAATACCGCAGCAGCTTTTTTACATTATTTCAAATCCGACAATATTTAAACAAAAGTCAAAAAATACAATACATTAATGAGAGACATTTCCCCACATCGCAGGCGTGTTAGACGCCGAAAATTGCTGACGCAATCGGGACGGGCAACCCGTCCCCTACATTAATATTTGTTCAACACAGCAATTCGCAAACGGTCGGATATAGAAATCCGCCCCTACGGAAATCGGTGTTTCACCATAAATTTGCGGAGCAAAAATAATTCCGAATTCCGCATTCCGAATTCCGAATTTTATGTTATAGTCTTTCCGCAAGTTCCTTTAAGTATAATGCAAGCTCCCCTTTAAGCTCGTCATGCATAAGTCCGACTTCGAGCGAAGCCTTGATGATGCCAAGCCTGCTGCCCATATCGAAACGCTTCCCCGTAAAGTCAACGCCGATCATTCCATCGGAAACAGCCACCTCACGCATTGCGTCCGTGAGTTGAAGCTCACCGCCCTTGCCTTTCGGTATCCTGCGCAGGATATCGAATATATTCGGTTCAAGTATGCACCGCCCGAGAATGGAAAAATCGGAGAACTCCTCTCCCCTCTGCGGCTTTTCTATCATATCGGAAACGGCGTAAAGCCTGCTTTCGCCCATCGGTTCAAGCTTCATCGAGTTGTATTTGCAGATATCCTCACGGGGAACACGGTTTATGCCGACAACACTCCTGCCGTATTTTTCATAAGCACGGGCAAGCTGTCCGATCGCAGGGTCTTCGCCGATTATCACATCATCGCCGTACAGCACGGCAAAAGGCTCGCCGTCCGCAAAGCTTTCCGCACAGAGTATTGCACCGCCAAGTCCCGTCTGGAACGGCTGACGGACGAATGTGAACCTTGCCGACGAGGATATCCCCTTTAATTCTTCAAGCAGCTCGGTCTTTCCGCTCTCCGCAAGCTTTGCTTCAAGCTCGGGCGAACGGTCGAAATGATCTTCGATAGCCGTTTTCCCCCTCGCCGTAACGATGAGGATATCGGTCATACCTACCGCTGCACACTCCTCTGCGATGTACTGTATCGCAGGCTTGTCCACAATGGGTATCATTTCCTTCGGGACTGCCTTAGTCGCAGGGAGAAGCCTTGTTCCAAGACCGCCTGCGGTTATTACCGCCTTTTTAATCTTCATTTTACCCCTGTCCTTTCGGTATAAAACCGTAGTTTACGACATCGTGCCGAGAAGAAAGCTCATACTGAACACCATATAAAATACAACATAAATGCATATAAAAAGTGCAAGCCAACCGCCCGATGTGCCGCCCTTTGAACGGAGGGTCTGACGTATCGTGAGCGGAGTTGTCGCAGCCTTTATCTTCGCTGTGCGCTTTACCGCAGTCTTGTAGTAAATTTTGTTCGCAAAAGCACCGAAGAAAAACATCGCCGCATACATAAGCACATACGAAAGAACACTCAGCATATTAAAAGCCGTGCTTCGTATATCAAAGCCCTGTGCGAACTGCGATACCGCACCCAGATCCATTCCGGCAAGGATAGGTATATACTGCGGTATCATAAAAACCACCCTTACAATGAGAGCCGCCAGTGCGATAAGCGGCATCCTTCGGTAGGAAAAGTACATCTCAGGGATAAGCATAGCCGAGAAATTCCAGCTGAGAGAGCTGCCCGTGTCCTTGAAACGCTTGAAATTCGGGAGATAATAGTGAGTGTTGCTGCCGACATAATCAGCAAGCTCACAAAGGCGAACGCCGTCAAAATCCTCATCGGGATTGTATCCGCAGAGAGGGTCGGTGAAGTTGATAAGGTACGGTTCAAGATTTATCCCGCCGAAGTCACCGTCATTCTTCATCGCCTCTTCCATATTTTTGCGAAGCTCTTCATTGTGGCGTTCGAGCGCAGGCATCGGCGAACCGCATCTGCCGCAGAAAGCCGTCAGCTTCGGGTTGACATATCCGCATCTCGGGCATACGCAGTCCTTTTCGGGGTCGTCGTCTGTGATATCGGTCGGAACACCCGTGTCGGGCATAGGCTTCCAGCTGCGATGCGCCTTGTGAAGCTCGGTATTGACGCAGCTTCCGTATTTCTCGTAGCAGGCTCTGTGGTAGGGCGTTCCGCATTCGGGACAGACTACGATATCATCGCCCTCCCTGAACTGCTCACTGCAGACGATGCATCTGCTTCCTGTATAATCAGCCATTTATAATAACTCCTTGATCGCTTTTTTATTTATAATAGTATATCACAACCATTTTGAAATAACAAGGAGTGCGCCGATAGTTTCATCTGTTTTTCACAATATTGTATAAAAAATATGTTGATAATTAACAGCCCCCGTGCTATAATAGCGTTAGGAAAAATTACGCCGCACACCTTATTCAGAAAGGATATGACCCCCGAATGACAGACGAAAAAAGCACCGACCTGCGTGAAAGGATAACAAAAATAGCAAAGGCAGCGTTCGCCGTTGCTCCCTTTATAATGATAGCGATATGCGCCGTGCTGTATTTCACGACCTTCCGCAGCATAACCGCCGAACAGCTTTTGCAGTACACGCCGAAAAATATATGGCTCGCAGCGATCGTTATAATCGCAATGTTCTCACTGAAATCGCTTACGTTCTTCTTCCCGATGATAGCCATTATGACCGCCTGCGGAATGACTGCACCGAATATATGGGCGGCGCTTGCGATAAACACGATAGGCATTTTCTGTATGATGAACATTCCCTACCTCATCGGAAAGTTCGCACAGAGAGAATATGTTGAAAAGCTCATTATGAAGCATAAAAAAATGCACGAGATCATCAGCCTTAATATGTCGAACGGCGTATTCTTTGCATTTTTTCTGCGAATAATAAACTGTCTGCCATACGATGTCGTGAGTATGTTCCTCGGCTCGGTCAATATGAAGTGGCGTGACTATATTATAGGCTCGATGCTCGGAACGCTCCCCGGAATGATATGCTGTACATTTATGGGAAATTACCTTGACGATCCGCTCTCGGCGAAATTCATTCTCTCCGTTGCAATAAATGTCGGAATTTCGGTCGTTTGCGGCATCAGCTACTTAATTTATGCAAGAAAACGCAGAAAGGAACTTTCTTTAAATGATAAAACTGATAGCGTCTGATATGGACGGAACTCTTCTCAATGATAAAAAGGAATTTCCGCACGATTTTGATGAAGTGCTGGACAAGCTTTGCGAAAAGAACATACACTTCGTTGTCGCAAGCGGACGTTCCTATTCCACGCTTAAGCTCAACTTTGAGGGAAAGCTCGATAAGCTCGACTTTATCTGCGATAACGGTGCTTACGTTATCGTGAACGGTGAGCTTGTAAGTATGAGCCTGCTCAAAAAAAGCTGCGTTAAGCACCTTATCGAAATCTGTCGGGGAATGGACAGAGTAACGCCCGTTCTGTGCGGCGTACACGGAACTTATTTCGAGCGCAGGGACGAGGAATTCTATCACGAAGTAACACGCTACTACCTCCATTATACCTGCGTTGACGATATCGCCGCAGTCGATGATGATATCTTCAAGATCGCCGTCTGCGACTATAACGGTGCGGAAAAGAACGTCTACCCCATTGTCGCAAAGGAATTCGCCGAGGATTTCACCGTCGCCGTCACGGGTCCGAAGTGGATCGACATTATGAACAAGGGCATAAACAAGGGTGCGGCTCTGAAGGAGATCCGTGAGCATCTCGGCATCTCGCCCGAGGAAACAATGGCGTTCGGCGACTATTTCAACGATGTTGAGCTTCTGCAAAATGCAGGATACGGCTTCGTGATGAAAAACGCCCACCCTGATATGCGGCAATATGGCAAATACACCGCCGAAAGCAACAATGACGAGGGCGTAACAAAGGCAATCAGGCAGTATGTGCTGAAAGAGGATAACAATGAATGAGCGTCTTCCCTACCTGCGTGAAAAAACATCACTCCTGACGACTTCACCGGGTGTTTACCGAATGAGGGACAAAACGGGGCATATCATCTACATCGGCAAGGCGAAAAATCTCCGCAACCGTGTCACGAGCTATTTCTGCAAGTCGCCCGACCACACGCCTAAGGTCGCAAAAATGGTCTCCAACGTCTATGACTATGATTTCATCGTCACCGACTCGGAGTATGAAGCTCTCGTCCTCGAATGTTCGCTTATAAAACAGCATAAACCAAAGTATAATATCCTTTTGAAAGACGATAAGGGTTACAGCTATATCAAAATTTCCGACGAAAAATTTCCCCGTATCACTTATGAGCTTCAGAAAAACGGCGAGGGAAAATATATCGGACCTTATACAAGCTCATTCGTCGCAAGCCAGACCGCAAAGGAAGTCAACAAGGTCTTTATGCTCCCGACCTGCAAAAAGGTCTTTCCCCGAGACTTCGGCAAGGGCAGACCCTGCCTGAATTATCATATCAAGCAGTGTATGGGGCTTTGTATGGGAAAGATATCCTGCGATGAGTATAATTCTATCATCGCACAGGCGGAGGAGTATATCGCAAGCGGCTCGGAGGCTTCGGTCGAAAGCCTTACCCAAAAGATGAACGAAGCCGCAGAAAACCTCGAATTTGAACGTGCGGCTTCGCTCCGTGACCGCATTAATGCGATCAAAAAAGCCGCCGACAGCCAGAAAATAATCAACGAGGATATGCGTGATACCGACATTATCGCCGCCGCACAGAACGGAAGCAACGCCTGTGTCGCAATTCTCCAGTACCGAGGCGGCAGGCTCACCGACCGAAGCGAGCTTCCCGTAGGCGAGATCGACGATACCGCCGTTATGATACAGGATTTCATCACGGCTTTCTATACAACGCCCGAATCCATTCCCCGTGAGGTCATCACCGAGGAAGAAATCCCCGATGCCGAAATGATAACACGGCTTCTCCGTGAAAAAAGCGGTCACGCTGTCGATATTT
The DNA here is from genome assembly GCA_934465295.1 of uncultured Oscillospiraceae bacterium. Classification (GTDB taxonomy): domain Bacteria; phylum Bacillota; class Clostridia; order Oscillospirales; family Ruminococcaceae; genus UMGS363. The sequence continues at coordinate 36,544 of CAKSKU010000007.1, forward strand.
TCTCCCGAACAAGGGGAAATGGTCTGAAGCTTATCACAATGGCAAAGGAAAACGCCAGCGAATCCCTCGCAATAAAGGTCGGAAGAACGGGCGCAGAGATAGTCGCACTTGAACAGCTCGCAAAGCTTCTTGGGCTGAAAGATCCGCCAATGTACATCGAATCCTACGATATCTCGAACCTCGCAAGCTCCGCAATGGTCGCAGGTATGATAGTCTTTGAGAACGGCAGACCGAACAAGAAAGCCTATAAAAAATTCACGATAAAAGAAACCGCAATACAGAACGACTATGCATCGATGCGTGAAGTTCTGGAACGCCGATTCAAGCATTATAAGGACGAAAGCGAAACAGACGAGGGCTTCTGCCGCCTGCCCGACCTTATCCTCCTCGACGGCGGCAAGGGTCAGGTCAACGCCGTTGAACCAATCCTGCGTGAAATGGGCATCAACGTTCCCCTCTTCGGTATGGTAAAGGACAATAAGCACCGCACAAGAGCCATCGCAACGGGTGGCGGCGAGATCGCCATAAGCGAAAACAAAGCCGCATTTATGCTCCTGACCCGAATACAGGACGAAGTCCACCGCTATTCGATAACCTATCAGCGCAAAAAGCACAGCAAGCAGTCGTTCAGCCTTGAGATCACGAAAATAAAAGGCATCGGCGATAAAAAAGCGGAAAAGCTCCTCTCCCGATTTAAGACCAAGGACGAGCTGAAAAAAGCCACAGTTGAGGATATCGCAAAAGCCGCAGGGATAAATATTCAGCTTGCACAGGAAGTCAAAACGTTTATCGAGAACGAGTATAGATAACAACCAAGCTAAAGTTTAGGTCAAGCCTTTTCAAAGGCTTGCAGGGGTCAAGGGGGCAGGGAACCCCTGCAGGAAGTTCGTATACACTTTATGTCGGGCTGTTGATTTACTGCTCGGTACCGTTAGTAGATGCGCAGAAGAGAGTCTACCGGGCAGAGCCCCCTTGTCGCTCTCCGCAGAAGCGAAACTCCCTAAACTGACAGTCAAGGCATTGCCGCAATAGAACAATATCTAACAGCTAAAAAAGGTGCAATTCACACGAAAAAAGGCAAAACGAACTATGAAAAACACAGTTTCGTAAACCCCAAAAATGTGAATTGCGCCAATTCTTTTTTCTTAAAACAAACTATCCTCGGCGTGAAATGCGCAGAGCAAAAGCGATAAGCATTTCACTCCGACAACGTTTGAACAGCGGCGGCGTGGAATATGAACGGCAAAAAGACATTTTAACGCAGGGTCAGATATTGAATCTGCCGATGACGAAATTTGTTGTTTTTACTGATATACTCCACCGCTGTTCATACTGCGTTTTACCATTCATACAGCGTTGAAGCTTCAAATCCACTCACTTCGTTCGTAGATTTTCGCTTCAAGGATAGTTTGTTTGAGGAAAACAGAATAGGCGCAATTCACATTATTGGTTTTACGAAACTGATTTCTCATAGTTCGTTTTACCTTTTTTGTATGAATTGCGCCTTTTGATTTGATAGTGATTACGCTATTTTAGCAAGCTTTGAGCTGTTAGTTTAGGGTGTTTCGCTCTCTGCGGAGAGCGACAAGGTGGCTCTGCCCCCTTGACCCCTCGCAAGCTGTGCTCAGCATGACCAGCTGGATAGCTTCGCATCACTGAAAGTCTTTTTTACTTCATAAAGCTGAATGCGTTCTTGCCGGGGTAAACTGCGCTTGCACCGAGCTGTTCTTCGATACGGATAAGCTGATTATACTTAGCTGTACGCTCGCTTCTGCTCGGTGCGCCTGTCTTGATCTGGCAGGTATTCAATGCTACTGCGAGGTCTGCGATAGTTGTATCCTCGGTCTCGCCCGAACGGTGGGAAGCAATTGCTGTATAGCCTGCCTTATGTGCCATTTTGATCGCTTCGAGTGTTTCGGAAACAGAGCCGATCTGGTTGAGCTTGATGAGGATAGAGTTTCCGCAGCCGAGGGAGATACCCTTTGCAAGACGTTCTGTATTTGTTACGAAGAGGTCATCACCTACAAGCTGAACCTTTCCGCCAAGCTCCTTGGTCATGATCTGCCAGCCTTCCCAGTCTTCCTCGTCAAGACCGTCCTCGATGGAGTAGATCGGGTACTTTTCGCAGAGCTGCGCCCAATGAGCGACAAGCTCGGCAGATGTGAAGTCCTTGCCCGACTTCGGGAGATGATACTTGCCCTTTTCGCCGCTCTTCCACTCGGAGGAAGCTGCGTCCATTGCAAGAACGAAGTCCTCACCGGGCTTGTATCCTGCCTTTTCAACTGCGCTGAGGATATATTGGATAGCTTCTTCGTCGCTTGCGAGATCGGGAGCGAAGCCGCCCTCATCGCCGACAGATGTTGCAAGTCCCTTGCTCTTTAAGAGTGCTGCGAGGGCGTGGAAAACTTCCGTACACCGGCGGAGTCCTTCTGTGAAGCTCTTTGCACCGACAGGCATTATCATAAATTCCTGAACATCTACTGTATTTGCTGCGTGTGCGCCGCCGTTGAGAATGTTCATCATAGGAACAGGGAGACGGTTTGCATTCACGCCGCCGAGAAATCTGTAAAGTGGGATATTGAGTGATGTTGCTGCTGCTCTTGCGCAGGCAATGGAAACTGCAAGGATAGCATTTGCACCGAGCTTGCTCTTATCCTTAGTGCCGTCAGCGTCGATCATAGCCTTGTCCACAGCATAGATATCGGAAGCATCGATGCCGATAACAGCGTCACGGATAACCGTATTTACGTTGTTTACAGCCTTTGAAACGCCCTTGCCGCCAAAGCGTGACTTGTCGCCGTCACGGAGTTCGAGTGCTTCAAATTCACCTGTGGAAGCACCGCTCGGTGCAGCACCTCTTGCAATTGTTCCGTCAGCGAGCCAAACCTCAGCCTCAACTGTGGGGTTGCCTCTGGAGTCAATGATCTCACGTCCGATGACATTTTCGATCTCAAGATAATTCATAATAAATACCTCTCTTTGATTCACCGCAAATGCGGAGTATTTGCATTATTATTCCGTTTTTTTGAGCCTATATTCATATCAGCCGCCGTGCGCATCGTATCGGCTGTGAGATCGGCTCGCCCAATCGGTTAGCAGATGCTAACTAAAATTTATTATAGCATACCTCCTATAAAATTGCAAGTGACAGAACGCACGATATTTTTTCTGCCGATTTATTGATGGTGAACAAATACATACCTAACTTTGGGATATTGAGAATATGCCGAAAAATCAGCTATTCTGCGTTATTTTTCAGCTTTGGGGCTTATAAAAATTCAGTCTCGGCTAAATGATTTTATTGTGAATTCGGAATGCGGAATTATTGTATAGCTCAACTTTGTTTGAGTGATGCGAAGCCAACCAAAGTTTACGTCCACGCTTTTCAAAGGGTGGCAGGGGTCGAGGGGACAGCGTCCCTCGTCGCTCTCCGCAGAGAGCGAAATTCCCTAAACTAACAGTTAATGCATCGCCGCAACAGAAAAATCACTAACAGCTAAAAAGGCGCAATTCACACTAAAAAAGGTTAAATGAAATATGATAAGTATAGTTTCATAAACCTAAATGTGAATTGCGCCATTCTGTTTTCCTCAAAAATCTATCCTTGAAGCGAAAATCTACGAACGAAGTGAGTGGATTTGAAGCTTCAACGCTATATGAATGATAAAACGCAGTATGAACAGCGATGGAGTATGTCAGTAAACACAACAAATTTCTCGTCAGTTGCGGATTCAATATCTGACCTTACGTTAAAATGTCTTTTTGCCGTTCATATCCCACTTCGCCGCCGTTCAAACGTTGTCGGCATAAAATGCTTATCGCTTTCGCTCTGCGCATTTTATGCCGAGGATAGTTTATTTGAAGAAAAAAGAATTGGCGCAATTCACGTTATTGGTTTTACGAACTTTATTTTTCATAGTTCGTTTACCATATTTCGTGTGAATTGCGCCATTTTCAGCTGTTAGTGATTTCGCTATTGCTGCAATACCTTTAGCCATAGTTTAAGGGATTTCGCTCTCTGCGGAGAGCGAAGGGGGACGCTGTCCCCTCAACCCCTGCCACCCTTTAAAAAGCGTGGACGTAAACTTCGATTGGCTTCGCATCACTCATACAAATGTAAGCTCTGCAAATAATTCCGCATTCCGAATTCCGAATTCCGAATTTAAAAAGCAACCTTTTCCAACTTCTCAAGGTCATAAGGTGTTTCCTGATATACGCAATAGTTGAGCCAGTTGCTGAACATAAGGTTTGCGTGACAGCGCCATGTGAAATTCGGCGGCTGTGACGGGTCGTTATACGGGAAATAGTGTGCAGGAACGCTTATATTCAGACCCTTATCGAGGTCACGGAAATACTCGTTTTTCAGCGTGAACCTATCGTACTCGCTGTGACCCGTGACAAAGAAAAACCGTTCGTTTTTATCCGCAATGATATGCACTCCCGATTCCTTTGACGAGGTGAGTATTTTCAGTGCGCTGACCTTTTCTATATCCTCTCTGCGGACTTCCGTATGGCGAGAATGCGGGACATAAAAGGTCTCGTCGAAGCCTCTTACGAGGGGATGATTTGCGACTTCGACTTTGTGCGGAAAAATTCCGAACATTTTCCTCGGCAGCTCATACTTCGGTATGCCGAAATGATAGTAAAGCCCTGCCTGCGCAGCCCAGCAGATATGGAACGTTGAAAAGACGTGCGTTTTCGACCACTCCATTATCTCACAAAGCTCTCTCCAGTAGTCGACCTCCTCGAACGGCATCTGCTCCACGGGCGCACCTGTTATGATAAGCCCGTCAAAACGCTGATCCTTCACGTCCTCAAACGTCTTGTAAAACTTGATAAGATGCTCCTGCGAGGTGTTTTTCGACTTATGGCTCGCAGTCTGGAGCAGCTCGATATCGACTTGGATAGGCGTATTGGAGAGCAGGCGGAGTATCTGCGTTTCCGTTTCAATTTTTTTCGGCATAAGGTTAAGTATCGCTATCTTAAGCGGACGGATATCCTGTCTGTCCGCCTTTCCGCTCGGCATTACGAAGATGTTTTCGTTGTTCAGCACGGAAAAAGCAGGCAGGTTATCGGGTATTTTTATAGGCATTTCGGGAGATCCTCTCTTGTCAAATTATTGCTGTGCGTTCGTGAGCGCAGTATCAGCCTGAACCCGATCGCTCGGGACGGCAGGGATATCGGAAAGGTCGAGCAGCGGCGATGTCACGGAGCTTTCGGTCTTTTCCATATTCGGGGCGCAGGTGACGGTCTGTTCGCCCTCCTCGGGTTCGCTTTTCGGCACTGTCGTAACGGCAGTTTCAGCCTGTCCTGCAGTCTCCTTTGAAACGGCGGTGACACGCTCCATTGTCGGCACTGTTTCGGTCTCTTCCTTGGAAACGGCAGTATCACGCTCCATTCCGCCCATAGTCCGAGCGGCTTCCTCACGGATAGACGACTCCATTTCGTGCAGCGATGAGATATACTCGCTGTAAGTCTCGGGGCGTGATGTTTCGACCGAAGTGACCGTTGTAAGCACGGCAGCTTTATTCGTTGCGGTCTGTCTCGGGGCGTTGGAGGGATAGTAATCCATACAGCCCGTAAGCGATATTGCCGCAAAAATTGTCAGAAAAAGTAAAAGTAATTTCTTCATAATGATTCTATTATATCACAGCTTGACAGTTATTTCAAGGGTTATTTCCGATAAAACCGTACTTTCCCCATTTTGCGAAAGTCCTGTAGCCAAGCTTTGCATACCAGTCGGCAACGCCCGTATAGTGAATGTAGCTGACATCAAAGCCCTCGTCGACAAGTATTTCCGTCACCCTCGCAACCATTGCAAGACCTATTCCCCTTCGGCGGAATTCGGGAACAGTCCCAACGCAGCCCGGACCTCCGACCCTTATTTTGCACCCGTTCACGATATGCTCGCCCATATCATCAACAATGCAGAAGCTTGCGATCTCTCCGCCGCAGTAACCGCAGTACACTCTTCCGCCGTCAAAAAACTGCACCCAGTCTTTGTCTACTTTTTCGACCGCTTCTCTGAGTACATCGGCTTCACCATTATAAAAGCCGAAAGAAATATCCTCACCAAAGTCTTTTTTATATGTGAAATTTTTATCCCTGAGCGGAAGAAGCATCTCCTCATATACTGCGTCTTCGGGCAAATTTTTTTCACTCCCGAAAAAATTCGGGTACATACTGTTGAAGAGTTTGATGCCGTCAATATTCACAATATTCATTTTTCACAGCTCCTTTTCTGCAAAAATAAAGCCGTTTCCGAAGTCAATCAGAAACGGCTGATCTTTTTGATCTTATGTAGGTCATTCGGCTTTGAGCTTTCTGCGGAAGATCCTTCTGCCAACATTTTCGTGCAGCTTTGCCCAAAGATTTGATGTTACCTCCATTGCTCCGCAGAGCTTATCGGTGAAAACAATAACGAGCGTTTCACGATATCTCGGAAGTGCGCAGAGATTGAGCGGAAACATGTGCTTTTCAATGATATCGCTTTCGAGCGCAGAAACATAAAAGTATTTCTGAGCATTTTCGAGCGAGGTCTTTGCGTGGGTGAAGCCGTGCAGGCGCTCACCCTCGGCAGGCTTATGCGTATGCCAGTCATAGAGGAAAAGGTCGTGCAGAAGTCCTGCCCTTGCGCCTGCTCTCTGGTTGAGGTTGAAAAGCTTGCATATCTTATAGTTGAAATAGGAAACATTCAGACAATGCTGAAAACAGGTCGTTCTGCCGTGGTGGGTGTAATTTTCCATCTGACGGACAACGCTGCTTTCGAGGAGGTCGGCAACGAGTGTATAGTATTCGCTGTCTTTATTTTCGAGGTCTGCCTTGAAACAAATGGCTTTTAACATCGTACCTTGCCTTTCATAAGCTGAGGAAAAACCACTTTGCCCCACTTTGGAAAGGGCTTTCCCATATATCGTATCGTAAATGTATTCAATTTTATTCCTGCCGTGAGCAATTTTTGCTGAAGCTGCACATTTTAAACGTTTAATATTTGAAAAACACAAACTTTTATCGGCATTTCCTTAATTATATATTAATATAGCCGCATATACAATTGCTTTTTTAAACATAATTTTTAAACTTTCTATTAATTCAACTGTTGAAATTGCCAAAAATGATATTTTTACCTATTTAAGAGAGTACCGCTGTGGAAAAACCTTTTATCCCCCTATCATATTTTTCTGCCTTCCATTAGTAAAAATGCACTAATTATCTCTTGAAATTTATCCGAAAATTTCAGAAGAAAGTTTTTTCAAAGGTTGCAAATCAATTGAAGATGGTGTATAATATCATTAAAGTGGTGAAATGTCCCACAAAGTGGGTCTGAGTGGTGAATTTCCACCGTGTTTTCCACACTGTGTTGAAAACTGATGTGTAAAAATGTGTGGAAAACGTGCAAAACCTGACCCAAAATACCGAATATAACGGTATTTCGACAGATAAAAATGTGGAAAACCTTTTGAAAACGATGTGGAAAGGCGGTGAAGAACTTGGGCGGAAACTCTTTGATGGGTACTTATGAACATACTATTGACGTTAAGGGCAGAATGGCTTTCCCCACAAAGCTCCGTGAACGCCTCGGTCTCAGCTTCATCGTCACTATCGGTCTCGACCGCTGCCTTTATGTATTTTCCGAAGAGGAATGGGAAAACTTTACCGAAAAGCTCAAAACGCTCACGGGCGAAAAGGCTCGTTCCGCAAAGCTTTTCATCGTAAGAGCCTGTCCTGTTGAACCCGACAAGCAGGGACGTATCCTCATTCCGCAGCAGCTCCGTGAATATGCAGGGCTTGACCATGATGTCACCGTTCTCGGCGTTATCGACCGTGCGGAGATCTGGGACAGCGCACGTTTCAACGCAATGAGCGAATCCATCTCGGAAGAAATGCTTTCGGACGCTCTTTCGGACATTGCATTTTAAGGAGATCGGCTTATGAGTTTTTCACATATTTCAGTTATGCTTGACGAATGTATCGAAGGTCTTGACATCAAGCCCGACGGCATTTATATAGACGGCACGTGCGGCGGCGCAGGACATTCCTGTGAGATCGCAAAGCGGCTGACAGACGGCGGCAGGCTTATCGGCATCGACCGTGACCCCGACGCTGTCGCTGCGGCGACCGAAAGGCTCGCACCATATAACGCAATTGTCAAAAAGGGAAATTTCTCCGATATGAAGGCTATTGCTGCTGAAGAAAACGTTGACAGAGTTGACGGGATCTTGCTCGACCTCGGCGTTTCATCGCACCAGCTTGACACGCTCGAACGGGGATTTTCCTACCACGGCGACGCTCCGCTCGATATGAGAATGTCGCAGAGCGGCGTTTCCGCAAGGGATATCGTCAACGAAGCTCCCTACGAAGAACTCCGCAGGATATTCTGGGAATACGGCGAAGAAAAATTCTCCCCGAGGATCGCAGATACTATTGTAAAAAAACGTGCGGACAAGCCTATCGAAACTACCTCCGAGCTTGCCGACATTATCTGCTCGTCCATTCCGGCAAAATTCAGGCGTGAAAAAAATCCGTGCAAAAAGTCTTTTCAGGCTTTGAGAATAGCCGTAAACTGCGAGCTGGACGAGCTTGACAAGGCTCTTGACGACGGTTTTGAAATGCTTAACAGCGGCGGCAGATTTGCGATAATCACTTTTCACTCGCTCGAAGACAGAATAGTCAAGCAGCGTTTTGCAAGCTTCTGCACAGGCTGTACCTGCCCTCCCGATTTCCCCCAGTGTATATGCGGAAAGAAGCCGAGGGGAAAGCTCGTCAACCGAAAGCCGATAGAGGCGACCCCCGAGGAGCTTGAACACAATAAAAGAAGTCACAGTGCAAAGCTTCGCATTATCGAGAAGCTTTGAAAAGATAAAGAGAAGGATAAAAAATGAACAGAGGAAATGCAGCATACGATCTTTCAAAATATGAAAATGCAGCGCCCAAGCTTACGGACGGCGAAAAGTCGAAGATAGTTGTCCGCAGGGCAAAGCCGAAGCCGACCGCCTCAGCGCCGAAAATACTCATAACCGCAGTTATGGCGGTGCTTGTTCTGAGCCTTGTGGTCTATCCGAAGGTTCAGCAGGCGACCGTAATGTCCGATATCAACAAGCTCAACGAACAGGTGATGATACTCGAGAGTGAAAATGTCCGTATGCAGACCGCTATCGAGAGCAAGTCCGCACTCAAAGCCGTTGAGGATTACGCAGTTGACGTTCTCGGTATGCAGAAGCTTGACAAATCGCAGATAGAATATCTCAGCATCGAAAACGGCAACGTCATCGATATTCCCGAAGAGAACGAAAACTTTTTTGTAAAGATAAAGCACTCGTTTGAAAGTTTTCTGGAATATCTGCGAGGATAATCAAATAGAATTTTACAGCAGACTTTTGTGAACAAGCCTATTTTCCCGAAAAATCTGCTGCTGCAACAGGGTTGTACCGTTAAAAAATGGGTGCAGCCCGTATTTTGCTAAATAATACTATTTTTATTCAGGAAATAGTACCTGCCGAACATTCCCCTCTTGCCCCTTTGGAAAGGAAGATCAAACTTGTCGCTGAAACCAACCAATCCCATGAAAAAGAAGCTTAATCTTGCCATTTTCCCTGCAATGATAATCTTTTCCGTTATCATCGTGGTGAACCTTTTCGGTATATCCATCACCAACAATGGCAAATATCAGGCTATGGCGAACAACAACCAGTTCCAAAGCACGGTCGTGAACGCCAACCGAGGTTCGATATATGATGCGAACGGAAAGATCCTCGCCCAGTCTGCGACCGTTTATTCGATCATTCTTAACCCGAACAGACTTAACGATGCGGATAATGAAAAGATAGTGGAGGAAACGGGCAAGACCGAGCGTCAGCGTCAGATAGATGCCTGCGTGACGATACTTACCGAAGAGCTTGACAACGTTACCGCCGGTGAGATACAGAAAAAGCTCTCCGACCTCAATTCAAAATGGTCGCTCGTTGCGAAGAGGATAGAAAAGCCTATCGCCGACAAGATACTTCTCCGTGCATCGGACGAGGGACTCGGCGACCTCATCTACACCAATGTTGACACAAGGCGATACTATCCGCAGGGAACGCTTGCAGCTTCCGTTATCGGCTTCACCAACTATGAGGGTGACGGCGTTTACGGCGTTGAATCCTACTACAATGATTACCTCAAAGGCGTTGACGGAAAGATAATCTCCGCCGTTGATGCGAACGGCAACGAAATGCCTTACAAAAACGACAAGATATACGATTCGCAGGACGGAAACTCGCTGTATCTCACACTTGATATGACGCTCCAGTATTACGTTGAAAAATATCTTGAACAGGCTGTTGTCGAAAACAACGTTCAGGAACGTGCCTGCGCTATCATTATGGACGTTAACACGGGAGCTATAAAGGCTATGGCTACTGTCGAAGGCTTTGACCTCAACGACAGAAACTCCATTTACTCAAAGAAAGACCTCAACTATCTTTCGGGACTTGAGGGAACGCCGGAATATGACGAAGAATATGCTTCCCTCCGTGAAAAACAGTGGAAAAACAAAGCCGTTACCGAGCTTTACAACCCGGGTTCGGTATTCAAGGTAGTAACAGGTTCGGCGGCTCTCGAGGAAGGTGCGATCACGCTCGATTCGACCTTCACCTGCAATCAGGCAATCGATGTCGCAGGTCAGATAATCCACTGCTGGTCGAGATATTCCCACGGCACGCAGGACTTCACCACGGCTATGACGAACTCCTGCAACCCTGCTTTCATTCAGATAGGTCAGGCACTCGGCAAGGAAAAATTCTGCAAGTATTTTGAAGCCTTCGGACTTACCGAACCTACGGGCATCGACCTCCCCGGCGAAGCGGACAGCATTTATGTAAAGCCCGACAATATGGGTCCCGTTGAGCTTGCTTCAAGCTCGTTCGGTCAGACAAGCAAGATCACGCCTATCCAGATGATAACCGCTTATGCGGCTGTTGTAAACGGCGGATACCTCGTTACCCCTTACGTTGTCAGCAAGATAGTTGACACGAACGGAAATGTTATAAAGACTACCGAGACCTCGATAAAGCGTCAGGTCATTTCCGAGGAGACCTCCGCACAGATGCGTCAGGTGCTTGAATCCGTTGTAAACAACAAGGGCGGCTCAAACGCTTATATCAAGGGCTACTCCATCGGCGGAAAATCGGGTACTTCCGAAAAGATCGACAAGATGAACCAGACGGGCGAATCCGATCTTTACGTTTCTTCCTACTGCGGCTTTGCCCCTGCGAACGACCCCGATATCATTATGCTCGTAATGGTAGACGAACCGACCGCAAGGGATCAGAATGGCTCGCTCATGTACTACGGAAGCGTTGTTGCCAGCCCTGTTGTATCGAATACCTTCAAGGAAGCTCTCCCCTACCTTGGCTACTACCCCGAATACACCGATGATGAGCTCGAAGAGCTTGGCGTTACCGTTCCGAACGTTGAGGGTCAGACTCCCGATGCCGCAGGCTCTACGCTTGAAGCACTCGATCTCCAGTACACTGTTATCGGTGACGGCGAATATGTCACCGCTCAGATACCGACAAGGGGAAGCTCGCTCCGCCGAAACGGAAAGGTCATACTCTACACCGAGGATAACCCCGAGACCGATTATACGACCGTTCCGAACATTATCGGAATGTCGCTTTCGGACGTAAACTATACACTCACTCAGGCTGACCTTAACTTCAAGGCAGGCGACGGCGCATCGAGCCACGCAGGTGCGGTCGCACACAGCCAGAACTACGCCGAGGGCGACATCGTGCCAAAGGGTACTATCATCGAAGTTTATTTCATCATCAAAGACGAGGGATAATAAATCGGTAAGCCGAAAAGGGCTTATTGCAAAAACGAAAGGCGGTTTTTTATGAAACTCAGCGAACTTATCAATGATACTGTCGATACAATGCCGTCAAAAGCGTCATTCTCTGTCGGTTCGGAGGACGTTCTCGGCATCACCGACAACACCAAGGAAGTCGAACCGGGCTTCATATTCGTATGCGTAAAGGGCAAAAGCTTTGACGGACACTCCGCTGCCGAAGAAATGCTCGAAAACGGCGCTGTATGCGTTATCGCCGATCACGATCTCGGTCTGAAAAAACAGATAATCGTTTCCGATACAAGAAAATTCTACGGTCTGCTCTGCGCAGCATGGTTCACCCACCCCGAACGTCACCTTAAATTCATCGGAGTTACGGGAACTAACGGCAAGACCACAATGGCAACGCTCATCAAGGATATACTTTCGCAGAACAAGCGCAAGGTCGGCTTTATCGGCACAACGGGCGTTCTCATCTGCGGAAAGCCCTATCAGTCCGACTCCTCAACTCCGACAACTCCCCGAGTTTTTGAGCTTTTCAGCATCTTCAACGAGATGATGAACCGCAGCTGCGACACTGTTGTAATGGAGGTCTCCTCATTCGCTCTTGAACAGAACAGAATAGGACCCGTTATTTTCGATATCGCTGTTTTCACCAACCTCACAAGGGATCACCTCGATTATCATGAGACGATGGAAAACTACTATGAAGCCAAGAAGAAGCTTTTCACCGAACACTGCAAGGCTGCCATCATCAACATTGATGACAGCTACGGAAAGAGACTTTACGAGGAGATCAAGGGCTGCGGCTGCGAACGCATTTCCTACGGTCTGCACGAGCACGCAGACATCACCTGCGAAAAGATACGCACCGCCGACACCCTCACGAAATTCTGGATAAATATTCAGAAAAAGAGCTTCCCCGTTACGCTCAATATGATCGGACTTTACAACGTTTCAAACGCTATGGCTGCGATCGTTGCCTGCATAAAATCCGGCGTAGGCATAAACAACGTTCTCCTTTCGCTCGAAAGGGCAAAGGGCGTATGCGGCAGATGCGAGCTTCTCTCCGACAAAAACGGCTTCCTCATTATGAGAGATTATGCGCACAGTCCCGATGCGCTTGAAAATATGCTCCCTGCGATAAAAACGCACACAAAGGGCAGGCTTATATGCCTGTTCGGCTGCGGCGGCGACCGTGACAGGACGAAGCGTCCGCTTATGGCAAAGGCTGCCGAAAAGTATGCAGACCTGCTCATCATAACCTCGGATAACCCCCGGAGCGAAGACCCCGACGCTATCATTGATGAGATATGCGAGGGACTTACGGGCTTGAAGCCTTATATCCGCATCACCGACCGTAAAGCCGCTATCAGACGTGCTATCGCAATTGCCGAAAAGGGCGATGTTATCGTCCTCGCAGGAAAGGGTCACGAGGATTATCAGATACTTGCCGACAATGTTCATATCCACTTTGACGAAAAAGAGATCGTTGAAGAGATAATGAAAAATTATAAAAAGCCGCGCTTCAACCCCGAGCTTCACGAATATATCTCCGTTAATGATATCCTCGAATGCACGGGCGGCAAGCCGCAGGGTCTCCACGATTACAATATGAGTATTCACGCAGATGCGATCTTCTCCGATACAAGAGATGCGGTGAAGGGCGGAGTTTTCGTTGCCCTGAGAGGCGAAAACTTCGACGGACACGACTTCGCAGCAAAGGCTGTCAAGGAGGGTGCTGCTTTTGCGATAACCGAACACGCAGTCCTCAACACTCCCTGCATCGTTGTAAAGGACACACGCAAGGCTCTGCTCGATATTGCAAGATCGTTCCGTATGCAGTTCCACCCTATCGTTATCGGTCTCACAGGAAGCGTTGGAAAGACCACCACAAAGGATATGATCGCACTTGCGCTTTCCGCCGAACACAGCGTTTACAAAACTCCCGTCAACCGCAACAATGAGATCGGCGTTCCTTTCACGCTCCTTAAACTCAATTCAAGCTGCACGGCGGCTGTTATCGAAATGGGAATGTCCGACTTCGGCGAGATAGAACGCCTTTCAAAATGCGTTCGCCCGACGGTATGCCTTATCACGAACATCGGCTTTGCGCATATAGAAAAGCTCGGCTCTCAGGAGGGCATACTTCAGGCAAAGCTTGAAATTCTAAAGGGCGCAGACAAGGACGCTCCGCTCATTCTCAACGGCGATGATAAGCTTCTTTGGAAAGTCTATGAGGACTACGGAGAGTACAGAAAGGTCGTTACCTACGGCATAGAAAACAAGAACTGCGACTACACCGCAGAGGACATAAAGACCTACAATGACCGTATTTCCTTCAACGTCTGCCGCAATGGCGAGGTCATCACTGATGTTACGATATATTCGCTCGGCAGGCACAATGTTTACAACGCTCTTGCGGCTGTGACGACCGCTGCCGTTGTAGGCTGCGACCCTGTTTTGGCTGCGGAGATGCTCAGCGGCTATCAGCCCGACCAGCTCCGTCAGAATGTGCAGAAGCTCGGTCAGCAGACCGTTCTCGTTGACTGCTACAACGCTTCACCGACATCGATGAAAGCCGCTATCGATATGCTCTGCGACATCAAGCCTGCGGAGGGCGGCAGACACGTTGCCGTTCTCGGCGATATGCTCGAGCTTGGTGAAAAATCGGCTGAATATCACGCCGAAATAGGCGAATATGTTGCCAAAAAGGGCGTTGACCTGCTCGTTTGCTACGGAAAAGAAGCCGAAAACATCGCCAAACGTGCCGATGAGCTTGGCTATCACGCAGGCTGGTCAACGGAAAAATCAAAGATACTCAACTTCCTTAAATTCAAGCTCCGTCCGGGCGATGTTGTGCTTTTCAAGGCGAGCCGAGGCGTTCATCTTGAAGAGATAATCGACGAATTTTACAAGGACTGCTGATAATACTATAAAAAGGAGAGCGTCACAATGCCGTTCCGGATAAATCTTATCGTTGCACTCACCGCTTTTGCGGTCTCAGCCGTAATGGGCAAATTTCTCATTCCGCTGCTTAAAAAGATCCATTTTGGTCAGACTATATATGATAAAGGTCCGTCCTGGCACAAGGATAAGCAGGGCACTCCGATAATGGGCGGATTTATGTTCATATTCGGCTCAGCTATCGCAATTGCGGTCGGCTATGCTTTGTACCGTTACAGGACTGCCGATGTCACGCTGCCCGACAACACGGGGCTTTACCGTCTGCTTGCGGGATATATATTTGCACTTCTGAATATGGTGATCGGCTTCACGGACGATTATATCAAGGCTGTGAAAAAACAGAACCTCGGACTTAAACCGAAGCAGAAAATGGTGATGCAGTTCATCTTCTCGGCGGCTTTCCTCTATGTTCTGTATATACTCGGCGACACGAAAACAACGCTCAATTTCTACTGGGCAGAGCTTGACATAGGCTGGCTCTACTACCCGTTTATGCTCCTTGTGATAGTTTTCCTCACAAATGCTGTAAACCTCACGGACGGCATTGACGGACTCTGCGGCTCGGTAACTGTTATCTCGATGATATCGTTCGCAACGCTCTGCTCCGCTATGGGAAATTGGGAATACTCCATTTACTCCATCGCTGTTGCAGGCGGCTGCCTTGGCTTCCTCGTATGGAATCTTCACCCTGCAAAGGTATTTATGGGCGATACGGGTTCGATGTTCCTCGGCGGTGCTGTCGTTGCGATAGGACTTGTGACAAGACAGCATCTTCTGCTTGCAATAATTGCGATAGTTTATATCTGCGAGGCACTTTCTGTTGTAATTCAGGTGACCTATTTCAAGCTCACGCACGGAAAGCGTCTTTTCAAGATGTCGCCTATCCATCATCACTTTGAGCTCTGCGGTCTGAACGAATATCAGATAGTTATAAGCTTCTCGGCAGTCGGACTTATCGCAGGCATCATCGCAAATCTTATCTACAAGCTTTGCTGAAATAATAGAAAGGAATGGTCGTTTCAATGGCAGCCTCATCGGGAGCTATCCCTCAGAAAAACCGCAAAAAAGCCGACCGCCGCAAGGAGATGACCTCCGAGGGCGTTTCACGGGGATATTCGGAAAAGCCTTTATCGGGCAATATCGATTACCCTTTCCTCATAATCCTTATGACGCTGCTTGCACTCGGTATCCTTATGATGTTCTCCGCAAGCTATGCATGGGCGATACAGGAAGGCTTAGAGGGAACTTATTATGCAAAAAAACAGATCGCAATGGCGGCTGCCGGGATAATCGGCATGCTCATCGTTGCGCATATAGATTATCATATCCTGCGCAAGCCGATAATAGTTTTCGGACTTTTCGGAGTGGCTTCGCTGCTTATGCTCATGTGCCGCATCGGACCATTCAAGGACCCTCACCATTACTCTTACCGCTGGGTAAAGTTCGGCCCTCTCCCCTCCTTCCAGCCGTCCGAGATCATGAAATTTGCGGTAATAGTTCTTTTCGCTTACCTTATCTCGATAAATTATTCCAAGCTCAAATATGCGAAATACGGCGTTCTTCCGTTTATGATGTGCCTTGGCTTTGTCATCGGACTTATGGCGATACAGCCGCATATTTCGGGTACTATCATCATCTGCGCCATCGGCGTTGTGATGATGTTCGTCGGCGGAACAAATATCAAGCACCTTATGATACTCGGAATAATCGGCGTAACGGCGCTTGTGCTGCTGGTATTGCTGCTGTCGGCGAAGTTCGGATTTACCTACTTTGAGGACAGAATGATCTCCTGGCGTGACCCTTTCAACGAAAATGCCCCTGCGGAAACGTGGCAGACGAAGAACTCGCTCATAGCGATAGGCTCGGGCGGATTGTTCGGACTTGGGTTCGGAAATTCCCGTCAGAAGTTCCTCTATCTCCCCGAGGCAAAGAACGACTTCGTTTTCGCCGTTGTGTGTGAAGAGCTCGGCTTTATCGGAGCTATCGTCGTAATAGTTCTTTTCCTGCTTTTCATCGGAAGAGGATTTTTCATCGCATCGAGAGCTTATGATAAATTCGGAATGATGCTCGCAACGGGACTTACCGTTCAGATCGGTATTCAGGCGCTCCTCAACATCGCCGTTGTCACGAACACTATCCCGAACACGGGCGTTTCGCTCCCGTTTTTCAGCTACGGAGGAACAGCACTCATCATGCAGCTTTTGCAGATGGGCGTTATCCTGAGCGTTTCCCGATACACTTCTTCAGACGAATAATTATCCGAAAGGAATGGTCATAAAATGAAAGTTATCCTTGCAGGCGGCGGCACGGCAGGACACATCAACCCTGCGCTCGCTATCGCCTCGATAATATCCGAGCATTACCCCGACACGGAATTTCTCTATGTCGGAACGCCGAACGGAATGGAATCCCGTCTTGTCCCGAAGGCAGGCTATAACTATGCCCCGATGAAGGTAAGCGGATTTCAGCGCAAGCTTACGATAAAGAATATCGCACGAAATGTAAGGACTGTCGCATACCTCACTATGGCAGGACACCGTGCAAAGCAGATATTGAACGAATTCAAGCCCGACCTCGTTATCGGAACGGGCGGATATGTCAGCGGCCCTATCGTGCTGAAGGCTGCCGAAATGGGATTCAAGACCGCTATCCACGAGCAGAACGCTTTCCCGGGAATGACAACGAAAATGCTTTCCAAGAAAGTTGACCTTGTAATGCTCACCGTCCCCGAAGCTATGGAATATCTCGAAAAGGATATCCCCTACACCGTTACGGGACTTCCCGTAAGAAAGGGATTTTCGGGCATGACAAGAGAAGCCGCAAGGCGTGAGCTTGGCATTGCCGAGGGCGATATCGTCGTTCTCTCAACGGGCGGAAGCCTCGGTGCAGGCAGGATCAACGAGACCGTTGCCGAGCTTATGGAATGGGAAACGAAAAACAATGTTCCGATAACCCACATTCACAGCTACGGCGGCATGGGCAAGACAACTTTCCTGCCTGACCTTAAAGCGAGGGGCGTTGACTATGAAAACAACTCCCGTATCCGTCCGAAAGAATACATCGACAATATGCCCGTTTGCATGGCTGCCGCAGACCTTGTGATAAGCCGCTCGGGTGCGAATGCTCTCTCCGAGCTTGAAGCAATGGGCAGAGCTTCGATACTTATACCCTCGCCGAATGTTGCAGGCAACCACCAGTACCATAATGCAATGGTTCTCGGCAAGGCAGGTGCAGCTATCGTTATCGAGGAGAAAAATCTCACGGGACAGACCCTCATCGATAACGTGAACGATCTCTACCGTGACAAGGAACGCCTTAACCGCTTTGCGCAGAGGGCAGCTTCGCTCTATGTTCCCGACACTCCCGAAAGAGTTTTCAAAGCTCTTGATGAACTTATAAAAAAGTGAGTTTTTAACAGTTTTTCTTTTTCTGCATAATATAAATCAAAAAGCAGAAAGGGAGAAATGTTATGCAGAAGCTTATAATAAACGGAGGAAACAGACTGAACGGTGAGATCGCCGTTCAAGGCGCAAAAAACGCAGTCCTGCCGATACTCGCCGCCGCAGTCCTCTGCAAGGGCAAAGTCGTTCTGCATAACTGCCCGAGACTTTCGGACGTCTACTCCGCTATGAGGATACTGACATCGCTCGGGTGCTGCGCAGGGTTTGACGGTGCTTCGCCGAACACGGTCTGCGTGAACACGGACGGCTTATCGTCAGCCGATATCCCCGACAGACTTATGCGTGAGATGCGCTCATCGATATTTTTCCTCGGCGCACTCGTCGGGAGAACGGGCGGCTGCAAAATAACCCTCCCGGGCGGCTGCGACCTCGGTCAGCGTCCGATAGACATACATATAAACGCCCTGCGGAAAATGGGCGTGACCGTCACCGAACAGCACGGCGAAATAGTATGCCGATGCGAAAAAAAGCTGAAAGGTGCGAAGCTTTCGCTTCCTTTCCCCTCTGTCGGTGCAACAGAGAATATCATTCTTGCGGCTGTGCTTGCCGAGGGAAGAACGGAGATAACCAATGCTGCCCGCGAACCCGAAATTGCCTGCCTTGCCGACTTCCTCAACCTCTGCGGAGCGGACATAATCGGCGCAGGCAGCAGCACTATCGTTATCTGCGGAAAAAAGGAGCTTCACGGCTGCGATTTTACCGTTATGCCCGACCGGATCGCCGCAGCGACCTATCTTTCCTGTGCGGCTTGCGCAAAGGGTGAGATAATACTGAAAAAATGCTGCCCGAAACACCTCGATGCGGTTCTTTCCGTGCTTGAACAGCTCGGATGCAGTATAAGCTGCACCGAAGATGAGATATTTTTCAGCGGAAAAGAACCACTCCATTCGATAGATATAATACGAACGATGGTCTACCCCGGTTTTCCGACCGACTGTCAGGCTTTTATAATGTCAGCCGCCTGCATTGCGCAGGGTACGACGGTCTTTGTCGAGAATATTTTCGAGAACCGCTACCGTCACGCCGAGGAGCTTCGGCGAATGGGTGCGAATATCCGTACCGAGGGCAAGGTCGCCGTTGTCGAGGGCGTGAAAAAACTCTACGGCGCAAAGGTCTGCGCTCCCGACTTAAGGGGCGGTGCAGGACTCGTTGCGGCTGCGCTCTGTGCCGAGGGCAAGACCGAGATTTCGGGCGTAAAGCACATCGACCGAGGCTATGAGGACATCGAAAACGTGCTTGCGGGCGTCGGCGCAGATATAAAAAGGATAGACCCATACAGACTTTAAAAGAAAGAAGGAATTTAACTGTGGCAGGCGGAAGATCAAAAGGCGGATATATTGGCATTGCTGCGTTTGCCGCTGTTATAATTTTTCTGATACTTTCAACGACAGTTTTCTTCAAGATAAACACGATAACGGTCAAGGGCAGCTCCATCTACACAGCAGAGGAGATCTGCACCGCTTCGGGAATAAAAAGCGGCAGCAATCTCATTCGCACGAATATGAGCAAGGCTGCCGCAAACATCGAAAACACGCTCATCTACATAGAAACAGCCGAGCTTAAACGCTCGTTCCCGTCGGGCGTTGTCATCACCGTAAGACCCTGCCGCGAAGCAATAAGTGCGGAATACGAGGACGGCTTCTGCCTTCTCAGCGAAAAGGGCAAGGTGCTGAAAACCTCCGATGCGCCTTTTCCCGATACTGTTGTCATCTACGGCGCACGAACTAAACCCGTCACCGAGGAATGGGAGGAGACCGAAGCTGTTTCCGACACGGGCAACGTCACCTCCGCTACGGAAAAGGACGAAGCTGTGGTCGAGGATAACGGCGAGACAACACCCATCCCGACGGTCGGCTCGCATTTTGAATGCACAAAGGCTAACCGAACGGAGATTTTCTACCGTCTTGTAAACGTTGCGAAAAGTTCATTCGCAGGTCTTGCAAATGACTTCGATATGACCGATCATCACAACATCAGCTGCGTTTACGACAACAGGATAACCGTTGAATTCGGCGCAGTGACCGAGCTTGACTACAAGATAAAGCTCGCATCGGAAATTTTAAAGGATAAGATCGGCAAAAAGACCGAGGGTACTCTGCGTATGCTCTCGGGCGGCGCATCCTTTATCGACAAGGCAGGCATCGAGCAGAACGAGATAACCTACGAGAACAATCTCGCCGCTCAGAATGCCCCCGAAACAGAGGAGGCAGCGGACGAAAATACGCCCGAACAGACCTCTTCGGACGTTGTTCATTTTGAATAACTCACGTTTAAAATAAATTAATCAAATTATTAAGTATTTTTCAAAAAAAGACTTGCAATAATGTGCAAAATATGATAAAATGTATATTGTATTAATGTGCAGTTTCATATACTGTTTGCAGTTATATTCATATATAGGAGGAAGTTAAAGCATGGGCGGTTTTGTTCTGGATAATGAAAATGATATGTTTGAGCCCGATGTCAACATAAAAGTCGTAGGTGTCGGCGGAGGCGGCGGCAACGCCCTCAACTGCATGGTAGTTGCAGGCATCAAGGACGTTGACTATATCGCTGTAAATACCGACGCAAAGGCACTCCACTCCTCAAAGGCTTCTCACAAGGTTCAGATCGGTGAAAAGCTCACCCGAGGCAGAGGTGCAGGCAATAAGCCCGATGTCGGCGAACGCTCCGCTCAGGAAAACAAGGACGAGATCGCAGCTGCTCTCAAGGGCGCACAGATGGTATTCATCGCAGCAGGTATGGGCGGCGGCACAGGCACAGGCGCAGCTCCCGTTGTTGCAGAGATCGCTCAGGAGCTCGATATTCTCACAGTTGCCGTTGTTACAAAGCCCTTCAACTTCGAGCAGAAGGCTAAGATGATACAGGCTGAAAAAGGTATCGAAGAGCTCAAAAAGCACGTTGACTCCCTCATCGTTATCCCTAACGAAAGACTTCTCGTCGGCTCTGAAAAGCCGCTCACAATGAAAGAATCCTTCGCAATGGCTGATGATATCCTCAAGACGGGCGTTAAGTCCATCGCTGAACTTATCACAGTTGAAGGTATGATAAACCTTGACTTTGCCGATGTTGAAACAACAATGAAGAACGCAGGCTATGCTCACATGGCTATCGGTCACGGCTCGGGCAAGGACAAGGCTCAGGAAGCTGCAAACGCAGTTATCACTTCTCCGCTTCTCGAAACATCTATCAGCGGTGCTACAAGATTGCTTGTTAATATCGTTATGTCCGAAGATGTTCTCGCATCTGATGTTGATATGGCTACAAAGCTCATATCCGAGGCTGCCGATCCTAACGTCAGCATGATCTTCGGTACTTCGTTCGATGAAACTCTCCAGGACGAGATAAACATCACCGTTATCGCCGCAGGTTTTGTCGGAATGGACAATCCCGATGCTGTTTCCGAGGAAGCCGCTCCTGCCGAGCAGGCTGCCGCTCCCGAGCAGAAATCAAGCAGTGCTATCGACGATTACTCCGCACTTTTCCAGATCTTCAACGACCGCTAAGGCGGAGAAGCTCCGCTGCAAATTTGCGCTATGCTTCACTTCGTTCCGCTTGTTAGCGATGAAAATAAGTTTGCTGCAAAAAATTTAACACACAAGGGGCGCACAGGACAAGTGCGCCTTTTTATTTGACTTTTAGCCGCAGCAAATGCAGATAAAATCCCGTTTTTCCCAGTAAAATTATCAATTTAAAAAACTGTCAACTATTAACCGGAAATGTTGTCAATTATCTAAATAATTGATTGACTAAAGCGCAGAAATATGCTATAATTAATAGAGTTTTGTCCGAAATCATCGGAATGTACACATAATTTTATACTTATTTTTAAACTGAAAGTGTAAAAAAATCAAGCAAAAGTCGTAGCTGTTGAAAACAGGTTTATATGGCTTTTGCGCCGATTTTTTGTCTGCACTTTGATTAAAATTTAGTATTACAAATACAGCGTGGTGATGCCAAAGAATGAAATTCGATGAATTTATCCATGATAATCTTAAGATAATACTGATAGCAATTGCCGCCCTTTTCGCCGTAATTGTCGGTGCGGTCGCTTTAAGCGTTGCATTCGGCGGCGAAACTACCCGAAATCTTACTATAAATGAGATAAGCGGCGACGTCGTTATAATCCGAGGCGAAAAGCAGTTCTATGCCAACAGGCGGACTGTCCTGCAGAGCGGCGACGTTATAAACACTGCGGAAAACGGGAATGTCCGTGTAAAGATCGACAGTGACAAGTTCATTTCGGTCGAGCCGAACAGTGCCGTTTACGTTTTCTACACCAATGTCTCGGACAAGGGCGAGGTCTCCGTCAACATCGCAGGCGGCGCAGTTACCTGCCAGCTCAACAAGCCCTTGAAAAAGAGCGAGAAATTCCGTGTGCTTACCCCGAACGCCGCTGTAAGCGTCCGAGGAACAGTCTTCCGAACGGAATTCAGCTACGAAAGCAAGTATATGGGCTATGAAAATGTAATGCTCACCCACGTTCAGGATTTTGACGGGCAAGTTCTGCTCCAACTCTACGGAACGGACGGCGAAAAGGTCGAAGAGCCTATGCTCCTCACCGAACGGACAGGTGCTGAAATGATATCGGCGGACAGCTTTGCGCAGTATGGTTATCTTAATTACGATATCAACATCTATGACCTTAAAGAGATCACGATAAAGGAGCTTATAAGGATAAGCGGTGAAAAAGCGCTTGCTTACAGCCTTGACGAGCTCAACTCCGCATTCCGTGCAGTCAGCCAGAGCAACGCCCTGACCGAGACTGTGACCGTTTCGCAGGAAACAACAACGGCGTCCGAGACGACCGCTCCTCCGACTGAGACCACAACGACACGGGAAACTGCGGTCACAACTCCCGATACCGTCGAGACCGTACCGCCCGAATCAAGTGCGCCGCTCACTCCGGGTACAACGCTTGAAACTCACATCTACACAACGTTCCCCGGTCCGAAATGGTGGCAGATGCCTAACCCGAACCCCGACCCTTGGGACGATTACAGCATTGATGATTATTTTGACGACTATGACCTTAACAGATCCGATGAGGAAACCTCTGAATTTGAACATTGACCGAAAGGAAGTTTAAAATGAAAAAGCTCAATATACCGCTTATACCTGTTATCACAGGCTCGCTCGCACTTATTGCGGTCGTTGCCGTGATGATCGTTCTCTTCGGCGGCAAGTCGAACGCAGGACTTTACATAACCGAAGCGACAGGAACAGTCGGCATAACCTCCGCAGATGAATCCGTTCAGGCAGATTCGAGTGCCGCTCTCAAGGAGGGTGACGTTATCACGGTCGGCGAGGGCGCAAGCTGCAAGATCGTGTATAGAACCAAAAAAAACGCAGACGATATCTATATGGTGCTTTCCGAGAACACACAGGCTGTCCTCACCGCAGAGCCTAAAAGCAAGGACGGCGGCGAGCTGCTCCTCAACCGCGGTTCGGTCATCTGCAATTTTGCCGAGCTTGACAAGGCGCAGATCAACATTCGCACCGCAGATGCAAAAATTTACCCATCGGGAACTGTTTCCAAGGTTGCTTGGCTGACGGAGGACTTCAGCTCCTACACCGATGTTTATGCTTTTATGGGAAATGCCAAGATACAGCTTTATGATGTTCAGGGCAATGCTGTCAACTCACCCGAATTTCTTGCAGAAAAGCTTGCAGGACGTGTGACGACAAACGACCTCGGCCCTGTTTTCTCCTATCTCAACATTCAGTTCCCGCTCACCGACCTTACTGCAAAGGATCTCAAAAATCTTATCACGATAAGCCAGCTCAACGAAAACTTCACCTATACGACAGATGAACTCAAGGCTGCTTATTCCAATGTTTCGGGTGGGGAAACGATCGAAGATGAAACGACTGCCACAAGCTCCGAGGTGATACAAACAGCTGAACCTATCGAGACAACGGCCACGGGTCTTGTTACCGATACGCCTAACCACGAGATAACTCTTCCAAACAGCAACAACACAACTACCACAACTGCCGCACAGCCTCAGCAGACAACGACCACCACCGCAGCAGCTCCCGTAACACCCGCCGAAACGACCGACAGCGGCGACATCGAGGAAACTCCCGAGGACATCGACCCAAGCTCTACGCACACCGTTACTATTATAATCGGTGATGATGAGATCGTTCAGGAGGTCGAACACGGCGGTACCGCCGATATGCCTGCCGAACCCGAAATAAGCGGAAAGACCTTTGTTGGCTGGGATAAGCCTTACACCAACATCACCGAGGACACCGTCATCACGGCCATCTTCAAGGACGGCGGCAGCACAAGCACCGATGTTTACCACAATGTCACCATCATTATCGCCGACCGTGAAACGACCATTCAGGTCAAGGACGGCGAAGCTGCACCTCTCCCAAGCACCGTGAACATCGAGGGCTACACCTTCATCGGCTGGGACAAGGACTTCTCCGCAGTTTACTCCGATATGACTGTCACAGCTATACTTCAGCCAAATTCCGCAGCGCAGTACACCGTAACATTTATGGTCGGCGGAATACCTTATCCGACTATCGTTGAAGCAGGCGGAAACGCTATCGCTCCCATCACCCCGACCGTTGACGCAGAGGGCAACGAATTCATCGGCTGGGACAAATCGCTCCTAAATATCACCTCCGATATGACCATCACGGCGATGTTCGCATCACCCGAATACACCGTTACCTTTATTGTCGAGGGCATCAGCTATCCCGTTAAGGTCAAGAAGGGCGAGACCGCAACAGTCCCTGTAAATCCCACAACGGACAGCATGGGAAAAACCTTCATCGGCTGGGACGCTTCATTCACCAATGTTCAGAGCGACCTGACCGTAAATGCGATCTTTATGTAAAATAAGGCAAAGGAGAATTTTAAATGTTCAATAAAAAAACTTTGAAAAGATCGGCTGTTATACTCGCAGCCGTAATGAGTGCGGCAATGCTTTTCAGCGGCTGCAAAGGCACAAGCACAGTAGATGATGAAAACTCTATCGTAAATGCTATTAAGGAGCAGGACTCCGCAAATGCTAATGCCCAGGACGCAGTTATCTACAACTTTCAGATGCCCGAGATCGGCGAAAAGATCGCTGTTATCACCGTCAAGGACTACGGCGATATCAAGATCAAGCTTTTCCCCGAAGTCGCTTCAAAGGGCGTGGAAAACTTCACGGGGCTTGCAGATATGGGCTACTATGACGAACTCACTTTCCACCGTATCATCAGCAACTTTATGATACAGGGCGGCGACCCGAAGGGCAACGGCACAGGCGGCAAGAGCATCTGGGGCGACCAGTTTGACGGCGGCATCCCCGAGGGACTTTACCATTTCAGCGGCGCAGTTGCATACGCAAACAGCGGCTCGACCGCCACAAACGGCAGCCAGTTCTATATCGTGAACACACCCGAGGGCTATCTCCAGAACACCTGCGAGGAGCTTATGCAGTATGACCCATCAACATATTCATGGCCGCAGAACGTTGTCGAAATGTACAACGAAAAGGGCGGCACACCGTTCCTCGACGGCAGCTACACAGTTTTCGGACAGGTTTTCGAGGGACTTGACATCGTTCGTGAGCTTGGAAACGTTGAAACGGACGAAAATGACAAGCCCTTGAAGCAGGTACAGATGGAATCCGTAAAGATCGTTGACTATGAGGGCTGATAATGCTTAAGAACAAAATGCCTTTGCACGGAAATATTCGTGCAAAGGCATTTTTCGTGTTTTTTAAACTTTTTTGCAAAAAGCCCTTGACAAAAGCAATGAAATGAGATATAATAATATAGTCGTCGGGGTGTGGCGCAGATTGGTAGCGCGCTACCTTGGGGTGGTAGAGGCCGTGGGTTCAAGTCCCGTCACTCCGACCAGAAAAAAACCGTTGCAAAGCGTGATTTCACGTTTTGCAACGGTTTTCTTTTTGCATTGATGTAAAAACCCGCCTGATACCGATCAAAACCTGCCTGCACATTAGCACAGAACAGAACTTGGGTATCAGGCGGGGTTGCTTTATCCTGCGGTTTCTTCCGCATAGACCGAAAAGATGTACACTTCGTCCGAGCCATACTCAAACGCAGTGCCGACATTGGTGTTTTGTATAACGAAAGTATCGATCACGGACTCTTCCGATGATGCTGTACTATTATCGTCCGAAACGATGAACAGCATGTCCGCTGCTGTTTCGACTGATGCTGCCTCGCCGATCGGCTGACAATAAAAATTCGCACAGACTGCCGCCGCAAGTGTCAGCACTGCTGCAAAAACGGTGACGGCAGGACATCTGCTCCGTCTGCCCGACATAATGCTTACCACTCTTTCCTTTAAGCTGCCGCCCGTAAAGCTTGGCTCGCACAGCTCACTGCGGCGCTCCTCCATATTTATCAGCGTCATTGCGTACTCATCGGGGGCGCATTTTCCGTGAAGCACTGCCGAACGGTCACAGGCAAGCTCGACATCTCTTTCCGCCAAGGCGAGCATCGCCCAAACGAGCGGATCAAACCAATGCACAGCCGCACATGCCGCCAAGACAGCCTTATATATGACATCGAAGCTTTTTATATGTCCAAGCTCATGGCAAAGGATATTTTTCAATTGGGCTTCATCCGCTTTGGCGGCAAATTTCGGAATTATTATCCGTGGGAAAATCACGCCGTATGTAAAGGGCGTATCGGTCAGGTCGGAAACGCAGAGCGTCACCCTGCGGCGAATTTTATATTCCGTCAGAAGCGGTTCAAGATTATATTCACAGGGAAGTGCGCAGGAGAACTCCCTGCGTGTCTTTATATGCTTAAAGAGGAACAGCGCACCCGTGAAAACTGCACCGAATATCCACAGAAGCCGCATAAATTCAGGGATATCCGCAGTTATTGAAATACTCGGCAAGCTGAAATATTCACGGCTTTCATAGACGGCGTTGTCGGAAATGCTTACGGTGACAACACTGACATTGCCAAAAGGAACAAGCAGCCTTGCCGCCGCTGCCAACCAGAGAAGCTTCGCCGTGCCGCCTGCGACCGCCGAGGGAAAAAGCCTGCGGAGCGCCATTACAAGAAGTATCACAGCCGAAGCCGAGACGCTCATACCGATAATATCCATACTCTGCCCCCCGTTATTTCAAGCTGTTCACAAGGTCCTTCAAAGCGGCTATCTCATCACGGGAGAGCCGCTTTGAATTCAGCAGTGAAGCGACCAGCATATCCGCCGAGCCGTCATACATTTTATTGATAAGCTCGTCGGTCTCATACTCCTGCGCCTCCTGCCTGCTGACGAGCGCACGGCATACAAACCCGGGGTCAATGCGCTCTGCCGCACCCTTGTCGATACATCTTTTTATTATAGTATAGGTTGTGGTCTTGCTCCAGTCCACCCTTTCCTTCAGTATCGCCGCAATATCCTTTGCCGAGGTATCGCCCTGCTCCCAAAGTATTTTCATAACGTTCAGTTCGGAATCAAACAGCTTCATGACACAGCTCCTCGCATTCTAATATAGTAGAATAAGTTAATATTATCACAAACAGCCGTGCTTGTCAAGAGGATTTTACGACTGCTCCTCGAGATAAAGCTGTACCCTCGATTGGATAAGCTTTGCGGCTTCCTCTGCCGTTTTGCTCTTGCTGAAAAATGTCTCCGCTTCCTCCGAAATTATATCCGAAACGCTGCTGTTATAGGACATTATTCCGTCTGCGGAGGCGATAACGTCATTCATGCGATCGATATCGGCTTTTTTCGGCTCGCCAATATCGGAAGCTCCCGACGAAAGAGCCATCTGCCCCATTATCACGATCGCCTGATTGATACGGTTCGGGTCATGCTTCATTGCAGTCTCGGCGGCTTTTTCAAGCGAATCGGTTCTGACGGGGAAGCTGTCGCACTTATCCTGATATTCGGGCAGAAGAAGCGTTCGGAGGAACTCCCACGCTTCCTGTTTTACCGCCGATCTTTCGCTGACCGAAAAGGACGAGTCCACGATAAATGATGTGCCGATACGGTTCTCGCACGGGAAACCGACAGCCGTAACGGGTTCGCCGAAATTTATATGCTCAAAACGGTAAATATCCGTATAATCGGAAAGGTACGCCGTCATAAGGAGTGCGCTTTCATCGGCAAACATCGTATCGAGCCGCTCCCAGAAGCTGTCGTCGAAATAGCTGTCATAATCAATGCTGTCAATGTAGTTGTCGGCATATTTCATCAGCGAAATAAAGCTTTCCGAATCAAATCGGCACGTTCCGCTGCGATAGTCGATAAACTCATCTCCCGAAAGCTCCAGAGCGTAGTTAAGTATGTCCTGTTTTGTAACGCCCGGAAAGGTCTCCATACCCTTGGGGCGTGACGCTGCGATACGCTGAAGCTCGTCTATCGTCAGCCCCATTTTCTCGCCGAAAACGGACGTCTTTCCAAGCACAGTGTATATCTTGAAGCGGTCGGTAAAACGGTAAAGCTTTCCGTCCGTTTCGCATGAGGATAAAAGATTTTGCAGGAGATCGGAGCGTTCAATACCGCTGTCACTGTCTATAAACGGGTAAAGGTCGGCGAAAAGTCCCTTTGAAATGTAGTTCTCCGTTGGAACGGACGAGTCGGAAATGAGTATATCAGGCATTTTACCCGATGTGATGTCAAGATCAAGCTTGTCAACGCCGTCCCATGGGTATTTTTTTATGGTTATGTAGCTGTCGCTGCTCGAATTGTTGAATTTCACCGCCGCATTTTCGATGTAAGCGTCGATACTGTTTTCTGTGCCTGCAAGAACTATCTCCTTTCGGTCATCGGACTTGCCTGCTTGAAGCGAAAGCACCGATATCACGGGCGCACCGCTGTCCATACTTTTTCCTGCGCAGATAAAACGTCCGTCATCATCGGCAAACATTCGGCTTACGCCGCCAAAGCTTATTCCCGACTGCACAAAATTGAGCAGCTCGGTCTTTTCGCCGTCCGTCCCGAGCGAATACAGAGCCGTGCCGTCACTCACAAAAAGCTCCGCATCTCCCCTGCCGCCGAAAACCATACTGCTGTAACCGTCAACAGAAAAATCAGCCGTTTTCAGCGCATAGTCCTGTCCGTCGATATATTTCAGCGCATAGCCGTATCCGTTGAAATAGTAGATATAGACCCTGCCGCTGCTTCCTCGGACGATATCCCATATTCCGCCGCCGTCAGCCGCATCGGAGATAATTTTTTTCAGCGCTCCGTCATGGCTTAGGACGATAATGCTGTCACGGTCGGAAATATATATGTCGTTTTCGTCCGCAAAAATTATGCTCGGGAAAAAATCGGGGTCGCAGGAGTCCACAGCCTCGGTAATATCCGTTTCGGTCTTTTTCCCATCGGGCGAAGCTTCCCATAAGGAGTATTTGTATTTGTCTCCGTTTTCCTGCGACGAAACATAGTATAGAGCGCCGTCCGCACCGAAGCTCGGGGAACAGATATATTTATCGCCCTCCGAAATCAGCTCGGAAGTGAAATTTTCTCCGTTTGTGTCTGCGGAATTGAGATAATATGCGGAGTAGTTTTCCTCATCGCTCGGAATTACTTCCGAAAGGAAATATATTTTTCCGCCGCTGTATGTGAACGAATCGAAATCTCCCATTATTTCCGAAGCTATTTCCGCCGTTTCGCTTTTATATACCGTACTCGGCGCAGCTTCGTCGGATCTTTTGCAGGCTGTGAGTATAAAAGCCGCAGAGCATAACAACGCCGCCAACCGTAAAAATAATTTTTTCAAAACATCATATCCTTTCATTATATTCTACTGCAATAGAATGAACTGTTTTATATTCTATTACAGTAGAACGGATTTGTCAATAGGTTTTGGAAAAATTTTTTTACGGTTTTTATTTATGAACAATGCACTCTACACATCGGAGCAATTAATTTTCTGAAATAATAATTCGCAAAAGCTCTGTTTCCCCCACTGATTGAAACCATCCTCAATATATGCTAAAATCAATAAAGCACCTAACCAACTTGCAAATTCGTAAAAAATTGCAGCACCGATTTGTGTATCTTAACGAAAATGGAATTTCCTGTGATAAAACAGACTTCCCGTTCATTGTAGTTTATGAAAAACGTTTTTATACAAAACACCATTTAAAATTTAGAAAAAATCAAGCCGACAATCTTGAATATATGCGATTTCGGCGCAGATTTTTTCCTTTATTTTTTTGGTGTTTAGTATTACACCGAAAAAAAGAGGGTGATGATATAACCGACAAGAGCAGATTTGAACAGATCGCACGGGAATATACGGATATGCTTTACGCCCATGCGCTCGTTATACTGAAAAACAAGTCCGATGCGGAGGACGCTGCCGAAAATGCTATATACAAGCTGCTGATAAGGAAGCTTCCGTTCCGTGATGATGAGCATATCAAGGCGTGGCTTATCCGTGTTGTGATGAATGAGAGCTTTATGCTGCTGCGAAAAAGAAAACGCCTTTCCGATGAAGAACTTACGGAGGAAAACGCAGGCTGCACGGAATTTGAATATCCCGAACAGAGTGAGATATTTGAGGCGGTCGGAAGCTTGGATGTGAAATACCGTTCGGTCATACTGCTGTACTACTTTGACGATATGAGCGTTTCCGAAACAGCGAGAACGCTCGGCATATCGGAGTCGGCGGTAACGACAAGGCTTCAGCGTGCAAGAAAGCTTTTAAAGGACGAGCTTGAAAGGAGAAACTGCAATGGATAAATATATGAATGAATACAAGGCTGCTTTAAGGTCGGTCACTGCCGAAAAGGACATCGTATCGGCGGCGAAAAAGCGGGCTGCGGAAAACTCACGCCCCCGTTGTATCAGATATGCTGCCGCTGCCGCCTGCGCTGTGCTTATCATGGGCGGAACAACAGTCTATGCGGCTCAGTCGGGCTGGCTGGGTCGGCTTTTCGGAAGCACCTCATCGGTAATTTCGGACAGCCGCTCGGACTATGCGGTCAGGGCTGCGGCGTTCAAGTCCGTCCGTTCCGATGAAGGCTTCCCCTACAATATTTCTTTCGGCGAGATGATCTGCGACGGAACGATACTTTACGGTGAAATGCACATCAGCGGCAAAAACGGCGAAAAAATAACCGAGGACACGCTGACAATGGAAGCGGACATTATCATCAACGGCGATGAGGACGCTTCACGGCAAACAGCCGTTATTTTTCTGAACGAAAATGAGGACGGAAGTGCCGAAGCCGCTTTCAGCGTTCGCAGCGAAGCGGAAATACACAGCGGTTCATCTGTGGAGATAAAGCTTTTTGAAAGCCCCGTTTCTTCCGACTGTGCAGAATTTTCCTTTGAGCTTCCCGATATGCCGCAAACGCAGTCGAAGCACCTTGACGCCGACTGCACCTCCACTTTCACAACTTACACGGGAGAAACGGCTGAGATACAGCTTACGGACATCGGACTTTCTCCGCTCTGCTTATCGTTCAAGGGTCACTGCGGCAGCTATGAAGGCTTCCAAAGGCTCACGGACTCGCCCGATATCAGGATCGACCTTTCCGACGGAAGCTGCTTTTACATTGACAAAAGGGAGTGGAAATATGACGGCAAAGCTTCGTCCGATCTCGGCGGGAAGATATGCGAGACCTCGGGCTTCAACTGCTCGGCAAACTCCGACGGCGGTTATGATATCAGCTACAATGCCCAGTTCCGCTGCGTTCTTCCGACAGATGACATTGTTTCCGTAACTATCGGCGATGTGACTGTTCCTGTGCGTTGAACATGACCCGTGAATTCCCCGTCCGCATTATACTTGACATTTTCCCGAAGCTGTGATATATTATTAAAGGATCGCTGAACGGACAATGCCTTGCGCACACTGCCTGCTGCGATCCCTGAACACAAAACCCTTTTTGGGAGTGGATTTTCGGGAGATATCCTTTTTCGCCACACAGTTAAAGATGACTGTGTGGCTTTTTTATGTTGAAAATTCGGGAGGAAAAAATGGATCAGACCTTTATGAAAGAGAAAAAAATACTGCCGCTCGTACTGTCGATGTCGCTGCCGATGGTGATATCAATGGCGGTCAATTCGCTTTACAATATCGTTGACAGCTACTTTGTGGCGAAGATAAGCGAGGACGCTATGACTGCGCTTTCGCTCGTTTATCCCGTGCAGAATCTCATCACGTCCGTTGCGGTCGGATTCGGCATAGGTCTGAATGCGAGGATAGCGTTCTGTCTCGGTGCAAACGACAATGAAAATGCAAACCGTGCGGCGGCGACAGGAATGCTCCTTAGCGTTATCCACGGCGTTATTCTCACGATAGTAAGCATACTCGGAATACCGCAGTTTTTGTCTTTATACACTGAAAAAGAGTCCGTCATCGCTATGGGAACGGCTTATGCGGTGAGGGCGTTCGCCTTTTCCTTGATAATTATGCTCGGTATTTCGATGGAGAAGATATTTCAGTCGGTCGGAAGAATGAAGGTCTCGATGCTGAGTATGATGTGCGGCTTTATCGCAAATATCATACTTGACCCGATGATGATATTCGGCATCGGTCCATTTCCCGAAATGGGCATCTCGGGTGCAGCTTATGCTACGGGCATCGGTCAGACGATAACGCTCATCGTTTATCTGCTCTTTGCAAAGTTCAGACCGCTCCCCGTTTCGTTTTGCAGGAAATATATCTCGCCCGATAAGGAGCTGATGAAGCGGCTCTACTCGGTCGGCATACCTGCGGCACTCAATATGGCTCTGCCGTCGGTGCTGATCTCTGCGCTCAATGGGATACTTGCTCCGTTTTCGGAAAAATATGTCCTCGTCCTCGGCGCATATTATAAGCTCCAGACGTTCATCTACCTTACCGCAAACGGCATTATCCAGGGCATACGTCCTATCGTAAGCTTTAACTACGGCGCAGGCGAAACAAAGCGTGTCCGCCGCACAGCTCAGATGACCCTCGCCCTCACAGCAGGCGTTATGGCTGTCGGAGTTGCACTCTGCTACCTTATCCCGAACCAAATGATGGGCATTTTCACCGAGAACGCAGAGACCGCCGCCGTCGGAGCGACCGCACTCCGCATTATCAGCACAGGCTTCGTGTTCTCGGCAGTCTCCGTCACCTGCTGCGGAGTGCTTGAAGCTTTGAGCCGAGGAATACCCTCGCTGATAATTTCCATCATGCGCTATGCCGCCGTGATGATACCGACAGCGCTGCTTTTCAGCCGTTTCTACGGTGCAAACGGCGTTTTTTCGGCTTTCCCGATAACGGAGATCATAACCGCCGCAGCCTCATTCATTATCTATAAAAAGTGCTGCCCCAAACAGGCATAACAAACAACGGCGCAATTCACATAAGGCGAAGCGGAAATTCCGCAGAACCGTAATTGTGAATTGCGCCGTTTTTTCGGCAAGATTATTTTTCTATCATTTTTTCCATTCCACAGCCGCTCGTTTCCGCTGTCATCGCTTCAAACCCGAGCTTCCCGTAAAAATGCTCTCTCCCCTTTGATGAACGCAGGTCTATGCAGACCTTCCAATTAGGCTTTAAAGTGCTTTTTATGTAATTTTCGCAAAATCGGATAAGCAGCGTTCCCATCATTCGGTTCTGAAATTCGGGCTTGACGATGAGATCTTTCACGAACCAGTGCATACCGACATCACCGAGCAGACTTACCGCCGCCGCAGGCTTTCCGTTATGTCGGACGATGAAAGCCTTCCTGCTGTTTGCAATTGCGCTTTCAAGCTGCTCCGTCGGGGGACAGCTCCAGCCGACCGAACCGAACAGCTCCGCAAGCTCGTCTGCGGTCATATCCTGACATACGGCAAAGCTTTCGATATCGAGCGCAGCAAGGATATTTTTCTCCCTCACACGCCTTTCCTCAAGGCATTTTATGTAGCCGTCATAGCCTGCCAAGCCGTTCTGCTTTCCGTAGCCCTGCGAAACGTGATAGCCTATGACCGCATTGAGCCAGTCGTTCCCACGCTCTTCAAGCACGGCGTCGATCGCAGCCTTGACATTCGGCTGATCGATATAGACAATGACGGGAGAAAGCGGCTTTATTATCTCCGCAATTTCGCCGATATACTGCTCGGAATCCTTTTCGTCCATTCCGAAGCGCATCATCGTTTCGCACATCGGATTTTGCAGGAATATGCAGTTGAAAACATACACCGTTTCCCTGTCGGCATTTCTGACGAACGAACGCCATTTTTCAAGTATCTTTTCACGTTCGGTCTCAAAATCGGGGAAATCATAATCGGTATGATCGGCAGGGTGGTCGGGTACGCCCTCGTCAACGCACACGGTCTTTATGCCCTTTTTTTCAAGCTCCTGCGCTATCATAGCCGCAGTGGTGCTTTTTCCGCTGCCCGGAAGTCCCTCTGCAATAATAAGATTTGTTTTCAGACAAATTCCTCCCTTCTTTTTTATAATTATAAATAGTGCAAAGCGTGAAGTCAAGATTTTGCCCTACAAAATGCAGTTTTTTCACTGTAAAAAACAACTGCCGGCAGAACAGTCAATATAAAATGACATTTTTTACCACAAAACTATACTATAATTATATTGATAATTTCTGCAAATTAAAAGGAAAGGACGTAAAAATATGATCGTTAAAGAAAAGATCGGCAGTTTTTTTGAAGTCACAAAATCAGAGCTGTCACGCAGGGACGGCAAAAGCAAGGATCACGACGCACGGCTCGGGGTCATAAAATGGACGGGTGCGTTCCTGTGCGGCATAATTTTCAGCGCATCGCAGGGCTTTATCCCGATATCGCCTGCGCTGACGGCGGCTCTGCCTGCGGCTTTTTCATCGGCTGTTTTTGCAGGCTCGGCGGCGAGCATCATCGCACGGGGGCAGGCTGAAAGCTTCGTGACGGAAATGCTTGCGATGGCTGTGATGCTTGCGCTGAAGATCATCGTGCGCAGGTTTACCGAAAGGCAGCTCGGCTCGGCCGGAACGGGGATCTATGCGGCTGTTGTCTACATACTTTCGGGAGCGGTGGCTTCACTTGCCGCAAAGATAACAGCTGCACTTGCGGCGGCGGTATTTTTCAGGGGCATTATCTGCGGCATAGCTGCATATTTTATTTCGTGTGAAATGCGCTGCATAAAAACGAACGGTCGGGTGAGCGTGACGGGGGCGAACAGCCTCTGCACGGCTGTGCTGTACGTGACGGGGATATCCGTGCTGTTCGGCGTTTCCGCAGGGACTTTTTCGCTCGGACGGGCTGTGGGGATATTCGTTATCCTTGCGGCAGGCGGACGCTTCGGCGGTGCAGGCGGTGCGATAATGGGCGTTCTGACCTCGCTCGGTGCGATACTCGGCTGCACGGGCGGCGAACAGCTTTCCGAGCTTTCACGGAGCATGGCTGTTGTCGGCTGCGCAGGACTTATCGGCGGACTTTTTTCAAAGCGGGGAAAGATTTTCTCGGCAGTGAGCTTCACCGCAGTTTCGCTTTTCCTGACGATGTTTATGGGGAAGCTCTCATGGGCGGCTGCGCTCATGACGGACACGCTGACGGCGGCTGCGCTCTACTCGCTCATTCCCGACAGGCTCTATATGAAAGCCGTGAATTCCGCCGTTGAGAGCCGCTCGGCAGTGACGGATTATTTCGCACGGAAAATATCCTTCGGAACGAACTGCTTTGCAAAGATCGGCGACAGCACCGACAGAGCCTCCGAACTCCTTGCCGAGAAAAACAGCTGCCGCATCAACATAAGCGGCACTGTCTGCGAAAAGATATGCGGAGAATGCCGCAACCGTGATTTCTGCTGCAAAAGTGACGAGAACCGTATCCGTGCGGCGTTCGCTCCCTGTGAAAAGCTTCTCCTCGGGAAAGGCTTCATCACCGTCCCCGAGCTGCCGAGATGCATTGAGAGCTGCACAAAGAAAGCCGAGATCGCCGACCTTATGAACAAGCTCTATTCTCAAGATTCCGCCCTCCTGCGCAGAAGCGAGAACCACAGCCGCACCCGTGAGATATTCAGCGAGCAGCTTTCCTCCTCCGTAAGTTTTATGGACGCCCTCGGTGATATCCATTCGGGCGGCAGGATATATGACGAGAACCTCTCCGAACGTGCAGGTGAAATTATCCGAAGCTGCGGCGGAAAAGACCCGAATGCGGCGGTTTTCTTCGACAAGGGCGGCAACCTTTTCATCTCCTGCTTTTATGAGGGAAAGCTTGAAGTTCCGCCCGAGGATGTGACGGAAAAGCTCTCGTCCCTGACCGACCGTGACCTCGAGCCGCCCGAATTTTTCAGCGAAGCCGAGCATATCCACGCCTGCTGGCACGAACCTGCGGCGTTCGAGATAGAGGTCGGAAAGGCTGTTCTGTGCGGCAGGGAAAACGTCAGCGGTGACAGCTCCGTGCAGTTCACGGACGGCTTCGGCAGCGTGTATTTTCTTATCGCAGACGGAATGGGCAGCGGAAGCCGTGCGGCACTCGAAAGCAGTATGGCTTGCTCGCTCATATCAAAGCTCATCCGTGCAGGCTCGGACGGAGCGACTGCGCTTCGGCTCGTCAATTCGCTGCTCATCTCAAAGTCTTCGGACGAGGTGTTCACCACCGCCGATATGCTCCGCATCGACCTTTTCACGGGGAAAGCCGACTTTTTCAAGGCAGGTGCGGCGCAGAGCTTTGTCCGCACGGGCGGAACTGTCAACGCAGTCGAAAACTCCTCCTTTCCGCTCGGCATAATCCCCTCTGCGGAGCCCAAGCCTTTCTCAATACGCCTTTCGGACGGCGACTGTGCCGCAGTTTTCAGCGACGGCATACCCGAAACGAGCTTCCCGAAGCTGCGTGAGCTGCTCCTTTCGGACGGATATTCGCCATCACGCTGCGCCGATACGGTAATTGAGCTTGACAGACCCGAAAAGGGCGTTTTTAACGATTTTTCCGATGACAGAACAATTATTGTATTAAAGCTGCATAAATTGTAAAAATGTAACTTTATTTCATTGTGAAAAATGCATAAAAATGTAGAAAAATATGTACATTTTGATACAAAATTTCGCTCGACTGAACTTTGATGCTTTTACAGGTGGAAAAAATTTGTACAATTTGCACAGCCTTTACCCAATTTTTACGTTTAACATATAAAAATATTACAAAAACACTTGCAATGTGATACAT
This sequence comes from uncultured Oscillospiraceae bacterium, assembly GCA_934465295.1. GTDB lineage: Bacteria > Bacillota > Clostridia > Oscillospirales > Ruminococcaceae > UMGS363. Next base: position 73,871 of record CAKSKU010000007.1, read on the forward strand.
AATCTGTTAAAATATATATAGAATTAATAGTGTGGCTATGAGCGTTCAAAGCATCGTGCAGATGCGTTGTTTCTCCCGAATGCCCACTAAGAAGGAGTATGAAATTATGCCGAACAGCAGAAAGAAAACTGCAGTATCCGAAGAGATCGACTGCCGCTTCCCTCTCCATATCTTCCACGAGGGAACTTCGGTCGAGGCTTATGATTTCTTCGGCGCTCATAAGGGCACAAAGGACGGCAAAAAAGGCGTTTATTTCCGAGTTTGGGCGCCTCACGCCGCATCTGTTTCTCTTGTAGGCGATTTCAACGATTGGGACAGGCGCAGGAACCCCATGACCAAGCTCGTCGATAATGAGACATGGGTGTGCTTTGTTGAAAATGTTGAAAAGTATTTCACTTACAAATACAGCATCGAAACACGGCATCAGAGCATTCTGCTCAAAGCCGACCCCTACGGAACGCACATGGAAACGCGTCCTGCGACAGCTACGAAATATTTCGATATAGACGGCTTCAAATGGACAGACAAGGCTTGGTACGATACAAAAGCCAAGACAAACGTATATAAAAGCCCGATGAACATTTACGAAGTCCATCTCGGCTCATGGAAGACCTACGAGAACGGCGAGCCTTTCAACTACGTTAAATTCGCCGAAGAGATGGTTCCCTATCTCAAGGATATGAGCTATACACACATTGAGCTTATGCCGCTTGCGGAGTATCCTTATGACGGCTCATGGGGCTATCAGATAATCGGCTACTATGCACCGACTTCACGTTACGGAACACCGTTCGATTTCATGAAAATGATCGATATTTTCCATAAGAACAACATCGGCGTTATCCTCGACTGGGTGCCTGCACACTTCCCGAAAGATGCGGCAGGACTTTTCGAGTTTGACGGCGACTGTTGCTACGAATATTCCGATCCTCTCAAAAAGGAACACACTTCATGGGGAACGAGGGTTTTCGACTTTAGCAGAAACGAAGTCAAGTCCTTCCTCATTTCAAACGCTTTGTACTGGATAGAGAAATTCCACGTTGACGGTCTGCGTGTAGATGCAGTCGCTTCGATGCTCTATCTCGATTATGACAGGCGTGACGGCGAATGGCGTCCGAACAAGGACGGTGGACGTGAAAATTACGAAGCCGTTGAATTCCTGCGCAGTCTTAACACGGCTGTATTCGGACGCAATCCGAACACGCTCATGGTCGCAGAGGAATCCACCGCCTGGCCGCTCGTTACAAAGCCTGCCGATGTCGGCGGACTCGGATTCAACTTCAAGTGGAATATGGGCTGGATGAACGACAGCCTTGACTATATGAAGCTTGACCCTATCTACCGTGCAAACAATCATGGCAAGCTCACCTTCTCATTCTTCTACTGCTTCAGCGAAAACTACATCCTCCCGATCTCGCACGATGAGGTCGTTCACGGAAAATGCTCGCTCTGGCGCAAGATGAGCGGTGCTTACAATACAGATAAGTTCTCCACGCTGCGTACATTTATGATGTATATGGCGATGCACCCCGGCAAGAAGCTCTCATTTATGGGCAACGAGTTCGGTCAGGAGAACGAATGGAACTATGAAAAGGCTCTCGACTGGTATCTGCTCGACACGCCCGAACACGCACAGATCGAACAGTTCAGCAAAGACCTCAACAAGTTCTACCTTGAAAATCCTCCGCTCTGGCAGCATGACGACGACTGGAACGGCTTTGCCTGGATATGTCACGATGACTACCTCCAGAGCGTTATCTCGTTCCGAAGAATAGATGATGAGGGAAATGAAGTCATCATCGTCTGCAACTTCGTGCCTGTCAAGCGTGAAAACTACCGCATAGGCGTCCCGAGAGAGGGTTACTGGCAGCAGGTGCTTTCCACCGATGAAACAAAATACGGCGGATCGGGAACCGTCAACAACAAAAAGAAGAAAACCGAGGATTATTCGATGCACGGCTGCGAGCAGTCAATAGTTATCGATATCGCTCCGCTTTCCGCAATGCTGTTCAAGTTCGTTCCTGCCAAAAAGCGCACACCGAAAGAGGAAAAAACGCCTGCAAAGACGGCCAAGACCGCAAAGACTTCAAAAACCTTGAAAACGGCAGAGAAACCTGCGGCAAAGACAGCTGTTTCGGAAGAGCCTGAACCGAAAACGGCAAAATCAAAGACGAGTGCAGCAGGGGCAAAGAGCAGCACAGCTAAGGCATCAGCAAAAACGGTCACAAAGTCCCCTGAAAAAATAAAAAAGTAAATCCATGGGAGGAATAACGAATGTACACTAAAAAAGAATGCGTTGCAATGCTCCTTGCAGGAGGTCAGGGCAGCCGCTTATACGCTCTCACTCACGATATGGCAAAGCCTGCCGTTCCTTACGGCGGCAAATACAGGATCATCGATTTCCCTCTTTCCAACTGCGTAAACTCGGGTATCGACACAGTCGGCGTTCTCACACAGTATCAGCCGCTCGTTCTTCATGATTACATCGGCAACGGTCAGCCTTGGGATCTTGACAAGCAGTACGGCGGTGCGCACTGCCTGCCTCCTTACCAGACAGCTCTCGGCGCTGAATGGTATAAGGGCACAGCAAATGCTATCTATCAGAACATCTCTTTCGTTGACAGATATGACCCCGAATACGTTGTTATCCTTTCGGGCGACCACATCTACAAAATGGATTATAATGATATGCTCGAACACCATAAGAAAAAGAATGCCGATGCAACTATCGCTGTTCTTGATGTTCCTATGGAGGAAGCTTCACGTTTCGGCATTATGATAACAAACGATGACGGCGACATCGTCGACTTTGAGGAAAAGCCGAAGCACCCTCGCTCCACGCTTGCTTCAATGGGTATCTACATATTCACATGGTCGAAGCTCAAGAAATACCTCATTGAAAATGAAAACAACGAGGCTGAGGACAAGGACTTCGGCAAGGCTATCATTCCTAATATGATGAAAGCAGGCGAGAAGCTCGTTGCTTACGCATTCGACGGCTACTGGAAGGACGTTGGAACACTTGACTCCCTCTGGGAAGCAAATATGGATCTTCTCAATCCGAACATTCCTATCGACCTTTACGACCCCGACTGGAAGATGTATTCCAGAAACCCCGTTCTTCCTCCTCAGTATATCGGCGAAAATGCAGTTGTTGAGAATTCTATGATAACCGACGGCTGCGACGTTGAGGGAACAGTTGATTTCTCCGTTATTTTCGAGGGCGTTAAGATCGAGCCGGGTGCAACGGTCACCGATTCGATCATTATGCCGGGTTCGGTCATCAAGTCGGGCGCAGTTGTTGAGTACGCTATCGTCGGCGAGAACTGCGTTGTAGGCGAGGGCGCACAGATCGGTGCAAGACCCGAGACCTTCGACAACAGAGATGACTGGGGCATTGCAGTCGTAGGTCACAACATTACGATATCCGAAAATGCAAAGGTTCTTCCGAAGCAGATCATTTCGGAAAATGTTTAAAATAAGGAGGAACTTTTACAATGAGCAGAAATAAAAAGGTTTTGGGACTTATTTTCTCAAATATGCATGACAATTCGATCGCCGATCTTACAAAAGAAAGAACCATGGGCAGTGTTCTTTTCGGCGGACGCTACAGATTCATTGATTTTCCTCTTTCCAGCATGGTGAACAGCGGCATCGATGAAGTCGGCGTTATCACAAAGTCAAATTATCAGTCACTTCTCGATCACCTCGGCTCGGGACGTGAATGGGATCTCGCAAGCAAGAACGGCGGACTTCACCTTCTCCCTCCTTTCAGCCACGTTTCAAGCGGTATGTACAGAGGCAGACTTGAAGCTCTCTACGGTGTCTGGGATTTCATCAAGACTTCCGATGCCGATTATGTGGTTCTTTCCGACTGCGACGTTGTTGCAAACGTTGATTTCAGTCCCATCGTTGATTCCCACATCGCTTCGGGCGCAGACATCACAGCAGTTTATGCGAACGATGTTGTTACCGTTGAGCAGGCTCAGAAGGCTACTGTTTTCGGTATCAATGACGAGGGCAGAGTTGTTGATGTTCTCACAAATCCATACATCAGCGGTGCCTGCAACGTTTCACTCAATATGTTCGTTCTCTCCAAGGAATTTTTGAAGAACCTCGTTCTTGAAGCAAATTCAAGAGGTCTTGTAAGCTTTGAAAAGGATATTCTCCAGGCAAGAACACATGACTACAAGATCATGGGCTATCGTTTTGACGGCTACTTCAGCAAGATCACCTCGATGGATACCTTCTATAAGGCAAATATGAACCTCCTCAACACAGATAACAGAAACAAGCTCTTTATCGCAAACCGTCCTATCTACACAAAGGTTAGAGATAATCCTCCTGCAAAGTTCGGCATCGGTGCAAAGGTTAAGAACTCCCTCATCGGTGACGGCTGCATCATCGAGGGTACAGTTGAAAACTGCGTTCTCTTCAGAGGCGTCAAGGTCGGCAAGGGCGCAGTTGTCAAGAATTGTATCCTTATGCAGGACACACACGTTGGCGCAAAGTGCGAGGTTTCCTGCGTAATTTCCGACAAGAATGTAAAGATCGGCGATATGCGTATGCTCACAGGTTCTGAGAACTATCCTCTTTACCTCGGCAAGGGTGCAGAAATCTAAGGCAGGGAAGCCCCTGCGGGCGGTTCGCACCGTGCTTCACTTCGTTACGCTTAGTTTGAGTTGGAAATTGGATATTTCCGCAAAGAAAGTGTAAAAGGTAAAGAAGCAGTTACTGTAATGCAAGCCAATTTGTTTCAGCCGTGTGAAAGTTAATAAGCCTTTCACACGGCGAAACTGCAATACTGTGGGAAACGAATCAAAGCTGTTTCCTATGACAAAAAATTCAATCGAAAGGATTCTTTTTATGAAGATTTTATATGCAGCTTCCGAAGCACTCCCTTATGCAGCCTCGGGCGGACTTGCAGATGTTGCAGGTTCACTTCCTGCCGCTTTCGTCAAGGCAGGTCACGATGCAAGAGTTGTTCTTCCCCTTTATAAAAACGTTAAGCCGGAGCTTCGCAGCCAGCTCGAATTCATCACGAACTTCACCGTTGATGTAGGCTGGAGAAAGCAGTACTGCGGCGTTTTCAAGGGCAATGTCAACGGCGTTACATACTATCTCCTCGACAACGAATACTACTTCGGCAGAGATGGACTTTACGGCTTCTATGATGACTGTGAGCGTTTCGTATTCCTCTCCAGAGCAATTATGGAAATGCTCAAATATATCGGCTGGAAGCCCGATGTTATCAACTGCAACGACTGGCAGACAGCTCTCGTTCCCGTTTATTACAACATTTTCTATAAGTATCAGTACGGCTTTGACAATATCAAGACCGTGTTCACTATCCACAATATCCAGTATCAGGGCAAGTACGGTATGGAGGTCATCAACGAAGTGCTTGGTATCCCGATGTATCATACAAAGCTGCTCGAATATGACGGCTGCGTAAACCTTATGAAAGCCGCATTTGAAACAGCAGACAAGATCACTACCGTTTCACCGAGCTATGCTTGGGAAATTCTTGACCCGTGGTATTCTCACGGACTTGACAGAGCGCTCGCAGACAAGCAGTATAAACTCTGCGGCTTCCTCAACGGCATCGATACAGCTCTCTACAACCCGGAGACCGATCCGCTTATCCCGAAGAATTTCAGCGTTAAAAACACAAAGGGCAAGGAAGAATGTAAGAAAGCGCTCCTTTCCGAGCTTAATCTTCAGGACGGCGATGAGCCTGTTATCGGTATCGTTACACGTTTCGTTTCCCATAAGGGCATCGACCTTATCAAGTATGTCTTTGAGGATATGCTGAACCTCGGCTATAAGTTTGCTATCGTTGGTTCGGGCGAAAAGATATATGAAGATTTCTTCAAGGAAATGGCTTGGAGACACCCCGATAAGGTAAGCGCAACTATCGGCTTTATCCCTGCACTCGCAAGAAGAGTTTATGCAGGAGTTGATATGTTCCTTATGCCATCACAGAGCGAACCCTGCGGACTTGCGCAGATGATCTCGCTCCGCTACGGTACTATCCCGATAGTCCGTGAAACAGGCGGCCTCAGAGACAGCATCAAGGACGCAGGCGATGAGGACGGCAACGGCTTTACATTCAAGACCTACAACGCACACGATATGCTCGATGCAACAAGACGTGCAAGAGAAGCATACAACGATAAGAAGCGTTGGAAGTACATTATGCACACAGCAATGACTACCGACTGCAGCTGGGATACCTCGGCTGAACTCTACCTCGGACTTTACCGTGAGCTTGTCGGAGAATAAGTCAACGCATAATGCGAATTGAAATATCAATAAAAAACAGCGTATATCACGATTTTCCGTGATATACGCTGTTTTATTTTATACTAATTTTTAAACTGAAAGTGTACAAAAAATCAAGCAAAAGCTCGCATATATGGCTTTTGCGCCGATTTTTTGTCTACACTTTGATTAAAAATTAGTATTATACGGGTCTTATTTCACTTCAATGCTGTAAATATGGAGATTGCCCCTGTTTTCGCCGCCCAACTTGTTTGCTGCCCAGTAAACCTTGCCGCTTACATAAACAGGCGTACGGCAGGGGTTGAGCTTTGCATCATCGGAGAATTTTTTAGCCTTTGAAACGATCTCACCATTCTTATCAAGCACCATATAATAAACGCCGCTGTTTTTACCCTTTGCATCCTTGAGCTCATAAAGAATAACGATGTTTCCGCTGTCCGTTGCAACAGCCTGCGGATCGCTGATAGTATTGCCGGTGTAATCAGTAAGCCACTTTACGCCGTAATCCTTGACGCTTTCGGTGCCGTTGTTGCCGCCAAGTCCGCTGCGCTCACCCTTTGTCGCAAATGCGGAGGCACTGTCGAGGGAGGCGGTCGGGTCAAATATCTGTATGAAAAGCTGCTCTGTTTCCTTTGCTGCGGAAGAGTTCAGCGATTTTACCGATGTTCCGATAAGTGCGGCATACTTGTCATTGATATTCACAAGTCCGCCCATATGCGCAAAATTGTTGTTCACAACGGACATATCGTATCGGTCGAATGCGCCCTTCTCGACCCAGAAATGGAAAATGTTATAGGATGTTTTTCCAAGCATATTTACGGTAAAAGCACGGTCGTAGCAGTCGCCCTCGCTCGCAAGCACAAAGGAATCCTTGAACGGAACGACTCTCTGCGCAAAGGAGTGGGAATTGTAGTTGTCGCCCGAGGAGACCTTACTCATTGTGTTGATATTTATTGTAAAGACCGAGTTGCTCTGGTGTCCGCTGTACATTTCACGGGCATAGTTCACACAAAGGAGATCTCCGTTTATCGCCGCATCACAGTTGCCTGCATCGAACGGTATCTTTGTGTAAAAATCCTTGCCGTAATAATATGCAAGGCTTGAGCTGCCGTTGTCGCCGACAGTCTTTATGTGCTTGCCGCTGCTGTCATATTTGGAAATGAATACAGTATTGACGGAAGTATCGTTCGTTTTGTTCACTTCACCGGTGATGAGATAGAAATTGCCCTTTTTGTCGCATATAACATTGCCGAAAATAGGGTGCTTCTTCTCCAGCTTTATCTTTTTCTTGAAAGCAGCCTTGCCGTTAGTCTTTACAACGGTAACATACTTATCCCCGTCATAAGCAAAGCAGAATTTTCCGTTCGGACCGACAAACTGAGCCACGTTTGAAGTACCGTCCCAGTTTATGTACTGGTCGCAGGTGACAGTGACCTGTGCTGAGGTCTTTCTGATGCTTTCGGTGTAGGCGCTGACGTTAATGAGCGCAGCATTTGCAGCAAGTGCCGCACATACAAGTATTGAAACGATTTTTTTCATTGTGATCCCCCATTTTGATCGTATTTGTTAATATTATATTACATTTTCTATAAAAAGTCAAGAAAAAAGTGCCAAAACCACGTGTTTTGTTGAAGTACCGTGACACAACACTGATGAAACCTTGATGATTCGGTACGAATATGCTATAATAATTCAAAATGAGGTGATATTACGGAAATACGAAATGTAAGGATGATCCACTCATCAGCAGGTGGAACGGCAGGGAAAATTCTCTTTCCTGCAAAATTTCTCTCCCCACAGCATGGATAATACTAATTTTTAATCAAAGTGTAGACAAAAAATCGGCGCAAAAGCCATATATGCAAGCTTTTGCTTGATTTTTTGTACACTTTCAGTTTAAAAATTAGTATAAAAGAGCTTGGCTTGGATAAAAACAAGCGTGAAGCGGCACTTTGCTTTGATGGTCAGACCATAACATAAGAAAAAAACAGACCGCCGCCGCTTTTGTGAACTCAAAAAAGCAGCTCGGTCACGATCTTGAAAAATACTCACTTTATGATAAGGAAAAGCTTTGCACCGTCATCTATGCCGACCTGACGGACAAAACGGTCTTTGCCGAAAAGACAGCCGGGTTCACGGGACTGGAACAATTCCCCGAATATCTTACTTTGATCTTTGAGGTCGATGCGTTTTTTCTCAACGATGACCGCCACCTTAACAACATTGCGTCCATTGAGGAGAACGGGAAATATTCCTACTGCCCGATATTCGACAACAGTGCTGCGCTTCTGTCGAACACGCAGCTTTCGCAGATGGATATTGAGCCGGAAGTGCTGATCGCCGCTGTCACCGCCCGACCGCTCGGCACGACCTTCACACGCCAGATGCGAAGTGCCGAAGCCCTGTTCGGTCAGCAGCTTCACATTCCCCGTTTTACAAAGCCGCAGATAAAAGACCTGCTTGCGCCAATGCTCGAATTCTACCCCGAGCGTGACAGAGGGATAATAGCCGAACGAGCGGCGGAATGCATTATCCAACGGCAGCGATTTCTCGGCGAATGATCATTTCCTAAGAAACTCCGTGTCCTTTGCGGGAATGCCGCCCTCATCGGAAATGTACCGCTCCGCTTTGGTGTGAAGATCGTATTTTTCACGAAGCTCAAAAATGGTTTTCATCATCGGCGAAGCATGGTGAGCGTCAATTGCCGCCTGATCCTCCCAACTATCGATGAGAAGCACGGTCTCGGGGTCGTCCATCGGGAAGAAATACTCGTACCGCAGATTTCCTTTCTCGTATCGGACAGCTTTGACAGTGCCGCTTGAAACCATCTCCTCGGCGAATTTACGTGCGCTGCCGTTTTTGCCCGTGTAATAAAGATTTACCGTTATGCTCATAAGCGTCCTCTTTTTATAAAAAATGACCGCTGCAAGGGCTGCCTCGGCGGTGCGTTTCGGAAAAGCCGATCGAAAACGAAGATCGGCATCTCCTGATTGCGTCCTGCCTGAAGACTGCTGCTTGGTGCGGTCAGTGTATTTTATTTTCTGCGTGACTGACTTCTGCGCTTGTTGTCAACATTCTTTTTGATGTCGCTCATGCGCTCTTCGGAGCTTTGCTTAAAGCGGTTCATCATATCCTCGAATGCTGCCTCGGGAGTCATCGGGGTCTTGTCCTGCTGTGCAGGTCTGCGGTCGTTTCCTCTTCCGCCGTTATAGGGTCTCCTGCCGCCGTCACGGTGCTGGGGCGGTGGATTATCGACAGCCTTTTTTATCGAAAGTGAGATCTTGCCGTTTTCACCGACCGCAAGCACCTTTACCTTGACGGTCTGTCCCTCGGTGAGATGATCCCTTATTTCGTTTACGAAACTGTTAGCGACCTCGCTGATATGTACCATTCCTGTCGTTCCGGGTTCAAGCTCGACGAATGCGCCGAATTTTGTGATGCCCGTAACTTTTCCTTCGTAAATGTTTCCAACTTCAAGCTGCATAAAAAGAATTTTAACCTCTCTGTTTTTATATTCCAAAGGCGGTTCAAAGCCGAACGGCTTTCCGCTTTAGTTCCTTGTTGTATCGTAGAAGCGGCGTTCGTTCGGATAGGCAAAACCGAGGACTTCAATAGCTATCTTTTCCATATAAGCTCTTTCATCGTCCTCTGCAAGGATAGAAGCGTACTCATCGTTTTCCGCCTCAAGCTGTGCAGCCTTTTCCTCAAGCTGGGAAAGCTTTTTCTTTTTTTCGGCAATGTCAGCCTGAGTTACAACAAACGAGCTTACCGAATAAATGATGACCGCCGCTCCTGCAAGCGAAGCCAGACTGCGCATAAAAGGTCCGCCGTTTTTTTTGCGGTCTTCCGAACGCTGCTGTTTTTCCTTCTGCTTGACATAAGCCTTGTAGGTCTTTCCCATTTTGCTGCACCTCCGTTCCTTTACAATTCCGAAATAAAATTTTACCGTCACTTTCAGATGATAACATTATACTACATAGGGGCATGATTTTTCAAGGCTTTTTTTCCACATTCCGAAAATTTTATAGGTATGCACAAAATTGTTAAATTATTTTAGATATATTCTATTGCCAAAATTTACAGCAAGTTCAATTCACATTTAATATACTTTTTGTATTTATGTTATTAAACCAAGCTTTTGCTGCTTTTTTTGAACTTTCGGAAGAATTTTGCAAAAGCCGATGCGGCCGAGCGCAGTATCCCCACAATGAGACTTCCGACAGTCGCAATATAGAGCAAAAAGCCGAGAATTGTTCCTATAACGCAGAAAAAACGCACCTGTCCCCTGCATAAAACAGCCGCATAAATGAAAACCGCCGCCCCCGAAGCCACCATAAAAACAATATCCTCGGCAAAAACGGCATTTCTCTTTGCGGCAGGCGGAAAAACGATGCGGAGCGTCCGAAAAACATCGTAAAAAACGCCGATGCCGACCCCGAGAACGACCGAGAGCAGGAACAGAGCGCACTGCTCGGAAACGGTGAAAAAGGTTTCAAGACTCAAAAATACACCTTCGATCCATTACTATCTGAAAAGCTTGCCGAGAAAAGAAAGCGGCGAGCGCAGATCCTTGTCGCCGTAGATTATAGCGTCGATATTGCCCTCAATGTTCATCTCACCGTTCGTAACGGACAGATCGTTGACGTGGAGATCGCTGCCCCGTATCGTCAGCTCGCCCATAGTCGTATAAAGGAGAACAGAGTTCTCGTCAAAGCTGTCAATGTCGGTGACGCCCGAAACAGAGAGCCGACTGCGGTTCTCTGCAATAATGCTGTGAGTTTTTTCGTTTACATCATTCATATTCATCTATCCTTTCGTAAAAAGCAAATCAAGGCTTTGCTATAATACTATTCGCAAAGATGAAATTTAATGCGTGAATATTGCATAATTGCGTAATATAAAAAAGCGGCTGATGCGCCAAATAAATGCATCAGCCGCTTATACAAAACACCATTTAAAATTTAGAAAAAGCCAAGCCGACGATCTCGAATATATTGGATTTAGGCGCAGATTTTTCTTTATTTTTTGGTGTTTAGTATTTTGGGCGTAAAACCGCTTATTTTATTTCAGACATGATAATATCTTCCCTCTCGCACAGACATTCAAGCTGCTCCTGTGAAGGTCTGCCGATATGCCCGCTGAATACAACGATCTTCAGGCTCGGCAGCTCCGCAGCAGCTTTGAAACAGTCCGTCTCATCACTTTCCCCATAGAAAGTGATCTTACGAAGCCTTGTCATATCCTTTACAAAATCAAAATTTGTGATCTGTCCGCTGATATGAACGGACTCCAATTCTGTAAAGCCCGACAATGCCGAAAGGTCGGCAGCGTTTGTAAAATCATTGTAAAAACTAAGCGATCTTAGCTTCGGGAACATAGACAGCTTATCCGCATCATCGATGCTGTACAGATCAATATCTGTTATCTGATCGGCAACACCGCTCAAAAGCGTGTGATCAAAGCTTTCGCCCGCTTCAAGACCGTAAATATAAATGCTTTTCAGATCTTTCAGCTTCGACAGCTTTTCAAATTCCTCGGGAGGAGTCTGCGCAGAGATATTAATGCTCTTTGCGTTGATATTGACCGCTTTTTCACCGATCGTTACCTGCTCCAACTCCCTGACCCTTGCGGCTGACGGGTCTTCAAGATAACGCCTTTCAATTTCAAACGCCTGCTCCATATAAGTCTCATACGGAGCTTCGTTTTCAGCCATCAACTGTGGGATAGTCAGCGTGTCGATAAGTTCATATTCGGAAAGATACTCCTCCAGCCGCTTTTCAAAAACCATAAGCTCCGTGCTGTCAACAAAACGGTCGCCGTCTATAATTTCATCGCCCCAATATGCCCTGTCAAGGAATATCTTTTCCGACAGCTCCGGTGTGTATCTGTCAAAAAAGTAGTTTTCCGATGCAATGACATCTTCTGCTGTCGTGTTTGAATAAAATACCGTTTTGCAGACCTCATTGCTGCAAGTACAGGTAGTTCCGCCGTTTCGGTTCGTGTTTATGAAAAAGTATTCGTCATTGACACTGTCATAGTATTTTTTCAGTTCGCTGCCGCCTGCAAGATATATTTCTCCCAAGCTCTTCGGAGAATAGCCGTCAAGCCTTACAGCGTCAAGCTCGATATCAACATATTCACCGTAATATCCGATCAGAAGCTCGGGAATACCGTCATTTTCAATATCGTAAAGAATGCCCCTGCCGCTGTATTCGGACGCTGCCTTAACGGTGTATTCAAGGCGGTTCTGTTTCTTATCCCATATAAAATATTTCTTTCGGAGAAGCTCATCTTCGGAAATTTCTTTTCCGCCGCAATAATATTTACCGCCCGAAGCCTGCAAAAAAAGCTCCGCCTTAAAGCTGTTATCTTCAAGCATAAGCCTGTAATATGTATCTGCCGATCTGAGCACGGGAAAGACCTGCTCACGGTCGTTGTACCATTCAAGAGCATAGCTTTCTTCGTCAAATGCTGTCTCGCCGATAAGCTCTGCATCATCTCCGACCTGCTCAAAGCAGTAAAGCTTTCCATCGGAACGAAGCAAATACTCGTCAGCGCCGTTATTATCGATATCAGCGGCGATCGCATCCCCTATATCGCAAAAAATATTATCCTCCATAAGCCGCTTTGCAGCCTTTTTCAAAAACTCAACACGCTTATAGCTCGGGGCTTCCGCAATGCCGTCATAAACCATGGCTTTGTATTCATTGCATTTTTCCTTGCTCACCCAACCGCCGTATATTTCGCTGTAATAACCATAAACATAAGGCGTACCGTACCAACCGCAGTTGTCGCTGCGCAGATATCCCCACTGAATAAGCCTTTCGGCGGAAAAAACACCGTCCTTCAGACTAAGGATAATATAATATTCATCGTGAGCAAAGTCAACATCATATTTTGAATAAAGCGCAGGGTAGATTTCCGAACCGTCATCATACCACTTCAATACGATCGAGTCAGTCTGCTCGCACCATTGACCGCCTGCGCTCCCAAGCTTGTTTCCATCCTTATCATAGCAAACGATATGCGACCGAGGTTCAAGCACGATCCTTTCATCATTTCCGTCATTATCAAGATCGTAAAGGAACTCAGTAACTGTTTCAGGCTCGCTGTCCTGCAAAGCAGTCGTTTCAGCCGCAGTAACTTCAGCTGCCGATGTTTCCTCAAACGCTGTGACCTCGGCAGGCTCCGAAACCTCATTTTCAGCCCCCGAATTTGCATCATTCGCACAAGAGCAAAGCATCACCGCCGATAATGCGCAGACAAGTATAGATTTTGTTTTCATTATGTCCTCCCCGTTAGTCCTTTGGTCGTATCACCCTTACCGCCCTATAATCGGTAAAAACGCTCCGATCATCTTCATGCTTTTCTGCCGAATGAACAATATTCCCTGCATGATCGTAAGAATAGCTGTTCTCATCAACATTTCCGCTTTCGGTATACTCTGTGCGGCTGAATGTCTTTTTAAACACAATATCATATTCAAGATCAACGTCAAGCACTTCTTCAAGCTCCGCAAGAGAGTCCCTGTCCTTGTTATACTCGTCAAGCAAAGCGGAGATTATCCTCGGCGATTTTTCCTCTATATCCAAGACCTCACTGTACGGCATAAGCTTCCACTGCGGTTCAAGCTTGCTGAAATATGAACGGATATATTCGTTGTATTGCTCCTCATTTTCAAAGCCGCTGTATTCGTATCCCATTGCGCCGCTGAAAGAATAACGCCCGATATATTCCGATGAAAGCTTTCGTCCGTTCAGCTCCAGCTTTATTATGCCGCCGTCCCCTGCCGTGCCGCCGACAAAACATTCCGCAAAGTATTGATCTTTCCCGTCAAGGATAAAGCTTTTGGGGATATCTCCGTTATATGAACACCATGTTTTTTCATCGGTAAAAACAGTTCCGCCGTCAGGTTCAGCCATAAATGCGCCCTCATCGTCAACGGAAAAAACAGCCGAGGCGGATATGTTTGCCGCCGCCTGAATGATAACATCGGGAGTGCCGTCCGAGTCAAGGTCGCAGACATAGCAGTACGCCGCCTGCGGCAGCACTTCGTTAAAGCTTTCAAGCTGCACAAGCTGCTCCATATAGCTTTGCACACGGCTGTCATAGCTGTATCTCACTTTTTGGGGAGCCTCCTCCGCTTCCGAAGCGGTCGTTTCCGCAGGTATGGTTTCAAGCGTTGTTTCTGCCGAAGTCACAAGTTCGCTCTCCGATGTTTCAGCCGATCCCGAGACTATCTCCGAATTTATATCATTCTCATTTGCACACGCACAAAGCATCACCGCCGACAATGCACAGATAATCACACCTTTGAAATTCATAAAAATGCCCCCGTTTCAACAAATTTCCTTAATAATATGATATCAGACCCGAGGACATATTTCAATTACAAAGCGGTTACATTACGGTGATTTTTTGGAACTTATACTAAACACCATTCAGAATTCGGAAAAATTCAGTCGACAATCTCGCAGCTGGTTTTAACAGGTTTATATTGGATTTTGGCGCAGATTTTTTCCTTTATTTTATTGGTGTTTAGTTTTAAGGCACATCGGCAATAAGGAAAACCGGGAAGAGTTAAGCATACTCGAACCCGATGACAATACCGATAACGGAAGAATATGATAAAAGCGGCTGATGCGTTCAGCGGCACCAATTTTTTTCACTCGGGATCAGAATATCAAGCGTTGGATTTTTATTTTTCCGTATTATTTCTGATAAAGATTCTTCGTGTTCGATAATATAGTCGGTCTGCTCATAGGTTATCCTGCTCACGGCAGTAACTGTGTAATCATTTTGCTTTGTTCGGCGGTTCGGGCGGTAGAGAACTATGAACCTTTCGCCGTGATGCCCTTTTGCTCTGTGAACAGAGATGTCGCTGTGAGAAGCTTTCCACGTTATATATCTGTTTTCTTCGCGAGCCTGCCGATTCAGGTATTTTTTCCGCTCCACCGTCAAAACATCATCTGTCGGCAGTATCTCAATGCTCTTTTTATAGCTTGGGCGTGTCAGCCTTGGGAACAGTTCAACGATCAGCCAATCAAAATTTCGTATGTCGTCAAAGCAGTATCCGTTTTCGCTCATTGATACAACATCTACCCATTTTTCCCTCGTGTTTATGCTCCTCACAATATCACGAACAATATGTACAGCCGTTGCTTCACCGCTTTTATTGTACATTTCAAAATCTTCGTCCTTAAATCGGTTGTACCATTCGTTTTTGTTTTCTACTCTTTCAGCCATTGACATAACATTTTCCCCTTTTCGTTAATTTTAAGGCAAAGTCTGTGCGTTTCATCGACCTCGCAGGAAGTCACGGTTTCAAGTCCGTCTGTAAGCTGAAAAGCATATTCCGCCTTTACACCGTTGTAAGCTTCATAGAATTCTTTAGGAAGCCCTTTCAACAGAACTGCATCTTTCACACATGGGTCATCTGGCAGCTTATCGGTGAGATACACTGCGCCCTCTTTATCGAGTATCGGCAGTATCTTTTCCGCCTTTCTCATATTTATACGAAAGTTCAGCTCTTCTTCGGGAACAGTATCAGGCTCAAAGCCTTTGCCCAAATAATATCCGCTGTCTATGAACTCGCATATAAGCGGCTTGGGCAGCTTCAAAATGTCAAACTCCTTTTCGGGATAAAGCCGAAGAACCTTTAAAAGAAACTTCTTTTTTATATGATAAAGAACCTCTTTCAAGCCATCTGAAAGGTTCATCAGCTGAATGCTCCCGACCTCTTTTACAAAAGCATAGGGAAGCCTTTCCAAATCAAAATCTGCGCCGTCATTATTGAGCCAATCCCCGAAATCGTCCTTATATACGCATAAAAGTCCGAAAAGTTCCTGCTGTTTCAAATTAAGATGAAGCCTTGAAACAATTCTGTTCGTATCTTCATCAAACAGAAAATCGGGAAAATTTCCGCCTCTGTCATTATCTGTGTCTGCAAGCATTTCCTTAAGGATACTTTCCGCAGGGATATTAAAATAGTATGCGAGGTCGTTGATCTTATCGATCCGAAGCTTTGATATTCCACTTTCCCATTTCTGAACAGCCGTCAGCGAAACATTCATCTTTTCCGCAAGCTGTTCCTGCGAAAGTCCCGCATTTTTTCTTGCGCTTTTCAAAAAATCTCCGAAACGTGCCATAATTTCTGCCTCCATATTTAATTATACAAAATAAAGCTTGCATTACCACCAACTTAAAGTGCATTTTTATACAACTTTATGTTTGTATTATAATTCAAAAAAGTACAGCTGTCAAATAAAAAAGCACTCATTTTCAGAGTGCCTTTAAGCCTATATTTCATTTTAACGTGAACAATCCACGGGGACTTCCCCGCCTCATTATTTTTTCCAAGTAACCGGTGAAAACAAAAGCAGCATCGGGAAAAGCTCCAGTCTGCCTGCGAGCATATCAAATATCAGCACCATTTTTGAAAACGGTGAAAAGAATCCGAAATTCGCAGTCGGTCCTACAAGATCAAGTCCCGGTCCGATGTTGTTTATCGTCGTCGTTACAGCGGTGAAGTTCGTTATCATATCGTAATCTTCAAAGGATATGCAAAGCAGCGAAATTACAAAAACGAGGATATAGCATACCATAAACACGTTTACCGAGCGTATGACCTCGTGTTCGATCTCATGGGAATCCATGCGTATCTTTTTTATTTGCTTCGGGTGAATGAGCGTGTGAAGCTCCTTGCCCATACTCTTGAAGAGGATAACTATTCGGTAGACCTTTATTCCGCCGCCCGTACTGCCCGTGCAGGCGCCGATGAACATTATCAGAACGATTATCGTTCGTGAAAGCTCGGGCCAGAGGTTGAAATCGACCGCCGAAAATCCCGTTGAAGATATAACCGATGAAACGGTGAATATCGCACTGCGGAAAGCTGCGCCGACCGATGGGAAAAGATTTTTGATATTGAATGTAATGAGCGTCGTTGCGACAGCGATTATACCGAGGAAATACCACACCTCGGAAATTTTCAGCGCGTCCTTGAATTTCTTGCTCAGAATAAGGAAATAAACGTTGAAGTTTATTCCGAACAGTATCATAAACACCGTTACTACCATTCGGACGAACTCGGAATATCCTGCAAGTCCGTCATTTTTTACCGCAAAGCCGCCCGTTCCTGCAGTCGCAAAGGCGGTATTCATCGCTTCAAAGACGGTCATTCCGCCGAACAGGAGCAGGATAAACTCTATCGCCGTCATTACAAGATATATCGAATACAAAAGCAGTGCCGTTGTTTTTATCCTCGGCACAAGCTTGCTGACCGACGGACCGGGGCTTTCTGCTTTCATAATATGCAGGTTTTGTCCGCCCGAGAGCGGCAGGAACGCCATAATGAATACAAGCACACCCATTCCGCCGACCCAGTGCGTGAAGCTTCGCCACAAAAGCAGCGACTTCGGCATGGCTTCAACATCGGAAAGTATCGTTGCGCCCGTTGTGGTGAAGCCCGATACCGTTTCAAACAGCGCATCGACAAACCGGGGTATCGCTCCCGAGAACACGAACGGCAGCGCCCCCATCACACTGAGCACTATCCAGCTCAGAGATACTATAACATATCCGTCACGGGAGTGGAGACTGCTCTCCTTCGGCTTTTTCATCGTTATCGGAACGCCTATCGCAGCGCATATCGCTATCGTTATTATCAGCGGAACGATCGTATTCTCGCCGAAGGCTATCGCCGAAATGAGCGGTATGACGAGAAAAAGTGCCTCGAAATTCATTATCCAGCCAAGGATATAAACTATCATCGGAAAATTCATTTCAAATACCTCTGTCAGTCGTTAGTCGAGAATGTCGGAAATATCGTGCGGACGGATATCCGAAACAACGATGACCGAATCGTTTTTCTCAATTACATCGCTGCCTCGGGGGATAATGACCTTGTTTCCTCGGAGAATGACCGCAACGAGTACGTTCGGCTTGAATTTAAGCTCCATAAGCGGCTTTCCGAGAACGGGCGAGGTGTCCTTTATCAGAAATTCGGCAGCCTCTGCCTTGCCCTTGATGATGCTGTAAACGGTCTGAACGTTGCTTCCGATAGTGTTTTTCATCGCACGGACATAGCTTACGATAAGCTCCGAGGTAATGCTCTTCGGATAGATTATCGAGTCAAGGTCGAGCTGCTTTATAACATCGAAAAAGTCGATGCGGTTTATCTTCGTGACGAGTTTTTTGCAGCCCTTTACCCTTGCAAAAAGCGAGAGCATAATGTTTTCTTCGTCAAGATTTGTAAGAGCAGCAAAGGAATTTGCGTTTTCCAGTCCTTCTTCAAGCAGTATCTGCTGGTCTGCGGCATCTCCGCAGATAACTGTGACCTCGGGGAGAGCCGTGCAGAGCATTTCACAACGCTTCGGGTCTTTTTCGATAAGCTTTAAGGAAATGCCCGCCTTTTTCAATATCCTGCAAAGGTAGTAAGCGACATCGCCGCCGCCTGCTATCATACAGTCCTTTACCTGATTTATCTTATAATCGATCTTGCGGAAAAAGGCGTTCGCATTTGCGGGCGAAGCTATGACCGAGATGATGTCCTTTTCCCCGAACACGAATTCACCGTTCGGGATAAATGCTTCGTCCCCTCTTTCGACCGTGCAGACGAGGACATCGCATTTCAGCTTCGTTGCTATCTCCTTTACGGAGCAGCCCGTAAGTACGCAGTTTTCGGGCAGGCGGAACTTCATCAGATCGACCTTGCCCTTTGCAAAGGTATCAATCTTTATCGCAGACGGGAAGCGCAGCACTCTTGCGATCTCCGCAGCCGCCTGAAATTCGGGGTTAATGACCATTGCAAGTCCGAGTTCTTCCTTCAGATAAGGTGCTTCGGTGCTGTACTGAGGGTCGCGCACACGGGCGATGGTCTGACAGTTACCTTCTTTCTTCGCAATAAGACAGCAGAGCAGATTAAGCTCGTCCGAACCCGTTACTGCGATAAGGAGATCGGCGTCCCTGATGCCTGCCTCCTGCTGAACAAGGTGGGTCGCACCGTTGCCCGTTACTCCGAGAACGTCAAGGCGTGAGGTAACATCGTTCACCTTAGTCGAATCGACATCGATAACGGTAATGTTGTCGCCCTCGTCATTAAGACGGTGCGCAAGCTCCTCGCCGACTTTTCCGCAGCCGACAATAATTATATTCAAAACCGATCACACTCCCGAAAGGTCAAAATAGCTTTGGTTTTTCGATACAAATGATAGTATAGCACTTTTTGCAGGCTATGTCAACAGCGGCGTCCACATTCGGAAAAACACTGTTGACCTTTGAAAAGCATTGTGCTATAATTGTATTTGGTTTCAGGAAATATTATAAGGGGACAGGCAAATGCTGATAACAAATGGCTGCATATTTTCTTCTTTTGTACGGCGGCGTCGGCTTTATTCAGGATAAGAGGTTTTTCTCCTCCGCACACAAGGATATTTTAGCCGTTATCCCCGATAAAAAAGAGCGTTTTCACGGCGCACACATCGTCGGCGGAGCAATAATCGCCGTATCTCTCCTGCTGTTTGCAGGCTCGCTCGTCCTCGGCGTATGGGACGGCGTGAAAAAAGGCTTCGGATTTCTTCAATTCTTCGGAAGATTTATCGCAATGCTCTATATTATGGAGATATATGATATAATCTTCTTCGACTGGGTTCTGCTCTGCCACTCGAACTTTTTCCCGCATTTCTACCCCGAGGTCAAGGGCGTAGTCGGACCGCATATGTTCAGCTATAACAAAAAGCAGCACATCATACATTTTATTGTATATATCCCCGTCTGCGCAGTCATTGCGTGGATATGCACGCTTTTCTAAAGGCTTACATACCGCTTGGAAAGCAGTTTTTTACCGTCAAAAAAGACCGAGGTGACAAAAATGTCCAAACCCTCAAAAGCATACTTTCATCTGCCGGGACTGTTTGAGTTTTATGAGCTTTACAGCGTTTTTCTGCCGCTCTACCGTGAGCATAGCGAGTATTTTTACAGTCATTGCGAAATAGGCTCTGTCTACGGCGCACCTGCGGACTGCTTGTGGGGCGGAGGACGTGTCGGGTTCGGTGACAGCGACCCTCGGGAGGTCTTTTCGCTGATGAAGGAATACGGCATTTCAGCCCGACTGACGTTCAGCAACTCTCTCCTGCGCAGTGAACACCTTTCGGACAGAAAATGCAACGCTCTATGCGCCCTTTTTTCCGAAATCGAACCTCAAAGCGGCGTGATAATACACTCCGACCTGCTTTTGGACTATCTTAAAGAGAATTATCCGAAGCTGTATTTCGTCTCCTCGACAACAAAGGTGCTGACGGACTTTCGGCAGCTTGCGGACGAGCTTGAACGTGACGTGTTCCGATACGTCGTTCCTGATTTCCGCCTGAATAAAGCCTTTGACAGGCTTAAAACGCTCCCCGAGCCGCTGAAAAACAAGGTCGAGTTTCTCTGCAACGAGTGCTGCTGGGCAGGCTGTGCGGACAGAAAGCTTTGCTATGAAAATGTCAGCCGAAAAAATCTCGGTGAAAGCTGCCCCGACCATATCTGCAAAGCTCCCGATTCCGCCGAGGGCTATCTTTTTTCAAGGGCAATGGAAAACCCGAGCTTCATCGGCACGGACGATATACTGAACACCTATCTCCCGATGGGATTTTCCAACTTCAAGATAGAGGGACGCAGTCTCGGCAGCGCACTTATACTGGAATTTCTGCTTTATTATATGACAAAGCCCGAATATCAGCTTCGGGTGAGGGAAAAGATATATCTTGACAGTATGCTCGATCTGTTCTGATCAAGCTTCAAATGAATATACACAACTTGGCGCAGCTTGCCGACATAATGCTTTATGCCCGAAAGTTACCCTTAGCTAACCATAAGAAAGGATAGAAAAAGATGAAATACACGTTCAAAGCATGGCTGTTCAGCAATTTTTATCACAACGCAGTAAAGGCAGAGCTGAAAAAGCGAGGCTTCCCCAAAAGCACTGCGCAAAAGACCGCAAAGGAAAACAAGGCTGTCGTTCTTCGTGCAAAGGAGATCGGCACTTCAAGGCTTGTAAGCTCATACATAATGGCAAGCTATTTCATCGCCCTCAACCGCAGCACGGGAAAGTCTGCGGAGGAAAATTTCGAGATATTCCGTGACGGACTCTGCGCTTCAAAGCTTTTTCGTAAGTCTGTCGGAGACGCCGAAAGCTACCTTGACCCGAAGAAGATGGAAGGACGTCTCAAATGGTCGGAGGACAGCCACAAGCGGCTTTATGAAAACGACTGGGTGGTCGATATTCTCCCCGGAAACGGCGAATATGACCTCGGCTATGACTACCTCGAATGCGGGGCGTGCAAGCTCTGCAAGGATGAAGGCTGCCCAGGGATCACGCCGTATATATGCCGGATGGATTTCGTCCTCGCCGACATAATGAATATGAAGCTTGTGCGCACGGGAACAATTGCCGAGGGCGCAGATCACTGCGATTTCCGTTACAGCAGAAAGAAATAAAATAAAGCTTACGCCCTGAAAATCTGGACGTAAGCTTTTTTATTTACATCAAAGCTTCATTGCCTTTTCAAGCAGCTCATGCTTCTTTTCCCAGAGCTTCGGCGAAAGGTCAACATAATATTTGTGCGGATATTCAAAACGCTTCAGTTCATCCCAGAGCATATCGATCTGTTCTGCGCAGAACTGCTTTATCTGCTCGGCTGACGGTGAAGTATATACGCACTTTCCGTTGTCGAATATGCGCTTCATAAGCTTTTCCGCACGGAAATTCGTCACTGTTTTGCGCTTGTAGGTGTGTTCGGGGTCGAAAATTTCGTATGGTCTGCTCTCGTCTATGGTTTCATCTGCACAGGTGAGAACGTCTGCGATAGCTTTTCCGCTTGAACAGTCATACAAACGCCATACCGTCTTGAAATCGGGGTTCGTTATCTTTGCAACGTTCTCCGAAACCTTTATCTTCGGGATAATTTCGCCGTCTTTCTCCACCGCGGCAAGCTTGTAAACGCCGCCGAAAACAGGCTCGGAGCGTGATGTGATAAGTCTTTCGCCCACGCCGAAGCTGTCGAGCTTTGCGCCCTGGAGCAGGAGGTCACGGATAATATATTCATCAAGCGAGTTTGAAGCAACTATCTTTACATTCGGGAAGCCCTCATCATCGAGCATCTGACGGGCACGTTTGGAGAGGTAGGTTATATCACCGCTGTCGATACGGATACCCGCAGGCTCTTCTCCCCTTGCACGCATTTCCTTGAACACGGTTATAGCGTTCGGAACGCCCGATCTGAGGACGTTATAGGTATCAACGAGCAGTGTCGTTCCCTTTGGATAGCACTTCGCATAGGCACGGAAAGCTTCAAGCTCGCTGTCAAACATCTGTATCCACGAGTGAGCCATTGTGCCGAGCGCAGGCGTTCCCATAAGCTTGTCGGAGATCGTGCAGGCAGTTCCGCAGCAGCCGCCTATGTAAGCGGCTCTTGCGCCGTAAACAGCACCGTCAAAGCCCTGCGCCCTGCGTGAGCCGAACTCCATAACAGGTCTGCCCTCGGCGGCACGGACGATGCGGTTCGCCTTTGTTGCGATAAGGCTCTGGTGGTTGATGCAGATAAGGAGCATCGTTTCAACGAACTGCGCCTGAATTGCGGGGCCTCTCACCGTTACAACGGGTTCATACGGGAAGATAGGCGTTCCCTCGGGAATTGCCCAGACGTCGCAGCTGAATCTGAAATGGCGGAGATAATCAAGGAACTCCTCGGAGAATATTTTCTTCCCACGGAGATAATCGATATCGCTCTCGGAAAAGCTCAGACTGCTGAGATAATCGATAGCCTGCTCAAGACCTGCCATTATCGCAAAGCCGCCGTTGTCGGGGATATTGCGGAAGAAAAGATCAAAGTAAGATATCGTTTCGCCCATACCGTTTTCAAAGTAGCCGTTAGCCATTGTAAGCTCATAAAAATCGGTGAGCATCGTTAAGTTTCTATCGTAATTTTCCATAGCAGTACTCCTTTTAGAGGTGACCTTTATTCTATTGCCGAAACGAAGCGAACGCCGCAGTCTTTCATCAGCTTGTAAGCCGCAAGGTTCGCAAACGCCGCATTATGATAAGGCGCATCGTAGGTCTCGACCGCATTTATCGGAACGATGATATCAAGCGGCTTGTTTTCCTTGTTGAAAAGTGTTTTGAGCGAAAGACAGAACTGGAGAACGCATATATCCGTGCAGTCGCCGCAGACGATGAATGTATCAGCCTGCTTGTGTTCGTCGAGGAAAGCCCTGAAAGCTTCTTCGTGACAGCCGTTGGTCGAATTTTTCTCGATGAGCGTATAGCCGCCGATGCTTTTCAGCTCGTCCACTATTTCGGATTCGCTCGTGCCTTTTACGCAGTGTTCGGGGAAGGAAGCGAACTCCGCACAGCCTTTTTCATGGCAGTCTGCGAAAGCAAATGCGGCGATACCCGAATTTTTGCACTCGGAAAGCAGCTTTGCAGACGGTTCTATGATGCTTTCGATACTGTCGGAATGCATTGCACCCTCACGGATAAAGCCGTTGATGATGTCAACGAGCGCAAGAACGGTCTTGTCCTTGTCAAAGTCGGAAAGCTTGACCGGGGTGAGCGAATTTATCCCGTCCGCAAGCTCATTTGCATAAGCGGCTGCGGAAGAAACTGCGCTCTTATCAAATTTTTTCATAAAAACAACTCCTATAATGAAGCCGCACAGCTTTTTAGATTGTGCGGCAAAGGTTCAACTTACTTTTTGATAGTTCCGTTCGAGGGAACATTTCTTACAGCCTGCTTGGTCTTGCGGACGTCGGTGAGAGCCGCCTGAAGTGCGCTCTCCGACTGGGTAAGGATATCATCGATATACTTGTTTGCGGCGTTCTTGATGTCCTTTGCACGAGCCTGCGCCTGATTGAGTATCTCAACAGCCTGTGCCTTTGCAGCCTTGGTTATCTCATCATTGGAAACGATGACCTTTGCACGCTCCTCAGCCTTGCGGACTATCTGTTCAGCTTCCTTGTTCGCAACGTTCACGATCTCCTTGCGGTCGCTTACGATGTTCTTTGCGTTGCGTATCTCATCGGGGAGGTTAAGGCGGATATCGTTTATGCAGCCTCTCATTTTTTCAACATCGATAGCTCCCTTTTTGCTGCTGAACGGAACAGTTCCCGCATCGTCGAGCATATCGTCCATCATATCAAGAATTTCGTCAATAATCATTTTCTTTTCCTTTCCGAGCGATCTCGATCAAAGTTCACCAAGATCACTCACGATGTAATTTTTTCGGAACAAGCCGTTCGGTTATGTCGTTTAAGATACATTCGGGGACGAAGTGGCTTATATCGCCGCCGAATGACGCTATCTGCTTTACAACGCTTGAGGAAAGATACATATTCTCCGAGCTTGTCGTGAGGAACACAGTCTCCGCCTCATCGTAAAGCATCTTGTTTGCAAGCGCCATCTGAAATTCGTATTCAAAGTCGGAAACGGCACGCAGACCCTTTATAATTGCTATCGCACCGACCTGCTTTATGTAATCCACAAGCAGTCCGTCCCAGATATCGATAACGACATTTTCAAGATCAAGCCCGTCAACGACCTTTGTTATAAGCTTAACTCGTTCGACCGATGAGAACGAGGGGCTTTTTACGGCGTTGACCGAAACGAGAACTATTACCTTGTCAAAGAGCCTTGCCGCTCTGCGGATAATATCTGTATGACCGTTTGTGACGGGGTCGAAGCTTCCCGGATAAACGGCAATTCTTGCTTTACTCATACTTTCATCTCCATAGAGATAATACTGATTTTTAATCAAAGTGCAGACAAAAAATCGGCGCAAAATCCATTTAAACCTGTTTTCAACATCAACCTGTTTTCAACATCAAGCTGTTATCAACAGCTACGAGATTTTGCTTGATTTTTTTTACACTTTCAGTTTAAAAATTAGTATAGGTTTATTCGGCATCATCGCCGAAAGGCGTTACAAAAACCGTTACCTCGATCTTTCCGTATTTGTAGGTGCGCTTTTTGATAAGTGCGCCGTAGCTTTCGGGAAGAACAAGACCCGTTTCGTGTTCGCAGACGATTATGCCCCTGTCGGACATTTTCTCCGCAAGCAGAGGAAGTGCCTTTTCAAGTATGCCCTTATTATACGGCGGATCGAGGAACGCAAGGTCGAATTTTTTGCGGCAGGTGCGAAGATAACCGATGCTCTCCGTGTTGAGGATATCGGCAAGGTCTGCAAAGCCGCAGGTCCTGACGTTTTCGGTCACTGCCTTTATCGAAGCACGGGATTCATCAATAAAGGTGCAGCGCTTTGCGCCCCTTGAAAGTGCCTCAATGCCGAGCTGACCCGAGCCTGCGAACAGATCGAGTATCTCCGAGCCGTTTATATCGAACTGAACGATGGAAAAAATAGCTTCCTTTACCTTGTCTGTTGTCGGGCGGACATCGCTGCCCTCAAGCGTCTGAAGCTTTCTTCCCCTTGCTGAACCTGTGATTACTCTCATAAAACTTTCCTTTTCAATGTTTGGTTATACTTATTCTTTATTATTATAACTCAAAATGCGCCGAATGTCTATACAATTTTTCATCTTTTTTGTGACGAAACATCAGAAATGACATTTTTTAAAATTTTTTCACAAAAGCTCTTGACAAGGCGTATGCACAGCGCTATACTGTATATATACTGATATACACAGTATACACACGCTATGGGTGGTGATATTATAAAAATAACACTTAACAATATGAGCGACAAGCCGATGTATGAGCAGATAAAGGAAGCCGTGCGCAGTGCAATTCTCAGCGGAGAGCTTCCCGAAAACTCACTTCTCCCGAGCGTCAGACAGCTTGCGGCTGACCTTAACGTAAGCGCAATAACGACAAAGCGAGCCTACTCCGACCTCGAACACGAGGGGCTTATCTATACATCATCGGGAAAGGGTACATTCGTAAAGTCGCCCGACAAAAATATGATAATGGAACAGTACCGACAGCGGCGGCTTGCGGAATTCTCACGGAACGCCGAAGCACTTCTCAGCGAGGGCTTCACCGAGGAGGAGCTTATCAATGCGATAAAAACCATCAGTGAAAGGAAATGACTTCTATGGACAGCTTAAACATACTCGAAATACGCAATTTAAAGAAAAGCTTTGCAGACAATTTTGTTATCGATATCCCCGAGCTTGATATCCCATCGGGTGCAATAGTCGGAATGATCGGCGAAAACGGCGCAGGCAAGACCTCCGTCCTCCGCATTATAATGAATATCTACGGCAGGGAAAGCGGAAGCATAAAAGGCTTCGGCGGCATTGACAATGTTTTGGACGAGGCAAAATTCAAGAACCTTGTCGGCTTCGTCCCCGATGAGGACTATCTGAACATCGCCTTAACGCCCGAAAAAACGGCAAAGGCATTTGCGGCAGTGTTCGACAAATGGGACGGCGGCGTTTTCTCAAAGTATATGAAAATGTGGCAGATCGACCCGAAAAAGAAATGCGGCACACTCTCCAAAGGCACGAAAACAAAGGTGATGCTTGCCCTTGCACTTGCACACGACCCGAAGCTTCTTATTCTTGACGAGCCGACGGCAGGACTTGACCCTGCGGCAAGACTGGAGATACTCGATATCCTCCGTGAATTCGTTTCGGACGGCGAGCGTTCCGTCATATTCTCAACGCACATCACGGGCGACCTTGACAAAACAGCTGACTACATCGCAATGATGATAGACGGAAAGCTGAACGAGATGCTCTCCGCTGATGAAGCGCAGGAAAAATACGCCGTTGTTTCGGGAGAAAGACCTGCTCCGAAAAAATATCTTATCGGGGAAAAGGAGACCTCCCTCGGCTATGAAGCACTCGTCCTCCGAAAGGATATCCCCTCGCTCGGGAATGTCAGCGTCCGCACACCGAATTATGAGGATATCCTCGTACATACGATACTCCGGAACCGTGAGAACCGAAAGTAAGGTGACATTTATGAAATACTTAAAAGCAACCTTAGCCGCTTGGCGAAGAACGGGTATGAACACCATTCATTATATGATGAATGTGTTTTCGGTCATCGGTCTGATACTGATTATATTCTGCGCTTTCAGCCGTTCCGATAATGCCGCTCATACAATGATGATCTCTATCGGACTTATCGGAATGACCGCTTTCTACTCACGCACGGAAGCGGTAAATAGATACGGAATTTTTTTCGGCGGCAAAAAGTTTGAATCAAAGGGTCTTATTGTTTTTGACGAACGCCCGCATAAAGCACTTCAGCTTATGCCCTTTTCCCGTGAGGAAGCAGTGCGCTCGTTCATAAATTATGAGCGTTTTACGAATGCGGTCAACGTTATCGGAGTAATTGTTCTGGCGGTAAAAGCATTTACGCTCACCATAAATACATTCCCTGTAATTTTCGGAAGTATATTATTTATAGCTTTAACGGCAGGGCTTTATATGTTTGAAAAGGCTCTGCTGACATACGATATAAAGATCATAACGGAAAAGCAAAGTCTCGTTTTAGCATTTTATGTAGCTTTCTTTTTAACTCCGCTGCTTAGCGAAGAACTCGCAAAAAGTGAGTTCAGTATGCCCGTTCTTACCATAGCATTTGCGGCAGCGGCATTGATCTGCGGCATTGTATTCATTATCAAATCGGAAAAGATACACAAGCAGCTCATAGCCGACTGCGGCAGCCGTTCATTCACGGGCGAACCTATCGGGGGTGCGAAATGATGAAAAAATACTATTCAGAGGTTTTTAACGGAACGACGATTTTTTTGATAGTACTTCTTACGGCACTTGACATTGTTCTCCCGATACTGTCAATACTGCCTGTTTACAGCGACGATTTCAATAGTCTTATCTGGTTATACACTGCTTTCGCCGATCATTTGGTGCTTTGCTCGATCCTGACTCTGATATTCGGCTTTATCGGACCTTTGCCTTACCGCAAAAAAAGTATGGAAAGCTTTGCGCAGATGTATAATTCAACAAACGGCAATCCTACCTGCTTTTTTATGAACTGCGTTATTCCTGCAAAGCGCAGGGAGCTTCTTGACCTTCCCGTGAAGCTTCTGCTGACAGCATCGGCGGTGCACTGCATTTCAATGCTTGTGCTTTCGCTTATGTCGGGCGAAGAAACAGCAAGGATAAGCACGGCGGCGGTCATTATCGATGCTCTTGTCATTATTTCCGCTCCGCTGTGCGATATGGCATCAAAAATGAAATACTCCGTCATAGGTGCTGTTATGGCCGTTCTTGCAGGTGTTTTGATACTTGTTACTGTTTTTTCGGAAATGCTCGGCTATTCCTTGGTTCTGCCGATACTTCCCCTGCCAATAAGAATCGTGATCTCTATAATTGCATTTTTGAGCAATATCCTCTTTTTCCGCTCGACTGTCTATAAGGGCGAGTTTGCAAGGAACGGGGAGAAGATAAGATAGATCTACGACCTGCCGAAGCTTTGAACGGTTTCGAGCAGGTCGCTTTCGGATATGTCCCTCGGCGTTACGATAAGTCCCCTGTCGGAATCGATATCATATCCGTAATAAGCGTAGGCAAGCCAAACAAGGTGGGCGCACTGCGTTCCTGCGATGTTCTCACGGTCGGAATATTTCGGAGAAAAAACACCCGTCAGCAGGCGGTACGGCTTTTCGCAGAGAAGCTCTTTCGCCGTGTCTGCGATATCGGAGCGGAGCTGTGCATCTGCACCCTTTAGCCGCAGGACAAGGAAGTTCGGATAATGCCGCCACTTTTCGATGTTCTGCAGGCAGGTGTCCTGCCCGATAACGACAGCTTCGAGCGTTTCGCCGTTCTCCGCATCGGTGACAATGGCGGCGTGACCGTTTCTCCACGAAAACACGCTTGACGAATGTGTGATAAGAATATCCCCTTTTTCGATAAAATCGAGTGAAACATTCGGGAACTCGACATACTCCTCCCGTGAAATGACGGAATTGGTGAATTCGGTATAGTCCACCTCGGCAAAATACTGCTCCTGATAGGTTTCAAGCGCTTTAAGGTCGGGCATTTTCATTACTGCGGCTTTTCCGAGACCCGTCTGCGCAAAAATAAGCTCGAATTCGCTCTCGGTGAGCGTTTCGGGCGTTTTTTGTTCGATATTTTCAAGGCTTATCCGCTCGGCTTTGGGGTAAATATGCGCCATAGGCTCGATATAAAGCAGTGACGATGAATACATCCCCAGCACAAGGCATATCCAGAGCATCCAGAGCGTTGTTTTTCTTCCGTTTTTCATTGCAGTTATCTCATTTGCGGTTTATTTGTGATTATTATGTCCGTGCTGAGATTTTTTATAAATGAAAAATCGGAGGTTTTGCAGTCGGAGAATATTCTGCTTTTTTGTTATTTGAAAACGGTCGGAAATGGTATCTGATCTGCTTGAAAACATCGTTTTCCACGTTCAAATCCTGTCGCTGTTCAAACGATGTCGACGAGAAATGCTTATCGCTTTCGCTCTGCGCATTTCTTGTCGGGGATAGTTTGTTTGAAAAAAACAGAATTGGCGCAATTCACATTTTTTAGATTTACGAAAATGATTTCTCATAGTTCGTTTTACCTTTTTGATGTGAACTGCGCCTTTTTTATTTGTTACTGATTACGCTATTGCAACAATGAATTGACTGTTAGTTTAGGGAATTTCGCTCTCTGCGGAGAGCGACCAAAGGGCTTCCGCCCTCTGGACACCTGACGAGCTGTGCTCAGCTCGACCTGCTGGTTGGCTTCGCATCGCCGAAACAAAGTTGAGCTATGCAAAAATTCCGAATTCCGAATTCCTAATTCCGAATTTAATCCCGCTGTTTTCTTTTCTTATTCTGCGAGCCGTCAAACTTCCTTGCTCTGCCTGTATTTTTTCTGCGGAGGCTGCGGTAGTCCTTTTCGCCGCCCGAACGTCTGCGGTCGGAGCTGCCGTTTTGTCTGCCCTCGCTCTGCTTGCCCTCATAACGCTTGATCTTAATCTTCTGACCGTTTATCTTCGTTCCCGTCATTGAATCGATGATATGGTCGAGGTCGGCTTCGGGGACTTCCACTGTTGTAAAGCGGTCGTAGATATCGATCTTGCCGAAGTTTTTGCCTGCCATTCCCGTTGCGTCGACGAGTGCGCCGAGGATAAAGTTCGGTGCGATACGGTTCTGTCTGCCGAGGGAAATTTCGATCTTGCAGGAGCTGCCCTTTGATCTGCCCTTTTCGTCACGGGGACGGAACACTGGTTTGATGAACTCGGGTACAGTGCGTGTTTCCTTGGAAATTCTCATTCCGAGGAGAGTTGCGGCGATCTGCTCTGCTGTAAAGCCACGCTCGGTAAGGCGTTCGAGAAGCTCTGCGCCGTTCGGATATTTCTCCGTTGTGATATAGTCGCAGACCTTATCGAGAACTCGCTGTGTTTTCTTTTCGATAACGTCATCTCTTGTCGGGAGTTCGCAGCGGATAATATCAGCCTTTGTGAAGCGTGCGATATCCTTAAGCTCATAGACCTGCTTTCTGCCGCTTACTATTGTATAGGCTGTGCCTGTTCTGCCTGCTCTGCCTGTTCTGCCGATACGGTGGATATAGTATTCGTTGTCCTGCGGGATATCATAGTTGAAAACAGCATCAACATCGTCAACATCGATACCTCTTGCGGCAACGTCGGTCGCAATGAGGATATTTATTCTGCCGCTCTTGAAAGCGTTAAGCACCTGAGTTCTGCTCTGCTGTTTCATATCGCCGTGAAGTCCTGCCGCCTTGAAGCCCTTTGCGACAAGGTTCTCGGTAAGCTCATCTACCATTGCTTTTGTGTTGCAGAATATCATCGAAAGCTTCGGTTCAAATGCGATAAGGAGCATCTGAAGGGCATCCGTTTTTCTTCCCATAGGAACTTCATAATAGAACTGCGCAACGCTCTCAACGGTGCGGCTTTTCTGCTCAACGCCGACAACGATCGGGTCACGCTGATATTCGCCCGTGATAGCCATTATCTGCGGCGGCATTGTTGCCGAGAAAAGCACGGTCTGACGCTCCTCGGGGATATACTGCAAAATTTCTTCGATGTCCTCACGGAAGCCCATATTGAGCATCTCGTCAGCCTCGTCAAGAATTACCGAGCGAAGCTCTTCGAGGTGGAGCGTGTGGCGGCGGATATGATCCATCACACGTCCGGGAGTTCCGACAACGATATTTGCGCCCTTTTTGAGCTGAACTATCTGGCGCTCGATGTCAGCGCCGCCGTAGATAGCGCAAGCCTTTACATACGGAAGATATTTCGAGAATTTTTCAATTTCCTGTGAAGCCTGCATCGCAAGCTCTCTTGTCGGGCAGAGTATGAGCGTCTGCACACGGCGGTAACCCTCAGGGTCTATCATTGCGACCGCAGGAAGCCCGAAAGCGGCGGTCTTGCCCGTACCTGTCTGCGAACGTCCAACAACGTCTTTTCCTTCGAGAAGAAGCGGAATAGCCTTCGCCTGGATCTCCGTAGCCTCCTCATATCCCATTTCTTCGACCGCACGGACGATCTCCTGCGGCAGTCCGAGTTCACTAAAAAGCATATTTTTTCCTTTCCATAACATGGCATTGGACAAAACACGCTCTCTGACAAAACTCTCCTGCCCTATGCCGACACATAATTATAATTTTACAAAACAGAGATTTATTATAACACACTATATATAGTATTGTCAACCGCTTTTTTCTGTAAATTTTTGAATAATAGATATATTAAAGCTTAAACTGCATAAAATTTTCATTATACACAAATCCATACGAAGAATAAAGCTTCACGCCCATATCGGAAGCGGTTATCTGCACCGTTCCGCAGCCATAGCTTTTTGCCTCGCCGACAACACGGTTCAAAAGTTCGGTCGCAATGCCCTTTCTTCTGTAACGGCTGTCGGTGAACATACTCGAAAGCAAGCCGATGCGACCGCTCGGACAGCCGAAATACGGCGGCTTTTCCACGAACGACATTCCGCTTGTGCCGATAATTTCGTCCCCGTCAAAAGCGAGCCACGAAACGAAGGTCCCGTCCTTTAAGTGGCGCTCGTAGTAGTCTCTCAGCGCAGGGTGCAGGTCGATATCCTCCTTTGCACCCTCCTCACGGAGCTGTGCTATCCGCATTTCGATAAAACGGTCAAGTTCTTTTTCCGTAAGCTTTTTGTATTCGATCATAGCCGGTCTCCTCACTTTGTACAGATCACGTCAACGCCTGCCGATATTCTGCATATTTGCTTATTTTTGTGCTGCATGGCAGGCTTTTTATGCGATTGGAGATGGAATGTTATTTTCCGTTCATATTCCACCGCTGTTCATTTTGCGTTGAAGCTTCAAATCCACTCACTTCGTTCGTGTATTTTTGCTTCAAGGATAGTTTGTTTTAGGAAAACAGAATGGGCGCAATTCACATTTATGGTTTTACGGAACTGAACTTATCAAATTTCGTTTAACTTTTTTGGTGTGAATTGCGCCTTTGGGTTTGTTGGTGATTGCGCTATTGCGACAAAGCTTTGACTGTTAGTTTAGGGTATTTCGCTTCTGCGGAAGCGACCAAGGGCTTTGCCCTCTGGACACCCACAAGCCTTTGAAAAGGCTTGACCTAAACTTTATTTTTTTGCATAGCTAAACCTTTTGCTTAGCCGAGGATAATTTACTTAGCGAGGCAAATTTATTTTGCCTTAGTGTCATTCTCCTCGAAGATCTTAGCGAGTGCTTCGTCGATTTTAACGTCGGGAAGCTCGCCCTCTTTTCTCGAGCGGATAGTAACGGACTTATTTTCTGTTTCCTTATCGCCGATGATAAAGGTATATGGAATTCTTTCAAGACGTGATGCCTTGATCTTTGTACCGATATTTTCGTCACGCTTATCAACTGTTACTCTCATTCCGTGTGCAGTGATCTTATCTGCGATCTCCTGTGCATAAGCCTGATGAGCTTCGCCGATAGGGAGAATTCTTACCTGCTCGGGAGCAAGCCAGAGCGGGAACACGCCTGCATACTTTTCGATGAGGTATGCGAGTGTACGCTCATAGCAGCCGAGTGATGTTCTGTGGATGATATAAGGTCTGCGCTTCTTGCCGTCAACGTCGGTATATTCCATACCGAACTTTTCTGCGAGGAGCATATCGATCTGGATAGTTACGAGTGTATCTTCCTTGCCGAATACGTTCTTATACTGGATATCGAGCTTAGGGCCATAGAATGCGGCTTCGTCGATACCGATAGAATATTCAACGCCGAGGTCGTCGAGGATAGTCTTCATTGCGGACTGAGCGTGTTCCCACTGCTCCGCTGTACCCTCGTACTTGTTCTTCGGGTTTGCGGGATCCCACTGGGAGAATCTGAATGTGCAGTCCTCAAGAAGTCCTACTGTATCGAGCATATACTTTGCAAGCTCAAGGCAGCCTCTGAACTCGTCTTCGAGCTGCTCGGGGCGGAGGATATAATGTCCCTCGGAAATTGTGAACTGACGGACACGGATAAGTCCGTGCATTTCGCCGCTGTCCTCATTTCTGAAAAGTGTGGAGGTTTCGGTAAGGCGCATCGGGAGGTCACGATACGATCTTGCACGGTTGAGATATACCTGATACTGGAACGGGCAAGTCATCGGACGGAGTGCGAAACATTCCTTTTCCTCATCGTAAGGGTCGCCGAGGATAAACATACCGTCAAGGTAGTGATCCCAGTGTCCCGAAATTTTATAAAGGTCACGCTTTGCCATAAGCGGAGTTTTTGTGAGCATACAGCCCTTTGAAGCTTCAACATCTTCTACCCAGCGCTGGAGTATCTGAATTACCTTTGCGCCCTTTGGAAGAAGAACGGGAAGTCCCTGACCGATGCAGTCAACCGTTGTGAAATATTCAAGCTCACGGCCGAGCTTGTTGTGGTCACGCTTCTGAGCTTCTTCTCTTGCTGCGAGGTATGCTTCAAGCTCGCTTGCCTTGGGGAATGCTGTACCGTAAACACGGCAGAGCTGCTTGCCCTTTGAGTCGCCTCTCCAGTAAGCGCCTGTGCAGGAGAGAAGCTTTACAGCCTTTACGGGAGCGGTTGAAGCGAGGTGTGGACCTGCGCAGAGGTCGATGAAGTCGCCCTGCTTATAGAATGAGATAGGTTCGCCCTTGCCTGCGTGTTCCCGACAGAGTTCAACTTTGTAAGGTTCGCCCATTTCTTCAAGCTTCTTGATAGCTTCCTCGGGGGAAAGCTCGAACTTTTCAAGCTCAATGCCCTCCTTGGCGATCTTCTTCATCTCAGCTTCGATCTTTGCGAGGTCGTCCGGTGTGAACGCCTTAGGCGCATCAAAATCATAGTAGAATCCGTCCTGAATTGCAGGGCCGATAGCAAGCTTTACCTCTGGGTAAAGGCGCTTTACAGCCTGAGCAAGGATATGCGATGCAGTGTGGTTGAAAGTCTTTTTGCCGTCCTCGGAATCGAATGTGAGAACTTCAAATTCGCAGTCCTCTTCGATGGGTGTGCGGATATCGCAGACCTTTCCGCCGAGCTTTACAGCGCACGCAGCCTTATAAAGACCCATTCCGATGCCCTTGATAACGTCTGCTGCGGCTGTGCCCTTTTCACATTCCTTAACGCTTCCGTCTTTAAGTGTGAGCTTTACCATTTTCGTTTACCTCCACATTTATTATAGTATTTTTAACATAAAATTCGTTTTTATCCTTTTTAAGAAAACAAAAACGTCCTCAATGCTCTTTTACAAGCACTAAGGACGATAAAAACCGTGTTTCCACCTTAATTTATGCGTTTTTCCCTGAAAAACACACCTCATTAACGCCTTTAACGCAGGCTGACGGCGCAGATTGAGCGCACTCAAAAGGCGGTGTGCAAAGCTCCCGAACCTGCCGCAGTTTTCAGCCGATGACTGCCGCTCTCTGAAAGTCCTCAACGGAGGGTTGCCTTCCTTTATCAACGTTTTTATGTTATTATGTGTTAATGTTATCACACTTCACGAAATTTGTCAACCGTCTTTTTTCACAGTTAAAAGGCTTTTTTCTTATTAAAAAGTGTGAAAATGTTAAAATAACCTTGACAATATTAAGGATTTATATTACAATAATAAAGTAAATGCAATATGAGGTAATTCTGCCCGCCGATAAAAAAGGCTCGCAGGTTTGTCACTGAGTCGACCCCCTTGCGGTTCATACGCTGTTCCGCCGCTTTTATAACGGAATACGGTACGGTCTTTTGAACGTAAACGGCGTCGGCTTGATAAATTGCAGTTCATTTTTCACTCGCTCTGTCGTTTTGAACAGAGGTTTCATATATTCATTATCACTATCAAGCCCATTCTATGGGTTCAGTTATTCTTTACAGATTGTATTTTTCGGATAAAATTATACGTTATGTAGTGAAAATTGTCAATTGAGGATAATATTCGGGGTAACGATGACATATCTTTCTGCCGCTTTAACGGTTCACTCGGCTGATATTTTTGCATTAAAAGTATCGGCTTAAACGTTTAAAGCACATTTCAGGGCAGGGGTATTTTCATTTTTACACCGTTTCCGCAGCCGCTTTATATCCTGCGGAATGTGAAATCCTCTCGTTCATGCCCTCCGAGCGATAATATACTTTTGGGGAGGTCAAGGACTTGAACACAGCAGCTATCATCGCAGCTGTCATTGCGCTTATTGCAGGCTTCGCTGTCGGAGGAGCAGTTTTCTTCACCGTCGGCATAAACCACCGCAAAAAGCAGGCTGAATCAGCGATAGGCTCGGCGGAAAAGGA
Source organism: uncultured Oscillospiraceae bacterium (assembly GCA_934465295.1). GTDB lineage: Bacteria > Bacillota > Clostridia > Oscillospirales > Ruminococcaceae > UMGS363. The sequence continues at coordinate 109,859 of CAKSKU010000007.1, forward strand.
AGCCGAAAGACTTGTTGAAGCAGCAAAGACAGAGGCGGAAAATCAAAAAAAGATCGCACTTCTCGATGCAAAGGAAGAGATCCAGAAAAGCCGTTCCGAGCTTGATAAGGAACTCAAAGAACGAAGAAGCGAAATTTCCCGTCAGGAACGCAGAATCCAGCAGAAGGAAGATAATCTCGACAAAAAGAACGACAGCCTTGATAAAAAGGACGAAATACTCCAGAAAAAGATCAAGCAGGCTGACGAAAAGCTTGAAGAAGCCGACAATATCAAAAAGCAGCAGATGGAGACCCTCGAAAAGATCTCACAGTTCACTATGGATCAGGCTAAGGAACACCTGCTTTCAATGCTCGAAAATGAGCTTGTACATGAAAAGGCTCTCAAGATACAGTCTTATGAGCAGCAGCTCAGGGACGAATGTGAGGAAAAGGCAAGAAACCTTATCGCCCTCGCAATTTCAAAATGCTCCGCAGATCAGGTATCCGAATCCGCAGTTTCCGTTGTTCCTCTGCCGAATGACGAAATGAAGGGCAGGATCATCGGACGTGAGGGCAGAAACATAAAGGCACTCGAAACGCTCACAGGCGTTGACCTTATCATCGATGATACGCCCGAAGCTATCACGCTTTCCTGCTTCGATCAGGCTCGCCGTGAGGTCGCACGAATCGCACTTGAAAAGCTTATCGCAGACGGAAGGATCCACCCGTCCCGTATCGAAGAAATGGTCGACAAGGCTCGCCGTGAGGTAGAGCATATCATGAAGCAGGAGGGCGACAGAGCCGTTCTCGAAACCAACGTACACGGTCTTAACCACGAGCTTGTACGTCTCCTCGGACGACTTCATTACAGAACCTCCTACCGTCAGAACGTACTCAACCATTCTATCGAGGTCGCACATCTCGCAGGAATTATGGCTTCCGAGCTTGGAGTTGACGCAAACCTCGCACGAAGAGCAGGACTTCTCCACGATATCGGTAAGGCTCTCAGCTATGAGATCGAAGGCTCGCACGTTCAGATCGGCGTTGACGTCTGCCGCAAGTACAAGGAAAGCCCCGAGGTCATTCACGCTGTCGAGGCTCACCACGGCGATGTTGAGATCCACTCCGTTGTCGCTGCTCTCGTTCAGGCTGCCGATGCTATTTCCGCAGCAAGACCGGGCGCAAGAAGCGAAAACTACGAAAACTACATCAAGCGTCTTGAAAAGCTTGAAGAGATCTGCTGCTCATACGAGGGCGTTGAAAAATCCTTCGCTATCCAGGCAGGCCGTGAAGTCCGCATTATGGTTTATCCCGACAAGATCAACGATGAAAAGATGGTCATTGTCGCAAGAGATATCGCAAAGCGTATCGAGGACGAAATGGATTATCCCGGACAGATCAAAGTTAATATCATTCGTGAAAGCCGTGTAGTTGAATACGCTAAGTAATATACATTATGTAAATTACAGTCTGTAAACGCAAAAAAGCAATAATTTATCCCTGCGGCGCAAATCGCAGGGATATTTTTCTAAATGGAGTTTTATTTATGGACACACCCAATCAGACGAAAAAACAGCCGAAAACCATATTCGGTACAACCAGCAAATCAAACTTTATCCTGAATATGCGGCAGGAAACGCTCCAGAACTGGATAGCGGCTCTGCTCGCAGCCTGCATCATCGTGCCGCAGATAACGGGCTTCCTCGTTTACGGCGTGAACGCTTCGCCTGCATTTATGAGTGCAGGACTGTACTTCACGGGATTTTCCTGCATACTTTTCTTCCTCATCGCAATGATAAAGGGAAGCCTTTCGTTCAAAAAAGACAAGATACTCCGGCTCATCGTCTTTATGGCGGTATGGGCGTTCGCTTCGTATTACAGCGTTGTCCTCCGCCGTGACGCCGCATCCGAGATCATCAACACCGCACTTTCGGGCGAGATCGGACGATATGAGGGCTTGCTCACATTGCTCGGCTATTTCGGCATCTTCTGCCTTGCAGCCTGCGTAACCCGTGAAAAAACGGTGCATCTTGTTATGGATATCGTCATCGCAGCTGGCGTTGTCCAGTCGCTTTTCGCAGTTTTCCAGCATATCCCGAAGCTCCGCTTTATGCCGAATTTTGCCGATCTCCCGACCATCGCACTCAAAGATGTTATGCTTTCGCAGGGACTCTCGGAAAGCCCTATCGTTTTCGGAACGTTCCTCACAATAGTTTTCGCAGCCGCTCTCACGGGCGCAGTTTATGAGAAAAGTATCCTCCGTGCGAGAATTTACGGCGCAGCTTCAATGCTTTTCTGGCTCGTCGGTTTCTTCACTTCGTCTATCGTTCCGATCATAGGAATGTCCGCAGTGTTTATCATCATATCGGTGATAGTTTTCACTTCAAAGCCTGAGAAATTTGAAAACGGTCTGCTCAAAACCTCCGTTTACAGATACGCAGCCGCAGCCGTCGGAATGGCTGTTATCTTTGCGCTGATATGGATTTTCCAGGGAATTTATATCCGTGATAAAGCTATCGCCTACTATGACGCTTACTTCCGTCTTTTCATCGTGACAAATTATTCTTATGTGAATGAGCAGTCGCTTTACGGCATCGGACTGGAAAAGAGCCTTCACTTTATAAAGGAACACCCTATCCTCGGCATCGGTCCCGATCTTATGGCAAAGTACCAGATGATGAATGAGGAGCTTTCGCTCTGCTCTATCGACCGCAGCTACAATGAGATCGTTTATATCGCAGCTACAAGAGGCGTTCCTGCGGCTGTCTCATTCGTCGTTTTCCTCATAGCGTCGATCAAAGCCTCGTTCGGCAGGCTCAGAACCTCGGCAAAGGACGGAAGCTGGCTGTATATGGCTCTGTTCACAGCTATCGCAGCCTATATTATCCAAAGCTTTTTCAGCTTCAGTTCGATCCTCTGCGCACCGATATTCTGGCTGCTCTGCGGCTTGGCTTTCGGAAAAATCACGATAAAGGAGTAAATTTATGAGCAGCGGCTTAAAAAGAACCATCGCATTTCTGTTTTTCCTTCTCGCAGGAATTTTGCTCGGAACGATACTCGGAGGTCTCTGTGAAGGCGTCCCCTACCTTTCGTGGCTGTCGTATACACTTTCGGTCGGACTCGACACAGGCAGCCCGATGGTACTTGACCTCATCGTTTTCAAGCTTGCGTTCGGATTCACTCTTTCCGTCAACGCCGCACAGATAATCTGCGTTATCCTCTCGTTCGTGCTTTACAGCAAGACCTGCAAAGGGCTTTAAGCCATGAAGAACGACGAAAACAGCCTGTGCTTCCCCGATTATTATACACGGTTTAAGTGTATTGCCGATAAATGCAGCGATACATGCTGTCAGGGCTGGGAAATATGCATCGACAAACATTCGCTCGAAAAATACCGTTCCGTCGGCGGAAATATCGGAAAAAAGCTCAGTGAAAGCATCATAACGGACGGGGACGATGCACATTTTATCCTCACAGACAATGAACGCTGCCCGTTCCTGAACGCTTCAAACCTCTGCGACCTCTATATCGCACTCGGCGAAGACTCGCTCTGCGGAATTTGCACCGACCACCCACGCTTCCGAAGCTTTCTTTCGGACAGAACGGAGATTGGAGTCGGCCTTTGCTGTGAAGCCGCCGCAGAAATTATCCTGACCGAGAAAAAGCCTGTACATATCGTTCCCGAAATGCACTTTCCCGAAAATGCGCTTGAAAAAGCCGTCCTGCAAATAAGAAACGCACTTTTAAAGCTCTGCGGAAAGGGCGAACCTCTGACCGCACTCAGAAAATGCTGCGCACTTGCAGTCGATGCGCAAAATATGCTTGCGGAAAACGATTTTGAGGAAATTTCCGACCTGTGCGCAAATTTTTTCGAGTATAAATATGCAGTTGAGGAAATTTCCGAGAAAGAAACCATCGCCGTGCTCAAAGCAATGGAAAGCATCTCGCCCGAATGGGACGAAATGACAGAAAAGCTTGCAAACGGAGAGTATAAAACCGATTTTTCAGCCGAAAATGAAATGCAAAGACTTGCGGAGTATTTTATTTTCCGCCATTTTCCCGAAGCACTTCTGGACGGAGATATCGTTTCAAAAGCGTATTTTGCATATTTCGGAGTTCTGTCGGTGAAAATGTTCTGGGGAGCATATCTCAATGAAAAAAACGCCCTCACGCTTCGGGATAAAATAAACGGAGCAAAGCTGTTCTCCAAAGGCGTTGAATATTCGGAAGAGAATATGCAACGAGCTTATAGTATGCTGTAAAAAGCCACAAAGCCATAAAAAATAGCTGGTCAAGCTGAGCACAGCTTGCGAGGGGTCAAGGGGGCGAGGAGCCACCTTGTCGCTTCCGCAGAAGCGAAACTCTCTAAACTTTAGCTAAAGGCATTGCCGAAATAGCGAAATATCTATAAATTAAAAAGGCGCAATTCACATCAAAAAGGTAAAACAAAACGTGAGAAATCCGTTTTAAAAACCTAAAAATGTGAATTGCGCCAATTCTTTTTTCCTAAACAAAACTATCCTCGGCATAAAATGCGCAGAGCGAAAGCGATAAGCATTTTACGCCGACAACGTTTGAACAGCGGTGGGATATGAACGAAAAACACCATCTTAACGTAGGTTCGGATTCCATATCCGACCGCTTTTACGCATAAACAAACTTCCACCGCCAAAAACATAAACGCCGCAAAAAACCTAATAAAAACATCATCCGACCGGCTTTGTGTCGTCCGACCGATCGGTTATATCCGCAATAAAATCTTCCCATTCCGTCCCAGCCTTGTCACGTTCGGAGCGTATGTATCCCTCGATCTCCCTGTGCTTTCCGATGTAATATGCTACATCATAGCTTACACAGCCGTTGCTCTCGGCGTGAAGATCGAGCAGGGTCTCCATCTCCTCCTTGCTCAACTTCAGTTCGCTGTATATCCTGCCAAGTATATCAAGGCTCGGATTGCTCTTTTTATCATTTTCAATAAGACTTAAATAAAACGGAGAAACGCTTATCATTGCTGCAAAGCCCCGCAGGGTGAGCTTTCTGCTCCTGCGCAGATATAATAAATATTTTCCAAATGATTTCGGGTATGCCATAATTTCCTCTGATCTGATACTGCGGATATCATAATTGACCGCTGTAATTTTATATTCTAATCAATAATACCTCATCGGGAAAATATCTTCAGCTATAATTCGACAAACGCACCTCTTTTTGGAACGAAATGCCGTGTGCGGTTGCCTTTTATTCCGAAATATGATATAATACAAAAAATTAAGGAGACAAGCCAATGGAATATATGGATAAAATACTGCTCACCGCCTTTTGTGGCACATCTTCGGAAATGCTTCTGAAACAGGCAAGCGGCTTCCAAACCGTGCTTCTGCCGAATGATAAGGTCAGAGACTCGGAACTCGTTATCGATGCCATATCGAACGGAAATTTCAGATATATCTTTTGCTTCGGACAAAAGCCGCTTATCAAGAACAAGATATTCATAGAAACCACCGCACGGAACGGTCAGTCCTGCCTGCAAACTGCGTTCGACTGCACTGCGGCAAAGAACCTCTTCGATGAAAGCGGCTTCTGCGCAAGTCTCTCAAACAATGCGGGAACTTCATTCTGCAACAAGCTTTACTATAACGTGCTGGAATATCTTATGCAGATCGGCAGTGACGCCGAATGTGTTTTTATCCATATTCCCTTTATCGAAAACATAACCGACACCGACAGCTTTTTTGCAGGCATTACGCAGCTTTTAAAACATGCCGCCCTACCTTAAATTGTATCTCATGATATAATCACGGAACGCCTTTTTGAACTTGACGGCATAGATCTTGCCTATCATCGCCCTCTCGCCGTTGTCAAAAACGATCTCTGTGCCGGTGTGGTTCACTATATGCGCAAAGCCTGCGATATACGCCCTCTGGCAGCGACAGAACTTTTCCTCGGGCAGCTTCTCCCCTATCTTCTTCAGATGAATATGCACCTCATAGGTTTTCTGCACCGTGCGTATCAACGTGTGCTTGCCACTCGCCTCCGCATAGATGATGTCGGACATTTTTATTTTCCAATTGCCGTTATTCGTCCTGAGGATAAGCAGGTTGTCATAATCTATCGATTTGAGATAAGCGTCAATAGCCTTGAAAAGCTTCTCCTTTTCTATCGGCTTTACGATAAAGCGGAAGGTGTTCACTTCGTATGATTCGACTGCGACCTCGGGATAAGCACTCACGAAAATGATAATGCTGTCGTTGTTCTTGCTGCGGATAAGGCGTGCGGTCTCCAGCCCGTCAATGCCGTCCATCTGAAAATCCATAAAAACTATCTCGTAGTCTCTCTCATTCAAAGCCCGAAGCAGATCGTGTCCGTTGTCGAATTTGTCAACGAAAATATCGATGTTTCTCATACAGCCGTATTCGCTGAGATATTTTTCAAGTAAAATATGTATCGGCTTTTCATCATCACATATTGCAACTCGCATTTTACATTCACCTCACTGCTATTTTACCTCAAAAACACGAAAACTGCAATATGTTTTCCGAAAATTTTAGCCCGAGGATAAATATAGGCGCAGCTTTTCTTTCTCCAACTTGATTTTCAGGGATTTTTTTGGAACATTATATCAGAAAAGGTTGACATAGACAGTAATATTGTGGTAAAGTATGTATATACTTTTGGCGTTTTGACAACCGTAAAAAAGCTGACAAGCTTGGCAAAATCGTTGTACAGCTTGTAGCGTTGACTGCCGAAAACAAAGTATTTAAGCGAGGAAAAAATATGAATATTAAAGTGATTTTCCCTGAATTTGAAATACATACTACACCATTGGAAGAAATTTTTATTAACAACGCTTCAATAACAATAACGCTTGATGACATCAATGAGGAACGTTACAGGCTCTTTGTTCAGCCATATCAAGCAATAAATATCGTTGATATCGACTGTGTGTCAAGCCGAGACTATTATAACGAGTTTTGTTACAGAGACGGAAAATATCACAGACATATCCTTCAAATTGAAAATTCGGATAAAATAAATGCACTGACCCCAAAAATGCACACGAAAGAGCTAAAACATTTCGTTCTTCCGCTGCAGGACATTCTGATCGAATTTATTGCTTATGATTTTGAACTTGATAAAATTTGATGCAGCCCCCAAATTGAATTTTTGGGGGTATTTTTTGGAACATTATGTCGGAAAAGGTTGACATAGACAGTAATATTGTGGTAAAATATGTATAACGAGTTCAACAGCAACAGGCAGGCATTTTATACTAAACACCACTTAAAATTCAGAAAAAATCAAGCTGACAATCTTGAATATATGCGATTTCAGCGCAGATTTTTTCCTTTATTTTTTGGTGTTTAGTATTAGTATAAATTTCGCTAATTTAAAAAGCTTTCGGCTTTGTTTGAGGAATTTGCACTTCGGTGCAGGTTTAAAGATTGATCATATGCAAAAACGCCCTTGCAAGTCCGATGCCTGCAAGGGCGTTAATGTTCAGTTAAGCATTGCGGTCTCAGGCGTGTTTCTCAACGAGGTCTTTTTCTGCCTTTGTCTGCTGGAGATATTCAGCATTTAAGCCGTCTGCCGTGCCGAACTGCTTTTCGTAGGAAGCATAGCAAAGGCTTGAAGCGAGCTGTAAACGCAGGTGCGGAGGTGCGAGGGTCACGTTCTCGGTTTCGGCAAAGTTATTGTTCTTATAAAGCTCCTCTGCCGCATCGCCGACAAGCACGATATCGCCGTGATAGCCCTTTATCCTTGCGATGATATCCGCTTCGGGCAGGATAGTATCGTCAAAAATCCTCGTTATAACGTCCTTATATGACGTGAAAAATGCCGTATACATAAGGTCGGCACGGGCTTTCATCACTGTGCAGACCACGCCCTTATACCCACGCATATTATATGCGAGCGATTCAAGGGTCGAAATTCCGACGCACTTTTTATTCAGTGCAAAGCTCATCGCCTTTACAGCAGAAACGCCTATCCTAAGACCCGTATATGAACCCGGACCGTTGGAAACAGCCATTGCGTCTACATCGTTAAGTCCGATGCCTGCGTTGCGCAGTACCTCGGTACAGATCGGCATTATGACCTGCGAATGGGTAAGGCGTGTTAAGACAGAAGTTTGTGCAAGAACGGCATTTTCGCTGCAAACAGCTACCGATGCGGTCTTTCCCGATGTATCAATTCCCAAAATGATCAAAACGCTCATCCCCTTTGACTTCTATTCGGCGTTTATCTTCGCCGATATTCTCTATCGTAACAGTAATGATGTTCTTCGGCAGGCAGTCGGCGATGTTCTCCGACCATTCCACCGCAATTACGCAGTCGTCCGAAAGATAGTCATAAAATCCTGTCGTTTCCAGCGCTTCTTCGTTCATTATGCGGTACATATCGAAATGATAGAGCGTGAGTGCCTTTCCTCTGTATTCATTGACAAGTGCAAAGGTCGGCGAGGAGACCTCATCGGGGAGACCCATTCCGATCGCAAGTCCCCTTGTGAAGGTGGTCTTTCCTGCACCGAGTCCGCCCTTATATGCGATAATATCGCCGCCTTTGAGCATTGCTCCGAGCTTTTCGGCAAAGGCTATCGTTTCTTCTGCCGAAGAAGTTGTAACTGTAATCATCTGAAATTCTGCTCCAAAATCAAGTAATAACGTTCACGATATGGAAGCTTTCGCAGAAAAAGCTTATATTGTCGTCCTCCAGCGAACGTATCCTGTAACGCTTATCCCGAGAATAGCCGAGTGACTGCGTGTTCACGATATCAAAAGCGTTGAGCGGCGTAGTCACGCCCTTGCAGCCGATCTGGAACTCGCTGACATTGAGAAAATCTATCTCCGCCTTGAATTTGACGGGGTCTTCGGAATAAAATGTCATAAACAGGCTCGGTACGAGCTGACCGTCCGTTCCGAGCGTTTCGGAATATTTGAACTCGCCGAAAGCGTCGAAATTATACCAGTAAAAATCGCTGCAGATATCGGTTATCTGCTCAATGCCGTATATCTCACGGAAGCCCTTGCGCAGCTTGCACGGATCCTCGGGAAAAACCATACATTTTCTCATTCCGTGGTTGTAATCCTCGAATCCCTGCTTTTTATACCAATGACGAAGGCTGTCCTCGCAGAATATCTGCACATTCATCTGATAATTTCCCGACTGGCAGTGATAAACAAGACGCTTGACGATCTCCTCGCCTATCCCATGTCGGCGATAATCGGGGCGAACGCAGATACCGCTCATAACTGCGGCGGTAAGTCCGTCCGATGCCACTCTGCCAAGTCCGACGAGCGTGTATCCGTCATAGGCATAGACGGAATAGAAGCTGTTTTTCGTAGCCTTTTCGATCTCTTCGTCCGTATAACCGGGGAGATTATACCAGTTTAATTTTTTGTACAGGTCAAGCTGGTCCTCATATTTTCTTGTTTCGGAAAAATAATCTATTTCCATAAAAAACTCTCCCGTTTCTTCCAAAAAAGAATCAAGTTCCCATCTAAAACGCACAAACGCTGTGCTTTACAAAAAAGCAGTGATTTTTTGTTACATTTGCACAGTATTCGGTGTATCAATTCAAACTCATTGGTTATATTATAACAGCTTTGTACCTGCGTTGTCAATATGTAATTCGTGAACTTTCCAATTTTTCAGTCCTAATTTTTCGAGAGCAAATTTCATCTTTCCGCAGAAAAATTCATTATCCGCATCGACAATAGCCATAAGTGACGGACCTGCGCCGCTTAAATATGCAGCATACGCTCCAAGGCTGTATGCGGTCTCAAAAACATCATGACCGTGCGGGATAAGCTCCATACGATAAGGCTGATGAAGCTTGTCGTTCACAGCTGTGCGGAGGTTCTGATATTTGCCCGTGAGGAGCGAAGCCGAGAACAGCGCAGCACGGGAGAGATTGAAAACAGCGTCCTTGTAGCTGACCTCAGTAGGAAGACAAGCTCGTGCCTTTTCGGTCTTAAGCTCAAAATCGGGGATAACGACAACGAATTTCAGCGTTGTGAAAACCTCCTGCTTTACCCAATGAACTTCCCTGCCGTCAAAAACAGCCGTTACGATGCCGCCGAGAAGCGCAGGAGCAGTGTTGTCGGGGTGTCCCTCGATCTGCGCCGAGAGATTGACAAGATCGTCCAGCCCGAGCGGTTCGCCCATAAGCTTGTTCGCACCGAAAAGTCCTGCGATTATGCAGGCGGACGAGCTTCCCAAGCCCCTCGCCATAGGGATATTGTTGACCTGCTCAATAGTCAGACCCTTGAACGGTCTGCCGCATATCTCGAAAAGCGTTTTTGCAGATTCGTAGATAAGATTGTTTTCGCCCTCGGGTACGGGAGTTCCGTCAAGGCTTTTTATGAAGATACCGTCCGCTTCTTCCATATTTACATAATTATAGTATGTCAGCGCCAACCCGAGCGCATCGAAGCCTGCACCGAGGTTCGCACTCGTCGCAGGTACTTGGAGCTTTATCATTTTCATCAATTCCTTTTCAATTTATTCCAATTTCAGACTATGATATAAAACGGGCGGATATGGAATCCGCCCCTTTGCATATTATTTATATAGTGTTTTAGCTTTCAAGATTGAGCACCCTGATCTTTCCGAGAACCTTTCCGCCAAGCTGTGTGAGCTTTTCATCGAAGTCCTTTTCCTTGATCTCGGGAGTGATGAATGCGATCTCATCGGCAGGGCAGTTTTCTCTTGTGAGGAACTCGACTTCGCCGAATACTTCCTTTGCCCTGTCCTTGGAAACGCCCTGAACACGAACATAGAACGGAAGAACGTCCTCCTTGTAGTCAGCGATGAAGCTGTTGTCCTTGCTGTCCTCCCAGACCTGAGAGATGGAAGTGCCTTTCATCTTTGCAGCGTCGATAAGGTCAGCAACGATAGCGCTCGCTGTCGGGAACTTGCCTGCGCCTCTGCCGTAGAACATTACCTGATCGATAGCGTCGCCGTAAACCATAATTCCGTTAAAAACGTCGTTAACATTTGAAAGCTGATTTGCTCCGCATACGAACGCCGGACGAACGATAGGAAGGATCTTTCCGTCAGCTGTTCTCTTTACCGAGCCGATGAGCTTTACTGCGCCGCCCCAGTTCTCGGCATACTGTGCGTCCTCTGCGGTGATGCTTGAAATACCCTCACAGTGAACCCAGTCGGGGTAAACGTGCTTGCCGAAAACGAGCGAGGAGAGAATACAGATCTTGCGGCAGGCATCGTGACCCTCAACGTCCGCTGTCGGGTCTTTCTCGGCATAGCCAAGCTTCTGAGCTGTGGAAAGAGCCTCTGCAAAAGGCATATTTTCATTTATCATCTTTGTGAGGATAAAGTTTGTTGTTCCGTTAAGGATACCTGCAACGGCTGTGATGTCGTTTGCCGCAAGGCACTGGTGGAGAGGACGGATTATCGGAATTGCGCCGCCTGTCGAAGCTTCAAACAGGAAGTTGCAGTTATGCTCCTTTGCTGTTCTGAGAAGCTCTGCGCCTTTTTTTGCAACGAGTTCCTTGTTGGAGGAAACAACGCTCTTTCCTCTTTCAAGACAGCTCTTTACGAAATCGAATGCAGGGTTCACGCCGCCCATAACTTCGGCAACGAGAGTTACCTCGTCATCGTTGAGGATATCGTTGATGTCCTTTGTGAACTTTCCCTCAAAGGGACTTCCGGGGAAATCTCTGATATCGAGGATATACTTGATATCAAGGTCAGTTCCTGCCTTTTCAACGATCTTGTTCTTGTTTTTGTAGAAAAGCTCGACTGTGCCTGAACCAACTACTCCGAAACCTAAAACTGCTATCTTTGCCATAAACTCTACTCCTTGATCTATATTCCCTTAATTACTGACTGTATAAAATTGACCTTATTCTCCTGAGAGTACACGGACTTCAACAACTCCGCCAAGCGTTTTCAGCTTATCTGCGAGCGAATATGCCTCGCTTCCGCTGCCGTGGAGCTTTGCGGTTATCGTCACCGCAGCCGCACCGTCTATCGGGATATTCTGATTGAGCGTGAGGATATTCGCACCGAAGAGGTGTATCTCCGACAAAAATGACGAAAGCACTCCGGGTTCATCTCTCAGAACAGCATAAAAAGTCACTATCTTCTGCGTGAGCTTTTCTTCGTATGTGAAAACGCACTCACGATATTTATAGTAAGCACTTCGTGAAATGCCTACCCTCTTGCACGCCGAAGCCGAACTCTTCTCCTCGCCGCAGGCAAGCAGCTTTTTCACCTCGAGGACTTTCGGGAAGACCTCGGGCAGGACCTCCGTGCTTACTACTATAAATGAATTTTCGTTCATTGACTTTTTCACTTCCTGACCGTGAACGGCTGAATCATCATCTCTTTAAAGCGAATATTCGTCCTTGTGTAAAAAACAACTGTATTCGCAATAAATACAATTATAGCAACTCACATTCGTTTTGTCAAGCTAAAATATGGCACAATTCTCATTTTAACATATTGTTCACAAAATAAAGCGGGCTGAATATATTTTCGGAAAGACTTGATTTAATAACAGAATTGTGATATACTATAATAAATTATTTTTCCGAAGGGAGAGCCGTTCTTTTTCGGGCGGCAGCTATCATTATGGATATCAGAAAAGAAAAGATTGCTATCGGAAGCGATCACGCAGGCTATGCGTTGAAAAAAGAGATCATAAAGCACCTTGACGACCTCGGTGTTCCTTACATAGAGCTTGGCTGTATGGACGGAACGAGCTGCGATTATCCGCTCGTTGCCCGTGAGGTCTGCGCAAAGATCACCGACGGCACTGTAAAGCAGGCTATCCTTATCTGCGGAACGGGCATCGGCATCTCTATCGCCGCAAACAAGGTAAAGGGTATCCGTGCAGCACTCTGCACAGACGCTTACACCGCAAAATACACCCGTCTCCACAACGATGCGAACGTCCTCTGTATGGGCGGACGTGTTACAGGCGCAGGTGTTGCCGAGGAAATGGTTGATGTGTTCCTCTCCACCGATTTTGAGGGCGGCAGGCACCGGCGCAGAGTTGACCTTATTGAAGAATAATTATTTTTGGAGGTATTTATAAATGCAGAATGTTAAACTTATCGACCACCCCCTCGTTCAGCACAAGATCTCAATGATGAGAGATATCAACACAGGCACAAAGGAATTCAGAGAGCTTGCTTCCGAAACAGCAATGCTCATGTGCTATGAGGCTACCCGTGATCTTCCTCTTAAAACTGTTGAGATACAGACGCCCGTTGCCGTTGCAAAGTCAAAGGTGATCTCGGGCAAAAAGATCGCTTTCGTTCCCGTACTCCGTGCAGGTCTTGCAATGGCTGACGGTATCATCGAGCTTCTTCCTGCCGCAAAGGTAGGTCACATCGGAATTTTCCGTGACCCCGAAACAACGAACGCAGTTGAATATTACTGCAAGCTCCCGGTTGACGTTGCCGAGAGAGAAGTTATCATCACCGATATCATGCTCGCAACAGGCGTTACAGCAGTCAAGACTATCGATATCCTCAAAAACGCAGGCGTTAAGAAGATAAAGCTTATGTGCATCATCGCAAGCCCCGAGGGCATCGAAGCTGTAAACAAGGCTCATTCCGATGTTGAGATCTACTGCGGAAGCATTGATGACGGACTCAACGAACACAAGTATATCGTTCCGGGTCTCGGCGATGCAGGCGACAGAATCTTCGGAACAAAGTAATTTACATTAAGTATAATACAGTTTGCAAATTCCTGTATGGATAATCTCATTCATACAGGAATAAACTGTTTAAAGAGATAATACCGTGTAGAAATCGTTGATTTTCAGAGGATATACCTTACAAAACGTATAAAAAACTTAATTTATTATATTTTGTATAAGAAATAGCACGGTCATAACTTCAATTTATTGAAAAAAAGGAGGCTGCTGCCAATGTGTGGAATTGTCGGATATGTCGGAAAGGAAGAATGTGCCGATATCCTTGTCGAAGCGCTTCGCAGACTTGAATACAGAGGCTACGATTCGGCAGGCATTGCCGTTTTTGAGGGCGACAGAATAAAGACCGTTAAAGCCAAGGGTAAGATCTGTCCCGAAGAGGGCGAAGGAAAAGGCACGGGATTAATGGCAAAGCTTGAAGCCGAGGGAAAACCCATCGGAACGTGCGGCATCGGTCATACACGCTGGGCAACTCACGGCGAACCGTCCGATATCAACTCTCACCCCATCGGAAACGGCAGAGTTTCCATTGTTCATAACGGCATAATCGAAAATTACCGCGAGCTGAAAGCGTTCCTCATCTCCAAAGGCTACGGCTTCGAGAGCGAAACGGACACCGAAACCGTTGCAAAGCTCCTCGACTACTATTATGAGGGCGACCCGATAGACGCTATCACCAAAGCGCTTGCGGATATCAGAGGTGCGTATGCTCTCGGCATTATTTTCCGTGAACATAAAAATAAAATTTACGCTGTAAGAAAGGAAAGCCCCCTTATAGTCGGCAAGGGCGAGGGCGAAAACTTCATTGCCTCGGACGTGACCGCTATTCTTCGGCGCACACGCAATTATTACCTGCTCGAACCGAACGAGATCGCAGAGATCACCGCCGACACAATAAAATTCTATGATCTTCACAGAAATCCTATTGAAAAAGAACTCCAGACCGCAACTTGGGATATCGAAGCCGCAGAAAAGGGCGGCTATGAGCATTTTATGCTCAAAGAGATACACGAACAGCCCTCCGCTGTAAGAAATACTATCTCTCCGCGTATTTTTGACGGACTCCCGAGATTTGAGGAAGAATGCGGACTTTCCTACGAGAAAATACGCAGCTATAAAAACATTTTCATCGTTGGCTGCGGTTCGGCTATGCACGCAGGAATTGTCGGAAAGTACGTTATCGAAAAGCTCGCAAGAGTTCCCGTTACGGTCGATATCGCATCGGAGTTCCGCTACCGTGACCCGCTCGTCACCGACAAAGACCTTGTTATCATAATTTCGCAGTCGGGCGAAACTGCCGATACTCTTGCCGCTCTGAAGCTTTCCAACTCGCTCGGCGCAGACACGCTTGCGCTTGTCAATGTTGTCGGCTCGACTATTGCAAGAGAAGCTAAAATGGTAATGTACACCAACGCAGGTCCTGAAATTTCCGTCTGCTCGACAAAGGCTTACGCCGTTCAGATCGCATTTATGTATCTGCTCGCTTTCGGTATCGCCTACGCAGTCGGCGGCATAAGTGAGGAAAAATGCCGTGCGCTCACTCATGAGCTTGAACAGATACCCGATAAGATACAGAAGAGCATCGATGACAAGTCGGCTTACCAGTTCGTTGCTTCAAAAATTATGAACGCAGACAGCCTGCTTTATATCGGCAGAGGTCTTGACTATGCTTTGAGTATGGAGGGTTCGCTCAAGCTCAAGGAAATCTCCTATATCCACAGTGAATCCTACGCCGCAGGTGAGCTTAAACACGGCACGATATCCCTCATCGACGACGGAATGCCCGTTATCGCCGTTGCAACACAGCGTGACCTTTTTGAAAAGACCGCTTCAAACGTCAAGGAAGTCAAGACAAGAGGCGCAAAGGTCGTTATGGTCTGCCGTGAGGATATGGATCCCGAGGCGGAAAGCGTTGACTATATCGTGAAAATTCCCGTTACCGAAAGCGATATCCTTATGCCGATGATAACGGTAGTTCCTCTCCAGCTCATCGCTTATTACACAGCCGTTCAGCGAGGAAACAACGTAGATAAGCCGAAAAACCTCGCAAAATCCGTAACGGTCGAATAAAAGGAATAATTTTAAGATGGATAAAAAATTGATCTCGGTAGTTGTCCCCTGCTATAACGAGGAGGAAGTGCTTCCGCTGTTTTATGACGAGATAGTCCGTGTCAGCGGCGAAATGATGAACGCCCACCCACAGCTCTCGTTCGAGTTTCTCTTTATCAACGACGGCTCAAAGGATAAAACGCTCACCATTCTCCGCAGCCTTGCAAAAAAAGACGAACGTGTCCGCTATGTTTCGTTCTCACGGAATTTCGGAAAAGAGCCTGCGCTCTATGCAGGACTGGAAAATTCCAAGGGCGATTATGTTGTCACACTTGACGCTGACCTCCAGCACCCTCCGAAGCTTATCCCCGAAATGTATAATATAGTATCTTCGGGCGAATATGACTGCGCCGCAACAAGGCGAATTTCCCGAAAGGGCGAGCCGAAGCTGCTCTCATTCTTCTCACGCAGCTTTTACAAGGTCATAAACAGCATCTCCCAGACGCAGATAGTCGATGGAGCGCAGGATTTCCGCTTTATGACACGGCAGATGGTGGACGCTATCCTCTCGATGAGCGAACGCAACCGCTTCTCAAAGGGAATTTTTTCGTGGGTCGGCTTCGATACGAAATATATCCCCGTTGAAAATACCGAACGTGCCGCAGGAACGACCACCTGGAACTTCTGGAAGCTTTTCAAATATTCCCTCGAAGGAATTATGGCGTTCTCGACAGCACCGCTTGCTTTCTCCGTCTTGATGGGGATAATTGTCCTCGTAGCTTCGCTCGTGATGCTTATAGTCACAATAGTTTCCGCCTGCAAATCAGCAGCTTGGCAGATACCGTTCATAACGTTCCTTGTAACGTTCATCGGCGGCTTGCAGCTTTTCTGCGGAGGAATAAACGCACTCTATGAGCAGAAGCTTTACACCGAGATAAAAAAACGTCCTATCTATATCGCAAAGGAAACCGAAAAAACCGAAAGGAATGATAAATAAATGAATATCTGGCATGATATTTCCCCGAACAGAATCACAAAAAACGACTTTTTCGCTGTTATCGAGATCGAAAAGGGCAGCAAAATGAAGTACGAACTCGATAAGAAAACGGGCTTCCTGATGCTCGACCGAGTTCTCTATACCTCAACACACTACCCTGCAAACTACGGTTTTATCCCCCGTACTTATGCCGACGACGGTGACCCGCTCGATGTCCTCGTCCTCTGCTCTGAGTCGATCGAACCGCTCGCACTTGTAAAATGCTACCCTATCGGCGTAATTTCGATGCTCGACAACGGTGCGCTCGACGATAAAATAATCGCGATACCGTTCAACGACCCGACATACAATTCCTACAAGGACGTTTCCGAACTTCCGAAGCACGTTTTCGATGAAATGTCGCACTTCTTCACGGTCTATAAGTCCCTCGAGGGCAAAGAAACCGTTATTGATGAAGTCAAGGGCAAGGACGATGCGGTAAAGATAATCGAACGCTGCATTGACAGATACATAGATTGTTTCTGCAAGGGAAAAGAACACGAGTAATTAAAATTCGGAATTAGGAATTCGGAATGCGGAATTATTTTTTGCTCCGCAAATTTGTCAAGAAATAAACGAGCAGCACTGTTTTCAGAGGATAATTTCCTTGAAAACAGTGCTGTTGATTTACTGTACAAATTTCATATTAATATTAAACAATAAAAAATTGTATTTATTTCAAAACATTGACAAAATACAACATAAGTGATAAAATAGAAACAATGAGCATACCAGAAACGGTAGGCGGTCGATTTCAGCTCCCGGAAAGGAGCGCTGCTTATGAGTATTATTGAAGTACTTACTTTAGGAATACTTATTTGCGATATCATTAAGATACTGCTTGAAAGCAAAAAGAAATAACCGCCCCAAGTGATATGTACCCTCTTTACTGGACACCCAGTAAGGAGGGTATTTTTGTGCGATATAATAACGAGTACAAGAGAAAAG